>NZ_JAKFGN010000003.1:0-300000 GCF_021502575.1 Bradyrhizobium sp. G127
TACCGCGTGTGACTCGCTTCTGATCGGCGACAAGTGCGGCGCGCATACCGTGCCGTATATCGAGGCCAAGAACTCGTCGGCGCTGTTCGAGCACGAGGCGACCACCTCGAAGATCTCCGAGGAGATGCTGTTCTACTGCGTGCAGCGCGGCCTGTCGCAGGAGGAAGCGGTGGCGCTGGTCGTCAACGGCTTCGTCAAGGACGTGCTGCAACAATTGCCGATGGAGTTTGCGGTCGAGGCCCAGAAGCTGATCTCGATCTCGCTGGAAGGAAGTGTCGGATGAGTGTGCTGGATCAGATCCGCAACGGAGGGAATTCGCGATGACGCCGCTCCTGGAAATCCGTAACCTCCAGGCTGAAATCGCCGGGAGAAAGATTCTCAACGGTCTGGCTCTCACGGTGAACGCCGGTGAGATCCACGCCATCATGGGCCCCAACGGAGCAGGCAAGTCGACGTTGTCTTATGTGCTGGCTGGAAAGCCAGGCTACGAGATCACCGGCGGCGAGATCCTGTTCAAGGGTGAAGACCTGCTGGCGATGGCGCCGGACGAGCGCGCGGCCAAGGGTGTGTTCCTCGCGTTCCAGTATCCGCTGGAAATTCCGGGCGTTGCTACCATCACGTTCCTGCGCACCGCCTACAATGCCCAACGCCGGAAGCGCGGCCAGGAGGAGCTGTCGTCTCCGGATTTGCTCAAGCGCGTTCGCGAGATCGCCAAGAAACTCAACATCGACGCCGAGATGCTTCGTCGGCCACTGAACGTCGGGTTTTCCGGCGGGGAGAAGAAGCGGAACGAAACGCTGCAGATGGCGCTGCTTGAGCCGCTTCTCTGCGTCCTTGATGAGACCGATTCCGGCCTCGACATCGATGCCTTGAAGGTCGTCGCCAATGGCGTCAACCAGTTGCGCGCAAGCGAACGCGGCATGATCGTGATCACGCATTACCAGCGCCTGCTGGATTACATCGTGCCGGACATCGTCCATGTGCTCTCCGCCGGCAGGATCGTGAGAACCGGCGGCAAGGATCTGGCTCTCGAACTTGAGGCGACTGGATACGCTCGGTATCAGAACGAGGCGGCTTGACGATCATGAACGTTGGAATTCGCCCGGTCAGGACAGAAGCCGAACTCGGCCTGGTCGATGTCTATGCGACGTCGCGACAGTCGCTGCCGGGAGGTAGCGACATTGCCGCGGTGCGCACCGCTGCCTTCAATCATTTCGTTCTCGCGGGGCTGCCGCATTCGCGCGTTGAATCCTGGAAATATACCGATCTGCGACGGTTGATGCGAGATGCCAAGCCGCTTGCGGCTCTGCCGGACGCCGCCGCGAAGGCACGTGCGCGCGATGGGGAAGGTTTGCTGACGGAACTCGGCTTTCGGCGGCTGGTGATCGTCGATGGCTCATTTGTGGCGGAATTGTCAGATCTTATGGATCTTGAAGCAGGTCTTGTCGTTCGGCAAATGGCGGAAGCGCTGGCCCTGGACGAGCCCTTGCTGTCGCAGGGCCTTGGTCCGACCGTTCCTGCCGGCGATCCGGCGCTCGCCCTGAATACGGCACTGGCGGGCGACGGCGTCGTCATCACAATTTCCCCAGGCGTTGCCATCGAGCGGCCGATCCAGCTTGCTTTCGTCAATACGATTGCAACGCCGGCGGCGATGGTGACCAGATCGCTGGTGGTGGCCGGTGGTGGTGCGCGTGCGACTCTCATTGAGACCCATGAAGGTCCCGATCAATCGGATTATCAGGTCAACACTGCGCTTCAGGTGGTGGTTGGCGATGAAGCGCGGGTCGATCATGTCAAGGTCACGTGCGAGGGAAGCGCGGCCATCCACGTCGCGACGCTTCTGGTCAATATCGGGGCCCGGGCAAAATTCAACGAGTTGGGCTTCACGATCGGCGGCTCCGTCGTCCGCAATCAGATGTTCATGCTGCTCGCGGGCGAAGGCACCGAGACGAATCTGCGCGGCCTGAGTCTTCTGGCGGGGCGGCAGCACGCGGATGCCACCCTGACCGTCGATCACTCTGCGGCCAATTGTCAGAGCCGCGAGGTTTTCAAGATGGTCGTCGACGACGACGCCCGCGCCGTATTTCAGGGCAAGATCTCGGTTCGGCCGCAGGCGCAGAAGACGGACGCGAAGATGATGTCTCGCGCGTTGCTGCTGTCCGATAGCGCGGAGGCCGACAGCAAGCCGGAACTCGAGATTTTTGCCGACGATGTTCAGTGCGGGCATGGTGCCACGACGGGTGCTCTGGATGATCAGCTCAAGTTCTACCTGATGGCGCGCGGCATTCCGGAAAAAGATGCTGAGGCTTTGTTGATTCAGGCCTTCGCCGCCGAAGTGCTCGAGACCGTCGAGCATGAAGGCCTGCGCCAAGCGCTGATGGACACGACGCTGGCGTGGCTGGGACGACGGAGATGAAGCCATGCACCCGGCGGTAAGCAACGGCAGCTACGATGTCCGCCGGGTGCGTGAGGACTTTCCGATTCTGGCGATGCAGGTTTATGGCAAGCCGCTGGTCTATCTGGACAATGCAGCGTCCGCCCAGAAGCCGAAGGCAGTTCTCGATCGTCTGACACAGGCCTACACATCCGAATACAGCAACGTTCATCGGGGATTGCATTATCTCGCCAATGCGGCGACCGAAGGCTATGAGGGCGCCCGGGAAAAGGTCGCAGGCTTTCTGAATGCCCGGCGCAGCGATGAAATTATTTTCACCCGGGGTGCGACCGAAGCGATCAATCTCGTCGCCCAGACATTCGGCCGCGAACGGATCGGACCGGGCGACGAAATCGTGCTCTCCATCATGGAACATCATGCCAACATCGTTCCCTGGCATTTTCTGCGGGAGCGTCAGGGCGCTGTCATCAAATGGGCGCCTGTAGACGACGAAGGCAACTTTCTGATTGATGAATTCGAGAAGCTGCTGACCGATCGCACGAAGATGGTCGCGATCACTCAGATGTCGAACGTACTGGGCACTGTGGTCCCGGTGAAGGACGTGGTCCGGATTGCGCATGCGCGAGGAATCCCCGTGCTGGTAGACGGTGCGCAATCTTCCGTTCATCTCGACGTGGACGTGCAGGACATCGATTGCGATTTCTATGTCATCACCGGTCACAAACTATACGGGCCGACCGGGATTGGCGCGCTCTACGGCAAGCACGAGCATCTTGCGGCGATGCCGCCGTTCAACGGCGGTGGCGAAATGATTCGCGAGGTGCATCGCGATTACATTACATACGGTCAGCCGCCGCATCGGTTTGAAGCCGGAACCCCTGCGATTGTTCAGGCGATCGGGCTGGGTGCGGCCATCGACTACATCGACTCCATCGGCAAAAGCCGCGTCAGAGCGCATGAAAGCGCGCTGCTGACATATGCCCAGGAGAAGCTCGGTGAGATAAATTCATTGCGGATTATTGGGACGGCGGCCGAGAAGGGTGCGATTCTATCGTTCGAAATGAAAAGCGCTCATGCGCACGATTTCGCGACAGTCCTCGATCGCGCGGGCGTTGCGGTGCGGGCCGGAACGCATTGTGCTATGCCTCTCCTGGAACGCTTCGGTGTGACGGCCACCTGCCGGGCCTCGTTCGCTTTATATAACACGCATGAGGAGGTCGATGCTCTCGCTCAGGCCCTCACGAAGGCGCAGGAGTTCTTCGCATGAGTTACCAGACTGTCGCCTCACGACCTGTCACGATTGCCCGCGTCGCCCATGATGGACGGCGGCGGCATATTGCACGAACTTCCGGCGGCGCAAGCAAGCGCGAATTCAAGTTGGGCGACGCCGTGCGCTCGTTGACCCGGGTCAATAACGACGGAATTTATCCTCACAAGGATATTGGTGAGACGCTTGTTCATCCGGGGGATGCCGGGATCGTTCGCGAGCGATGGAGTTTTCTGGGGGAAGTCTATTACACGGTTGAGTTTGTCGCCTGCGCGACAGCGGTCATCATGCGCGGCCCGGAGATGACGGGAGCCGTAGAGCTGAGGAATTGCCGTCCCTTATATTGAGCTGCTGGCTTCAAGCGCCATCCGCAAGCGCATCCCGGGCATCGTTGCGGATGCGCCCGACCATGGAGCGAAATCCATTGGAGCGTTGCGGGGTGAGATGCTCGCCCAAACCCAGGCGATCGAATAGCGCAATAGGATCGGCCGCCAGAATCTCGCTGGCCTGTTTGCCGGACACAGCGGAGAGCAGAATGGCGACAAGGCCGCGCACGATGTGTGCGTCACTGTCACCATGGAATGTGAGGAAGGGCCGATTGTCGGCAAGACTCACTATGGTGGCGAGCCAGACCTGACTGGCGCAGCCCTGCACCTTGTTCACCTCGGTGCGTTGACTTTCGGATAACGGGCTCATGCCGCGACCCAGTTCGATAACATAGCGATACCGATCGTCCCATTCTTCCAGTAACGAGAAGTTATCGATGATCTCATCGATCGACGGGATGCTGGGCGCGGGTAATGATTCCATTGGCGATTGTCGTCCTGTTTTCTGTTGCCGCGGTCCGGCTGTTACTCGGGGCGGTTACCCAAGTGAAACCAGCGACAGGCTGCTTTCGTCGAGCACGGTGTTGACCTTGCCATGAACGGAATCAAAAGTAATCGGCTTGCCCAGCACACCGTGAGCTCCCTCGTCGAGGCTTCTGAGTGCGAGCGGATCGCGGAGCGAATCGGCCACGATCAGGATTTTTGCGTCAGACAATCGGCATGCGATCTCGGCCAAACGTCGTTTGCCATCGCTCTGTAAAAAGCCGATCCCGAGCAATACGACATCCGGTCGCACGTTCGCGGCTTTGGCGAATGCCAGATCGAGGCTCCTGAAGGCGTGCGCCTCGTTGCGGTCATCCAGGATGAACTGGAGAGCCGATCGAATAATTTCATCGTCTTCAACCACGAAGATCCGACGGTTCTCCACTGGGCGGAAAGGTTCGGGATGGATGCGCATGTCGCCCTCACTGATCTGGTCTGCTCCATCAAGCAAACACCGTACCGCGAGCAGCCGCGGTGGTTGCCGCTGCTTTCTCGCAACAACTCATCGGGGCGGGATCGCTAGTTGTTTTGTTTGAGACAGCCTCCTGTCTGGACGTCGGGTGACACCCAGCGATGTCGGGTTTGCAACAAGAGTCTCGCGCCTGCTCGATTTCGTTATCTCGTTAGAATCAATGGGAGTTTCGCCGGCCGTGCGCGCTGGCACAGTCGTTGCAAACCCAGTCTGTGCAAGGCGATGGTTGCTGGCTGGATGCCTCTCGAAGCGGAAGAGCAAAGTCCGTAACCGCGCCGCGCAATGAGGATCTTCCAAGATCAAACTGCGCGGTAAGGGCGAAACGGCAATCGGTTCATGGAGAGCAAGATGGCGGCATTACGACAAATCGCATTTTACGGCAAAGGAGGGATCGGCAAGTCGACCACCTCGCAGAACACGCTGGCGGCGCTGGCGGAGATGGGTCACCGCATCCTGATCGTCGGCTGCGACCCGAAGGCGGATTCGACCCGGCTGATCCTACATGCCAAGGCGCAGGACACCATTCTCAGCCTGGCGGCTGCCGCCGGCAGCGTCGAGGACCTTGAGATCGAAGAGGTCATGAAGGTCGGCTACCGCGACATCAAGTGCGTCGAGTCCGGCGGTCCGGAACCCGGCGTCGGCTGCGCCGGCCGCGGCGTCATCACCTCGATCAACTTCCTCGAGGAGAACGGCGCCTATGAGGACATCGACTACGTTTCCTACGACGTGCTGGGCGACGTGGTGTGCGGCGGCTTCGCGATGCCGATCCGCGAGAACAAGGCGCAGGAGATCTACATCGTGATGTCCGGCGAGATGATGGCGATGTATGCCGCCAACAACATCTCGAAGGGCATTCTGAAGTACGCCAATTCGGGCGGTGTTCGCCTCGGCGGGCTGGTGTGCAACGAACGCCAGACCGACAAGGAACTGGAACTGGCCGAGGCGATGGCCAAGAAGCTCGGCACGCACCTGATCTACTTCGTGCCGCGCGACAACATCGTGCAGCATGCCGAGCTGCGGCGCATGACGGTGCTGGAATATGCGCCGGACTCGGTTCAGGCCCAGCATTACCGCACGCTGGCCACGCGGATCCATGCCAACCAGGGCAAGGGCATCATCCCGACCCCGATCACCATGGACGAGCTCGAGGACATGCTGATGGAGCACGGCATCATGAAGCCGGTGGACGAATCCGTGGTCGGAAAAACCGCCGCAGAACTCGCCGCAGACAAACTCGCCGCTATGTCGGCGTGACACTTTTCATTCGATAAGGCATCGGCCCCTCCCGCGAGGAGCCGGGCTCCGCCACCGCAAATGGGATAGCGAGGAAAATCAAAATGAGTTTAGCGAAAACGCAGAGCGTTGCGGAGATCAAGGCTCGCAACAAGGAACTGATCGAAGAGGTCTTGAAGGTCTATCCGGAAAAGACCGCAAAGCGCCGCGCCAAGCACTTGAATGTGCACGAAGCCGGCAAGTCTGATTGTGGCGTCAAGTCGAACCTCAAGTCGGTTCCCGGTGTGATGACCATCCGCGGTTGCGCCTACGCCGGCTCCAAGGGCGTGGTCTGGGGCCCGATCAAGGACATGATTCACATCAGTCACGGCCCGGTGGGTTGCGGGCAATATTCTTGGGCGGCCCGGCGCAACTATTACATCGGAACGACCGGCATCGACACTTTCGTGACCATGCAGTTCACCTCCGATTTCCAGGAGAAGGACATCGTCTTCGGCGGCGACAAGAAGCTCGCCAAGATCATGGATGAAATCCAGGAGCTGTTCCCGCTCAACAACGGCATCACCGTGCAGTCGGAATGCCCGATCGGCCTGATCGGCGACGACATCGAGGCCGTCTCCAAGCAGAAGTCGAAAGAATACGAAGGCAAGACCATCGTGCCGGTGCGCTGCGAAGGTTTCCGCGGTGTGTCGCAATCGCTTGGCCACCATATCGCCAACGACGCGATCCGTGACTGGGTGTTCGATAAGATCCCGGCAGATGCTGCGCCTCGGTTCGAGCCGTCGCCTTACGACGTGGCGATCATTGGCGACTACAATATCGGTGGCGACGCCTGGTCTTCCCGCATTCTGCTGGAGGAAATGGGCCTGCGCGTCATCGCTCAGTGGTCAGGCGACGGCAGCCTCGCCGAGCTGGAAGCGACGCCGAAGGCGAAGCTCAACGTTCTGCATTGCTATCGCTCGATGAACTACATCTCGCGTCATATGGAAGAGAAATACGGTATTCCGTGGTGCGAGTATAATTTCTTCGGGCCGAGCAAGATCGCCGAGTCGCTTCGCAAGATCGCAAGCTTCTTCGACGACAAGATCAAGGAAGGCGCCGAGCGCGTCATCGCGAAGTATCAGCCTTTGATGGACGCGGTCATCGCAAAATACCGGCCGCGGCTGGAAGGCAAGACCGTGATGCTGTTCGTCGGTGGTCTTCGCCCGCGTCACGTGATCGGCGCCTATGAAGACCTCGGCATGGAGGTGGTCGGCACCGGCTACGAGTTCGGCCACAACGACGACTATCAGAGAACGGCCCAGCACTATGTCAAGGACGGCACGCTGATCTATGACGACGTGACGGGATACGAGTTCGAGAAGTTCGTCGAGAAGGTCCAGCCCGATCTTGTCGGATCGGGCATCAAGGAGAAGTACGTGTTCCAGAAGATGGGTGTGCCGTTCCGGCAGATGCATTCCTGGGACTATTCCGGCCCCTATCATGGCTATGACGGTTTCGCGATCTTCGCGCGCGACATGGACATGGCGATCAATTCGCCGATCTGGAATAAAGCCAAGGCGCCATGGAAGGCGGCGCCGAAAGCGACGCTGATAGCCGCGGAATAAGCTGCGCTCCCTGGCTCCTCCGGTGGGCGGAGTCAGGGCCTCACGATTACATGCGATTTTTGAAAAGGGTGTCACCATGACGCAGAATGCAGAACACGTGCTCGATCACTTCGAGCTCTTCCGCGGACCGGAATACCAGCAGATGCTGGCGAACAAAAAGAAGATGTTCGAAAATCCCCGCGATCCCGCCGAAGTCGAACGCATTCGCGAATGGGCCAAGACGCCGGAATACCGCGAGAAGAATTTCGCGCGTGAGGCACTCACGGTGAACCCGGCCAAGGCCTGCCAGCCTCTGGGTGCCGTCTTCGCTGCGGTGGGTTTCGAAGGCACCATTCCTTTCGTGCACGGATCGCAAGGCTGTGTCGCGTACTACCGCAGCCACTTGTCGCGGCATTTCAAGGAACCGAGTTCCTGCGTTTCGTCGTCGATGACGGAAGACGCCGCGGTGTTCGGCGGTCTCAACAACATGATCGACGGTCTCGCCAATACCCATGCGATGTACAAGCCGAAGATGATCGCCGTCTCCACGACCTGCATGGCGGAAGTGATCGGTGACGACCTCAATGCATTCATCAAAACGGCGAAGGAGAAGGGTTCCGTGCCTGAAGAGTACGACGTCCCGTTCGCCCATACGCCCGCCTTCGTTGGCAGTCATGTCACCGGATACGACAATGCATTGAAGGGCATTCTCGAGCATTTCTGGGATGGCAAGGCCGGAACCGCGCCCAAGCTCGAGCGCCAGCCGAGCGAGAAGATCAATTTTATCGGCGGCTTCGATGGCTATACCGTCGGAAACACCCGCGAGATCAAGCGTATCTTCGAATTGATGGGCATTGACTATACCATCCTTGCCGACAACAGCGACGTGTTCGATACGCCGACGGACGGCGAGTTCCGTATGTATGACGGCGGCACCACCCTGGAGGACGCGGCGAACGCGATCCATGCCAAGGCGACGATCTCCATGCAGCAGTACTCCACGGAAAAGACGCTGCCGTTCGTTGCCAACCACGGCCAGGAAGTAGTCGCTTTCAATCATCCGGTCGGAGTTTCGGCGACCGACGACTTCATCATGGCGCTATCGCGGATCAGCGGCAAGGAGATCCCGGAAGCTCTCTCCGTCGAACGTGGCCGTCTGGTCGATGCGATGGCGGACTCCAGCGCGCATATCCACGGCAAGAAATTCGCGATCTACGGCGATCCGGATCTCTGCCTCGGCCTAGCGGCGTTCCTGCTCGAACTCGGCGCTGAACCCACCCATGTGCTGGCGACAAACGGCAACAAGGCCTGGGCGGAACAGGTTCAGGCTGTGTTCGACAGCTCGCCGTTCGGTCAGAACTGCCACGTCTATCCCGGCAAGGATCTCTGGCATATGCGTTCGCTGCTGTTCACCGAGCCAGTGGATTTCCTGATTGGCAACACCTACGGCAAGTATCTTGAGCGCGACACCGGCACGCCGCTGATCCGGATCGGCTTTCCGATCTTCGATCGCCATCATCATCACCGCTATCCGGTCTGGGGCTATCAGGGCGGCATGAATGTTCTGGTGCGGATCCTCGACAAGATCTTCGACGAGATCGACAGGAACACCAATGTTCCGGCGAAGACCGACTTCAGCTTCGACATCATTCGCTGAGGTCACGCCTGATGCTGCATTGCCGCCGCTCCAGACACGTGTTGCCGGGAGCGGCGGCGGGCAGACTGACCAGAGAAGAATTCGTTTGCATGCCCAGATATCCCGTTCCGTAGGAGAGACGCATGAGCTCGCTGTCGGCCACCATTCAGGACGTTTTCAACGAGCCGGGCTGCGGCAAGAATGCGAACAAATCGGAGGCCGAGCGCAAGAAGGGTTGCACCAAGCAGCTTCAGCCGGGCGGTGCTGCGGGCGGCTGCGCCTTTGACGGTGCCAAAATCGCACTCCAGCCGCTGACCGACGTTGCCCATCTCGTCCATGGTCCGATCGCCTGCGAAGGTAATTCCTGGGATAATCGCGGCGCCAGATCGTCTGGCTCCGATATCTGGCGCACGGGATTTACCACCGACATCAATGAAACCGATGTTGTGTTCGGCGGCGAGAAGCGCCTCTACAAGGCGGTCAAGGAAATCATCGAGAAGTACGACCCGCCGGCGGTCTTTGTTTATCAGACCTGCGTTCCCGCGATGATCGGCGACGATATCAATGCGGTCTGCAAGGCGGCCTCAGTCAAATTCAACAAGCCCGTCATTCCGGTCAATTCCCCCGGCTTTGTCGGTCCTAAGAATCTCGGCAACAAGCTTGCCGGCGAAGCTTTGCTCGAGCATGTGATCGGAACGGAAGAGCCGGATTATACCACGCCCTACGACCTCAACATCATCGGGGAATACAATCTGTCGGGCGAATTGTGGCAGGTGAAGCCGCTGCTGGACGAACTTGGCATTCGCATTCTGTCCTGCATCTCGGGCGATGGAAAATATCGCGAGGTGGCCTATTCGCATCGCGCACGCGCGGCGATGATGGTGTGCTCGAAGGCCATGATCAACGTGGCGCGCAAGATGGAAGAGCGCTACGGCATCCCGTTCTTCGAAGGATCGTTCTACGGCATCGAGGATTCCAGCGATTCGCTGCGGGAAATCGCGCGGCTTCTGATCGAGCGCGGCGCGCCTGCCGAATTGATGGAGCGGACCGAGAAAGTGATCGCGCGCGAAGAGGCGCGGGCCTGGGCCGCGATCGAGCCTTACAAGCCGCGCTTCAAGGACAAGAAGGTTCTGCTCATCACCGGCGGCGTCAAGTCGTGGTCGGTTGTTGCGGCTCTTCAGGAAGCCGGTCTCGAACTGGTCGGGACCAGCGTGAAGAAGTCCACCAAGGAGGACAAGGAGCGCATCAAGGAACTGATGGGCCAGGACGCCCACATGATCGACGATATGGCGCCGCGTGAAATGTACAAGATGCTCAAGGACGCCAAGGCAGACATCATGCTCTCGGGCGGCAAGTCGCAGTTCGTCGCCTTGAAAGCGGCGATGCCCTGGCTCGATATCAATCAGGAGCGCAGCCACGCCTACATGGGTTACGTGGGCATGGTGAAGCTGGTGCAGGAGATCGACAAGGCGCTGTTCAACCCAATGTGGGAGCAGCTTCGTCGGCCGGCGCCATGGGACGATGAAGCAAATAGCTGGCAGACCAGGGCGATGGTGCAGATGGCCGCCGAGGCTGCTGCCTTGGCCGCCGACCCGGAGCGTGCCGAGCAGGTCCGGCGGGCCAGGAAGATCTGTAACTGCAAGACTGTCCATCTTGGAACGATCGAGGATGCGATCCACGCGCATGCGCTGACGACGGTGGATGGCATACGTGAGCAAACCAACGCCTCGGGCGGCTGTGGCGCCTGTTCGATCCGGCTTGACGAGATCCTCGCAACGATGCCGCCAGTATCCGCACCCATGCTTGTTGCGGCGGAATAGGGGCGGCGATGGCAACCGTCACCGTCAGCAAGAAGGCTTG
Source organism: Bradyrhizobium sp. G127 (assembly GCF_021502575.1). Taxonomy (NCBI): domain Bacteria; kingdom Pseudomonadati; phylum Pseudomonadota; class Alphaproteobacteria; order Hyphomicrobiales; family Nitrobacteraceae; genus Bradyrhizobium; species Bradyrhizobium sp. G127. The sequence continues at coordinate 11,319 of NZ_JAKFGN010000003.1, forward strand.
CTCGGTTAATCCGCTAAAGATGAGTCAGCCGATCGGTGCTGCATTTGCATTTCTTGGTCTGCGCGGATCGATGCCGCTGTTGCACGGTTCGCAAGGCTGCACCTCCTTCGGACTGACGCTGTTCGTGCGGCACTTCAAGGAAAACGTGCCGATGCAGACGACGGCCATGAGCGAAGTGGCGACGGTGCTCGGCGGCTATGAAAATGTCGAGCAGGCTGTCCTGAACATCTACAACAAGCAGAAGCCTGAAATCATCGGCATTTGCTCCACCGGCGTCACCGAAACCAAGGGCGATGACGTTGAAGGCTACATCAAGCTGATCCGCGAGAAGCATCCTCAACTCGCGAAGTATCCGCTGGTCTATATCTCGACGCCAGATTTCAAGGACGCGTTTCAGGACGGCTGGGAAAAGGCCGTCGCGCGCATGGTCGAGGTGCTGGTCGAAGAGCCGAAGGCTGATGCACCGCGCGATCCGGCGCGGGTCAATGTTCTTCCGGGATGTCATCTCACACCGGGCGATCTCGACGAGTTGCGCATCATCATTGAGGACTTTGGATTGAAGCCGTCCTTCCTGCCGGATATCGCGGGCTCGCTTGATGGACATATCCCCGAAGACTTCAGTCCGACGACGATCGGCGGCATTGGCCTTGAGGAAATCGCCTCCATGGGGCAGGCGTCATGGACGATTACTATCGGTGCCCAGATGGAGCGCGCAGCCGAGGCGCTGAAGAAAAAGACGGGTGTTCCGTTCAGGCTGTTCGAGCGCCTTTGCGGCCTCATTCCAAATGATGAATTCATCATATTCCTGAGCGAGATCAGCGGCCGGCCGGTGCCGCTGAAATATCGCCGCCAGCGCGGACAATTGGCGGACGCGATGCTGGATGCGCATTTCCACACCGGTGGCCGCAAGCTCGCGATCGGCGCCGAGCCGGACCTCTTGTACGATCTGGGCAGCGTGTTGCAGGAGATGGGCATGACCGTGGCTGCTGCCGTGACGACGACCCAGTCACCGGTGCTGGAGCGCCTCAAGGCTGACGAAGTCTTGATCGGAGACCTCGAAGATCTTGAGAAGCGCGCGGCGGCACAGGGATGCGATCTGCTGATCACGCATTCGCATGGCCGGCAGGCCGCGGCGAGGCTGAATATCCCCTTCTACCGCGCGGGCTTTCCGATGTTCGACCGGCTCGGCGCAGGTCATCAGCTTCTGGTCGGCTATCGCGGCACGCGCGATTTGATTTTTGATATCGCCAACATGATCCTTGCTGATCAAGAAGAGAATCGCCAGCCGACACCCGATACCTGGCGCCTCAATGGCACCGCGTCGCAAGATGCCGTGCCCGCAGCTGCAACGCATTGACGCCGAGCGGAGAGAACCATGAAAATCGCATTCGCAACCCAGGACCTGAAACGCGTGGACGCTCATTTCGGTTGGGCGAAGAACATCGCGATTTATGAGATCGGTCCGCAAGGACACCGCTTTCTTGAGGCCATCCAGTTCGATGGTGATCTCAAGGAAGACGGCAACGAAGACAAGCTCGCCCCGAAGATCGAGGCGATCAAGGATTGCGCCATTCTCTATGTCGCAGCCATCGGTGGCTCGGGCGCGGCGCGGGTGGTTGCGAGCAACATTCATCCCATGAAGGTGAATCAGCCGGAAGAGATCACGGATCTCCTTCTCAAGCTGGAGGACGTGTTGAAGGGAACGCCGCCGCCTTGGCTGCGCAAGGCGCTGTCGAAGGACCAGGAACGAACTCTCGATTTCGAGGACTAGTGAAAAACATGGCTGAGCTCGCTACAGTAATCGAAGAAAATCCCGCTGCGGAAGCGCCCTTCATCAAGGAGCTCGTCAAGGTCTGGCGCGCCCAGGACAGTCACGGCGCATGGGAGAGCAAGGCAGATCTCGTTCTTCTTGAGCCTTATATTCTGGACAAGGAGGCCCGCCGGGCGCTCCCCATCATCGGCGATCCTGATCCGGAGACGATCTGGCGGCTTGAACTGTTTTTCAATGCTGTGGCGCTGTCCATCGAGCGGGCGACGGGCGTGATGGTTTCGCCAATGCTGAAGATGAGCCACGAGGGCTTCGGGCGCATGGTTCTGATCGGGGGGCGATTGATCGTCGTCAACAAGCAGCTTCGTGACGTTCACCGGTTTGGTTTCGATAGCCTCGCCAAGCTGGCGCAGGAAGGCGAGAAGCACGTCAACGCCGGCATCGAGATGATCGAAAAATTCAAAGCCGTTGCAGAATACTGAGGTGAGCGATGAGTGATCTGGAAACCCTGAAGGCCGAAATCAAGAAGCTGTCTGCAAGGGCAATGGATGCCAAGATGAATCTGCACGACTTGTCGGAGGAGCTGCCCATCAACTGGCAGTCGATCCTGGATGTCGCGCAGCGGGCTCACGATGCCTTCGCGGTTCTCGAGGAGAAGCGTGCGGTCCTGAAGAGTCTTGAATCGGCCTAGCTCAGAGGCTTCTGCAATCATGACGAATGCCACCCGAGACGGCCGTGACTGGAAGCCCGAGTATCTGCTCGCAATCGACGAGAAGAAGTGCATCGGGTGCGGCCGATGCTTCAAGGTGTGTGGCCGCGACGTGATGACCCTCAAGGGCCTCACCGACGAAGGTGAGTTCGTCGATCTGGATGACGACGAGGACGATGAGATCGAGAAAAAAATCATGGTCATGAACGATCAGGGCGCCTGCATCGGCTGCGGTGCCTGCGCCCGCGTGTGCCCGACAAATTGTCAGACCCATGCCGCGGCGGAGTAGCGCAAGGATCAGCCATTTTATTATCTGTTTGCCGGAAACGACCAAGCGTCCTATGTTACCTATGTCCCGGAGCAGAATTTGCTGGCCGATATTTCCGACGAGCCTGTTACTCATCCGCAAATCGACGATATCTTCGAACGCGATGAAAGCGGTTGCTATCGACGGCGTAATATCACGATGAACTGAGTCGGTGATTGGTTCCCAAGGAATTCCGTGGTCGCCTGCTCGGGAGCGATGTTGGGAACTACTCGATTCCTTGTTCTCGCGCCTTCCACATGGCGGCAATCCGGAACCGTTCATTGATGGCGGCCGGACTAGCCAGAATTTGAGCTTCCGCTTCCTTGAATGCATTTGTAACGATTTCAGCCTCCTCGCGCGTCAGCGCGACGCGGCCGGCCATGTGAGTCGCTTCGGGCAGCACCACCCAGATCGCACGTTTGTTGGGGTGCAGCTTCACTTCGATAAGTTCAAAGGCCTCGAGCTGTCCTTCGAGGCAGATGGCCAGTCCGATCACTTCCAGCTTTCGTCCGTCCTGCGTGATCTTCACGAGTGTCGGCATCGTTATTCTCCGTCTTGTGCGGCGAGCCAGCTATAGCCGCCCTGATCCCAGAGTTGGGCGAGAGTCTGATCCGGCTTCCAGTCAGGATACTGAGTTCTGATTGCATCATAGTCGGCGCGAAAACGTAGCGCATCCTCGCCGCGCAAATGCGCGGCAACGCGATCGGCCTTTGACCGCAAGACGAATGAGGCGCCATCGTCCGCTGTCAAAAGCTTGTAGTCTTCACCTTCGCAGATCAGGCTGTCCGATGTTCGCGTGACGCTCATCAGCATACCTCTCCGTCGATTCTCTTAAGCAGCGACTGCCGGCGTATCCTCGGCCAGCCCCCATTCCGCCCAGGATCCATCGTAGACGGCAGCGGTCTTGTGCCCGAGCAGATAGAGCGCGAGCGTCACCACACATGAGCTAATGCCGGAGGCGCATGTCGTCACGACCGGACGCTCAAGATCGATCCCGGCTGCCGCAAATCGTGCGGTCAGCGCGTCCGGGGTAAGGAATGCGCCCGTGTCGGGGTGAATGAGATCGGCCCACGGAATGTTTGTGGCGTTCGGGATGTGGCCGAGCTTCTTGAATGGAAAGACGTCTTCCTGAGTTCCATCGAATTTGCCGGGGCCGCGCGCGTCGATCACTTGCGCCGCGCCGGTCGCGAGATTGTCCCGCATGTCGCCGAGGTCGCGAACCAGCATGGAATTGTAGGTTGCCGAGAATGATTTTGGTTCTGGCCGCACCATGGCCATATCGCTCGGCAATTTCTCCTTAATCCATTTTCCATAGCCGCCGTCGAGCAAAGCAACGTTGTGATAGCCGAAGACCCGGAACATCCACCATACCCGCGCTGCAGCGGCTCCTCCGCACAACCGGTCATAAACGATGACCCGGTCTCCGTCACCGATCCCGAGCAGTCCGACTTTCTTTGCAAAGTCAGCCGCATTGGGAAGCATGTGTGGAAGCGGATTGGACTTGTCCGCCACATGATCGATGTCGAAATGCACCGAGCCGGGAAGATGACGTCCACGATACTGGGTACGTCCATCGAGATTGGTGCTGGAGTGATGCCAAGTGCAGTCGAGGATCTTGATATCCGGCTCTGAAAGATGCTCCGCAAGCCATTCGGTGCTTACCAGCGCTTCTGGATTTGCAAAGGTCATATGACTTTTCTCCATGTCGGAAACCCGACAACTGTCGCCAACGGGACATCCACTTAGCTGTTGCGATCGCCGCGGCCGGATCGGTGTTATGTGGCGGGCATCGGATAACCAGTGCGTGGCCGTGTATCGTAGTATTCCGGCCGCTCGGGCCATCCGCCCTCGGTGATAAAACGAAACGCTGTGATTTTGACCGGCGCCCCTTGCGAGAAGGAAACCTCGCTGAACTTGATCTCTCGATTGCCGGGACCCGCGGAAAAATCGGCAACGACGGTCCCATCCGCCTTCTGGGCCCGTGCGAAGCCCGGCGTGCCCACGCTGCTTGCATTGACGGGATTTGCAGCGAAGACGGGATTTTCCAAACCATCCGCCACCGCGCCAAAGGCCGGGGAGGCAAAGGTAAATGTCGCCAGCGGCGCGCTGCGGTCGACAGGCTGATCCGCGGTGATGGGACGCGCGACCGAATAGACGGTCAGCTTGCCTCCGTCCAGCAACGCCTTCAGTTCATCCAAGGAACAGGAGGTGAAATCCTGTGTGACATTCATGTCAATCTCCATACGCCAGTGCGTTACGTATGGGATATCAAGTTCTGTGCCAGTTCAGCGCCGGCCAAAATGGGGCCGGAGACGTCGGAAAACAGATTTCAGCGGGACATTTGCCGATGCCAAAGGCTGTCGCAAACCGGGCTGGGCGTTTTCCGACATCTGCGTCGCGGACGGGATTTTGCGCGAATCTTGCAGAGCCCTGTCCGATGGGCGCGAAGAAGGTTGGGCGATGCTGGATACGGCGATCATTGGCGGTGGATTGTGTGGTCTCGTTCTGGCGAGGAACCTGCACCGGAAAGGCCGCGCCGTTGCTCTGTTCGAGGGGCGTGAACGGCTGGGCGGACGCATCCTGTCAGTTGCAAGCGCGGGATCCGGCCTGGCGATGGATCTCGGTCCCACCTGGTTCTGGCCGGACACCCAGCCGCTTCTGAAGAGTTTGATTGCTGAGCTGGGACTTGTCGATATCCCGCAGCATGACGACGGTTCAATGCTCCACCTGAACGATCCGGAAAAAATGCCGGAGCGCATCAAGGGAAAAAATATTCACGAAGGAGCGCATCGCCTTCAGAGTGGCATGGCGCAGCTTGTCGATGCGCTTGCCGCCGAATTGCCGCCTGGCCTCGCCCATCTTGGTCATGTGCTCTCCCGTGTCGGCGATGGCGGCGATTACGTTGTCCTGACATTTGCTGCGGGAGACGACATTGTTGATGTTGAAGCACGTCGCGTTGTGCTTGCGGTTCCGCCGCGGTTGTTGGCAGAGCAGGTTCGCTTTGAACCCGAGCTTGACGACGCGACGCGGGAAGCCATGCGCGACGCCGACACGTGGATGGCGGCGCAGGCCAAGGTGGTGATCGGTTACGATCGTCCGTTATGGCGCGAGGCCGGCCAGTCCGGAAACGCATTCGTGACCCATGAACAGGCGGTGATCGGCGAAATATTCGACGCCTGCGATATGGATTCAGCAAAGGCGGCGCTGGGAGGATTTCTCGCCTTGTCGCCGGAGTTGCGCGCGAGTTTCAACGACGGCTTGCCGATGCTGATGGACAATCAGATGGCGCAGGTCTTCGGCTCGGTGCTTGAACAAGGCGAACAGCATTATCAGGATTGGGCAATAGAGCCGTTTACCTGCAGCACGCTCGATCGCAACTCTTCCCGGACAGAGCATGCCGGCGCCGCCAACCCGATGCTGCGCCGGGCGCAGTGGGACGGGAAGCTGTGCCTTGGCGGTTCGGAAACCGCGCACCGCAGCGCCGGCTATCTTGAAGGCGCGCTTGAGGCGGCGCATCGAATTGAGGGCGCGCTTAGCCGCGTCCGCGGCCGCATGGAGATCGGGGTATCGGATACTCGCGCCGTGAACGATGGTGCTGCTTCAATCAATGCCGTGAGCCTCGCCCGGTTCAGAGCATGGGTCGCAGCGCAAGGAGATGCGGCGTTCGACGATTACCGTCATCGCCTCAATCGCAGCCTTGCTGTCCAGCAGAGAGATCAACTCACACAGCGGGCCATTCTCGAATCGATGGAAGAGATTTTCGACAGCGCGCTAGCGGTGCTCGGCGGCCTGGCTTTCGATATGAGCGGTGTTACGGTTGAGCGCGGCCGTTCATCGCTCACTCCGGATGTGCAGCGGCCGTTCGGCGAACTCATGCAGTCCCTTATGGATGACGTTATCGCTTTCAACCGGACATCGTGTGCGTTGTCGAATTTCCCCGATGAGCATCGCTTATCGGAGGAATATACCCAGGTGATTTTACGTGACATCGCCGCCGCTTGGCAGGCGTTCTCGCTGTCCGCCAACCGCATGCTTTTGGCCAAGGCGGATGCTACGGATCGCCGCTTTCCAGCAGGAGGGCTGACAAGCGTTTCGTCATGAACGAGGACAAGATGGAAGCCGATGTAGCTTATGCAATTTGCAGGATGAACGAAATCCCGAGCCAGAAGGCAAGGGGATTCCATTTGATGATCGTCGGAGACGATGGAAATCCGCGGCCTTGGCCGATCATTGTGGTTCGATGGGGCAGGCAGGTGTTCGGCTATCTCAACAAATGTCCCCATGACGGGGTAAATCTCGATTGGGAGCGCAATCAGTTTCTGGATCCCAACGGAATTCGTCTAATGTGTGGAAAGCACGGAGCGCTGTTCGAACTCGGCACCGGCAGCTGCGTCGAGGGACCGTGCAAGGGCCAGAGCCTCACGCCGGTGGCGCTGGCCGTGCTTGACGACGACATTTGCGTCGTAGGCGTAAGACTTGTCGAGGACGAAGACACGGGCGCCGACGAAGCACGCCAGTGTGAGGGCAATGGCGGCGTGTCAGGTAAAACCGGATGGCGCGTTTAAACGGGACGATTTTCGTTCCGGTTCTTCACCGGCTCCATCCGGGCCACGCCTTCCTCGAAGGTGATGATGTCGTATTTCTCATCGAAGCCCATCGCCGCGTCGAGAAGGTGATCGAGCTTGCCGGCCGTGTTGAGTTTCTTGACGTCATTCTTGTCGATGCTCATCAGGTCCATCATTTCCTTCCACACTGTCGATTCATCGCAAGGCAGGACAAAATATGTGATGTCTCGGAGGGCCACGCGGTATTTCGCGAGCAGGTCGATGTTGTTGCAGAAGATAAAGTATGTGCCGCCCGGCGTGAGGAGGCCGTCCAGAACTTCGGAGACCACGCTCAGGTAGGCGAAGGAGTGGATGTATCCCACCAGAATCGGGATTGTGCTGTCACCCTCCCGAACGATGGTCAACACCTGTTCGATCGAGAAATCCGGCGGCCGCTTTTCATCCGCGAGCTGAGTTTGGAACTTGAGAGCGATATCGCCCCGGAATCCAAACCGGCCCGGCTTCGTTGTCGGCCCTTTGAAGACGGCGTTGAGCAGGCGCCCCTCGCGGTCGAGCCGGCCAAGGGCGGTCGCCTCAAATCCGGTCAGAGCAGTCTTCTCAAGCGTCGTCATGTCATTTCTCCGATTCCCGACAAAGTCCGGCGTATCAACGCCGCTCCTGCCTCCCATGCAAATTGTCTGCCGGTTTGCGTGTGGCGCGAACCGTGCATACCCGGTTCGGCGGAACAATTGATCTAGGTCATACGGCACACGCGCATGAAGCTTCAGATAGAGCGGCCCGATTTCGAGACAATGATCGCAAATTTTCCGGGGTTGACGTCACTCAAGGAGCAATTGCGCTTTGGCGAAAAGGTGGAGGTGGCGTTCAGTCAGCTTTCGGACGCCGAACTTGGTTTTCTGCGAGAGCTTTATCGCAAGGCCGGACCTGACATGCAGGTCCGGCTGGCTCAGATCGTAACTCTTCAGCGTGCCTTCCGCGAAGAGAGCATCAGGTTCATCGCAGCGGATCTGGAATCCTTGTTGCCGGCGGTTGCACGCTATCTGGTGACGGATGCAATCCGCGGCTGGATGTTCACCGCGAGCGCCGCCAGCCGGCCGCTGCCTTATGTTGTTACGAAGCTCGACTATACGCCGCCTTCCAATGACGAGACCGGCCGGGCCTTCATCGAATTGAAGGCCAACGCCAAGGGCGCGATCACATCGACAACGCTGAGGATTTCCGCGGGGGACATCGTTGGAAAGACGGTGCCTGAAATTCTTGCGGCAAAAGGATTTCTGAAGGAAACGCCCGAACTGATCGCCGCTTACGACGATACCGAGGAGCGTTACTTCGCGTGGCGGGGGCGGTATGGCCTCCAGTTTTCCGGCAGGGGCACTGGCTTCTATACCGAAGATCCGAATTCATCCCATTGTGACACGGACTGGTCCCGCAAGGACGTGGTGGTGTTATCGTCGGGTGGCGGCGTGGCGCGCCTCGTCAATGACGAAGGTATTCTGACCACGCGTTCGCTCACGCTTGAAGTGACCGGTGATATTCTCGGCCAGTATTTGAGAAAGGCCGCCAAAAGCAATCTCTACGACGCCGAAAGCGAGATGGAGGGTGCCAAGGCTTCGATTCCGGACGGCTTGTTCTGCCGGATTCCCGTCCATCCCTACATGCTGATGTTTCATCTTGAGCTGCATCATCATCTCTGGGTTCACGTCGATGACATGACGCCTTATGTCTATCAGCCCGATCTGAAGCAAAAGCTGATCCTGCCAGAGGAGCAGACCGATCTCATCGACATCCTGACAGCTGAAATGGATGTCTTGATAGATGACATCGTTGCCGGGAAATCCGGAGGAACGACTGTTCTGTGCGCGGGGCCTCCGGGTGTCGGCAAGACGCTGACAGCCGAGGTCTACGCCGAAATCATCCAGCGACCGCTTTACCGCGTGCATTCCGGTCAGCTCGGATTGAATGTCGCGGCGATGGAAACCGCGCTCAAGGATGCGCTGATGCGCGCCCAGCGCTGGGGCGCGGTGATGCTAATCGATGAAGCCGATGTCTATATCAAGCGCCGTGACGACGATATTGCGATGAATGCTGTGGTTGGCGTATTCCTGCGCGTGCTGGAATACTTCAACGGCCTGTTGTTCCTTACCACGAACCGCATCGATGACATTGACGAGGCGATCGTCTCGCGGTGCATCGCACTGATCAAATTCCATCCGCCGAATGATGACGCACGGCGGCGCATATGGGGAGTTATGACCGGACAGTTCGGCCTCGCGGTCGATTCCGCGCTGCTGGATACCCTAGTCGGGACCTTCCCGGAAACGTCGGGCCGCGACATCAAGGGACTGGCAAAGCTCGTTGCCAAGTATTGCCGCCATAAGAAAGTGCCGCCGACGCTGGACGTGTTCGAACGCTGCGCGATCTTTCGCGGGATCGATCCGAACGCTTCCTGCCACGCCTGAAGCACGGCGTGCGGGGCCAAGCTGTCCTGTCGCAAACCCGACACTCGTCGGAAAAGCAACAGCCGGCGGCTTAAAGATCAGACTTATCAATATATTGAGGCGTGGCATAAGACTTGCCAGTTCATTGCTCAACGGTTCTGACAAACGAAGGTCGAGCAATGATCAATCTGACCGACAGCGCGCTCAATGCGGTGCGCAATGCGATTTCTGCCGCGGACAAGCCCGTCGATGGCTTGCGTATCATGGTCGAAGCGGGCGGATGCGCCGGCTTCAAATACAATCTGGGTCTCGTCGATCAGATCGATCCCGACGATACGGTGATCGAGCGCGATGGCGTCCGGGTTTTCATCGATATGCAAAGCCATGAGCATCTCGCCGGCACGACCATCGACTTCGTGGTGGCGCTCGAAGGGTCGGGCTTCACCTTCGAGAATCCCAACGCGAAGGCAAGTTGCGGTTGCGGAAAATCGTTTGCCTGAGGCTGGCCGCCTTCTGCGGATGGCACTTCGCATGTTTCGGAAAGGTCAAATCCCGTTATGGAAAGAAATCAAGTCATGCTGACTGAAGCTGAGCATTTGAAGCAACTTCCAGCCGGGAACACAGACCGTGTCGAGATCATCAAGGCTGCCATCGCGGAGATCCGACCGGCGCTGCAACGCGATGGCGGAGATTGCGAATTGATCGAGGTCGATGGCAACAAGGTCATGGTCAAGCTGACAGGGGCTTGCGTGTTCTGCAAGCTGGCCAGCGCGACACTCGAAGGCATCCAGGCGCGCGTTGTGGAACGGCTTGGTGAACTCGTCCGCATTATCCCGGTCGCTGGAGCAGCGAAAGCGCGGCATTGAAGCGACAGTGAAAGAGGCGTTCCGTGCGGCCGATTTATCTCGACAACAATGCGACGACGCGCGCGGATTCAGCCGTTGTCGCTGCGATGCTGCCGTATTTTCTTGAGCAATTCGGAAATGCCTCATCGGCTCACGCTTTCGGCAGTGAAGTCGCGGGGGCGGTGAAGCAGGCTCGCAAGAGCCTGCAGGCGTTGCTGGGCGCTGCTTTCGATCATGAGATCGTGTTCACATCCGGCGGCACCGAATCCGACAGCACAGCCATTCTTTCGGCTCTTGATAATCAGGACGGCCGCGACGAGATTGTCACGACCGCCGTCGAGCATCCCGCCATCCTTGCTCTGGTGGAATATCTCCGGACGTCGCGAGGGATCAAGACGCACCTCATCGGTGTCGATTCAAGAGGGCGGCTGGACATTGAATCCTACCGGCGCGCGCTTGGCCCGCGCACCGCCATTGCATCGGTGATGTGGGCTAACAATGAGACTGGCACGCTGTTTCCCGTCGCGCAGCTTGCCAGGATGGCGCGCGAGACCGGCGCGCTGTTCCACACCGACGCGGTTCAGGCGGTGGGCAAGATTCCACTCGATTTGAAAGCGACCGAAATCGACATGCTGTCGTTGTCGGGACATAAGCTGCATGGCCCGAAGGGCATCGGCGCGCTCTATGTCCGCAAAGGCACGCGTTTCAATCCGCTGATCCGCGGCGGCCCGCAGGAGCGGCGGCGGCGCGGCGGCACCGAGAATGTGCCGGGGATCGTCGGATTGGGGAAGGCGGCGGAACTGGCGGTCTCCCTGATGGACGAGGAGCAGACTCGGGTTCGCGCCCTGCGCGACCGTCTTGAACAAGGTATTCTTGGAATCGGACATTGCTTTGTGCTTGGCGACGAGCAGAACCGTCTGCCGAATACCTCCAATATCGCCTTCGAGCATCTCGAAGGTGAAGCCATCATTCATCATCTGAACCGGGCAGGCGTTGCCGCCTCGTTGGGTTCGGCCTGCGCCTCCGGATCGATGGAGCCGTCTCATGTGCTGCTGGCGATGAACGTGCCAATGAAAGCCCTGCGCGGTGCCATCCGCTTTTCACTGTCGCGTGAAAACACCGTCCACGACATCGAGCGGGCTTTGCAAGTTCTGCCGGAGATCATCCCAAAGCTGCGGGTCTCATCGCCATCGTGGCAGGAGCACGCTCATGTCACGGCAAGTCCATCCCGATCCGCGGAGCTGACCTCATGAAAGTTATGATTCGACGTTCTCCGGAAACGGGTCTCTCGATCTACGTGCCGAAGAAGGATCTTGAGGAACCGATCGTTGAGACCGAACATGAGTCGCTGTGGGGCGGCTGGATTCGCATTGCGAACGGGTGGGTGCTCGATCTGCCGGAAATGGCGGCAGGGACATCGCTTCCCATCACGGTCAATGCTCGCAAGCGCGGCCAAGAGGGAGAAGATTGATGAACGCTCCCATTCCGCATATCGAATTTATGAAGCACGTTGATGCCGAGGCGTCGCTGGCTGACATTGCCGTGCGGCTGCGGGCGGGAGCAATTGTGCCTTATCTCGGGCCGGGTCTCGCGGAATTGTCTAAGCCCGATGTCCCAATGAATCCGGAAGCGCTCGCAGCGTTCTTCGGAACGAAGGTCGCGCTGCCGCGCCGTGCGAAAGGCAATGCGTGGGCGTCCGCGCAGCACATCGAAAGCATGAAGCACCGGTCCACGGTCACGGCTTTGATGAACGAAGCGTTTGCAACACCCGTGGGGCCAGCGCCGTTTCATCATTATCTGGCCTCACTGCGCCTGCCCATGATTGTCGACACCTGGTACGATGGCGCCATGCGCTCGGCGCTGGGGCAGCGCAGCGATTGGGGCGAAGTCCAGGGCATTACCCGCGCCGGGATTGGCGAGGACCGCTGGTATCGCTTTTATGATGCCGCCGGTGCCGAAGCGGATCGCGCGGCAGCCGGCACGTGGACGACCATCCTCTACAAGCCGCACGGCAGCGTAGTGCCCGCCAAGAATTTTCTGATCTCCGACGCCGACTATGTCGAGGTTCTGACGGAGATCGATATCCAGACACCGATCCCCGACGTCGTCAAGGATCGCCGTACCGAGCGGAGCTTTGTTTTCATTGGCTGCCGGTTCAATGACCAGCTCTTGAGAACCTATGCGCGGCAGATCACCAAGCGCTCTGCGGCGACGCACTACGTGATTGTTGAACCTGACAAGCTCTCGAAGAACGAAATCCGTTTCTTCATCGACCAGGGCTTGACGCCGATCGCCATTTCGCTCGATCGGGCGATCGAAATCCTGCTCGCTGCCTGAATTGGCTTTATGGGTGACTGCTCTCGGCGCTGCAGGGCGATCGGGGACGTCCTGCATTCTACCGTCGGCGGCATCAGCGACGCAGAGCGAAGTCGCCACATCTGTAACGTTTCTAACATACGGCCCGCGATGTCGCCGATGGTGTTAGCAAAGCGACAGCGGACAGCAGCTCCATAACTCATTGATAAGGCGCGAAAATGCCGTCCCGTTTTCGATGGCACGCGAGTTGCTATTCCTCCTTTCAAGACTTTCAGTCTCCTGGACAGGAACGAGGAACGGACATGCAAGCGATAGCACCGCACGAAGGTACCGCGCCCACAAGCATCGCCCAACTCGACGGCGTGATGCAGGAAATCGCCGAGCACAAGGGTTGCGGAACCACCGGCGGCAGCGGCAAGGCGAGTTGCGGTTCGGCGGCAGGCCAAGGCGATCTTCCGACCGAGATCTGGGAAAAGGTCAAGAACCATCCGTGCTACAGCGAGGAAGCGCATCATCACTATGCGCGCATGCATGTGGCGGTCGCGCCCGCCTGCAACATCCAGTGCAATTACTGTAATCGCAAATATGATTGTGCCAATGAATCTCGCCCCGGCGTGGTCAGCGAAAAGCTGACCCCGGAACAGGCCGCCAAGAAGGTGCTGGCGGTCGCGTCCACCATTCCGCAGATGACCGTGCTTGGCATCGCGGGTCCGGGCGATCCGCTTGCCAACCCCGAGAAAACCTTCAAGACGTTCGAGCTCATTTCGAAGACCGCGCCCGACATCAAACTCTGTCTCTCGACCAACGGACTGGCGCTGCCGGATCATGTCGACACCATTGCGGGGTTCAATGTCGATCACGTGACGATCACGATCAACATGGTCGATCCTGAAATCGGTGCGAAGATCTATCCGTGGGTGTTCTGGAAGCACAAACGCTACACCGGCGTCGAGGCCGCCAAGCTGCTGACCGATCGCCAGTTGCAGGGCCTCGAGATGCTCACCGAGCGCGGCATTCTCTGCAAGGTCAATTCGGTGATGATTCCCGGTGTCAACGACAGGCATCTCGTCGAGGTTAACAAGGCGGTGAAATCGCGCGGCGCCTTCCTGCACAACATCATGCCGCTCATCTCCGCTCCGGAACACGGCACGGTGTTCGGTCTCACCGGCCAGCGCGGCCCGACCGCCCAGGAGCTCAAGGCGCTACAGGATAGCTGCGAAGGCGAGATGAACATGATGCGCCACTGCCGCCAGTGCCGCGCGGACGCGGTGGGACTGCTGGGCGAGGATCGCAGCGCCGAGTTCACCACCGACAAGATCATGGCGATGGAGGTCAACTACGATCTCGACAGCCGCAAGGCCTATCAGGCCAAGGTGGAAGACGAGCGGGTCGCCAAGGTGGCGGCCAAGCAGGAAGAACTTGAGACGCTCGCAGGTGAAATGAGCGATATTAAGCTGTTGGTCTCGGTCGCCACCAAGGGCTCGGGACTGATCAACGAGCACTTCGGTCACGCCAAGGAATTCCAGGTTTACGAACTGTCCACGGCGGGTGCCAAATTCGTCGGACATCGCCGTGTCGATCTTTATTGCCAGGCTGGATATGGCGACGAGGACAGCCTCGAGACCGTGATCCGTGCGATCAACGATTGTCATGCGGTGTTCGTCGCCAAGATCGGCGGCTGCCCCAAGGCGGACCTGCTCAAGGCCGGGATCGAGCCGGTCGATCAGTTCGCCCACGAGTTTATCGAGAAGTCGGCGATTGCCTGGTTCAAATCTTATCTGGACAAGGTCAGGAGCGGCGAGATCCAGCACGTCGAACGCGGCGATGCGGAAATCCGTCAGGGCGCGCTGATCACGGCGGCCTAAGCTTAAGAAACCCGAATGCCGCTTGGGAGTTACCGATGGCGCTGAAGATCATAGCCTCACAATGCACGAGCTGTTCGGCTTGTGAGCCGGAATGTCCGAATGTCGCGATCACGGAAAAGAACGGCACGTTCGTCATCGATCCGAAGAAATGCACCGAATGCATCGGTCATTTCGACTCACCGCAATGCACCGCCGTCTGTCCGGTCGACAATACCTGCGTGATCGACACGTCCTATCCACGATACGTGGCACCGGCATAAGGAGACGGCGATGAATTTTACCATCACTCCGGCGGCAGAGAGATTCATTCGCCTCATGATCCGCGCGGACGGCGATGCGTCCAGCGGCTTCCGGCTTGCGGTCACCCCCGGGGGTTGTTCCGGGCTAAGCGCTGATATCAGTGTCAAGCGTGAACCGGCGGCGGGGGAGGCCGTGGTCGAGCGAAACGGCGTGAAGCTGTTTCTACCCGCCGAGAGCCGTATCCTGCTCGAAGGGGTGACGATCGATTTCGCCGACACGGCGACGCAAACGGGCCTCGTCTTCCATGATCCGAAGCAGGTGTCCTGCTCGAGTCACGCTCACTAGAGGAGAGACGTCCGATGATGGAAGCTGCGGATCGAGGCGAGCCGCAATCCGTCATGGACGCGGCGGTGCTGGCAAATGCGCTTTTGGGCGGCGGCCTTCCGCCCGAAGCGGAATTCCATTTGTGGGAGGCCGGACTTTCATACCATCTGGATGATGTCGCGGAACATCATCTGCGGGAAGCGCAAGCGCTTGCGCCAGGACACGCGGCAGTCCTAATCGGCTTCTATCGGTTCTATTTCTACAAGGGGCGGCTGGCTGATGCCCTCGTGATCGCCAAGCTGTGCCTGGACAAGGCGGCGCGCGAGAACAAACTGGCTCCCGATTGGCAGGATGTCGCCGCCGGGGATACCGCGTTTAGCGACTATGAAAATATCTTGCCACGCTTCTATCTCTTCACCCTGAAAGGGTACGCCTACCTGCAGATGCGGCTCGGCGATCTCGATGAAGGCCGCGCCGCCGTCGCGAAGCTGCTGGAGCTGGACCCCAGCGACAAGATTGGTGCGCGCGTGTTGTTCGAGGTTCTTGAACGCGTGGGGCTGGACGATGAAGGATGACATCGACGAAGCACGCGATTGGCTAGGGCACGAGATCGATTGCAGTTCCTGCCCACATCTGGAGCTGAAGGCCGCCGAGCGGTGCCGTGTTCAACATGCCTGCGTCAACGACCGCTACGCCAGGCGCATCGATCGTTTCTTCAACTGGAATCCCGAGCTTGCGAATTCCTGCATCGGGCATTCGCATTTCGAGGTGCGCGCGATCGCAGCCAAGCACGCCAGCATTTTCCTCTTGCCGCCGTTGCTCGACGATCCGGAGGAAACGGTACGCTGGAACGCTGCGCGGCGTCTGCCCAAGCGGCTGGTGTTGCGGCTGCGAACGGATGTTCATCGCGAAGTGCGAATTCGAATCGCATCTGTTCTCGACGATGCTGAACTGATGCCGATGATTGCGGATTCGGATTATTACGTGCGGCTTGTGATTGCGCGACGCATCGCTCCGTCCCTGTTGGGGCGCATGATCGACGATTCGGAGCCCGAGGTTCGGCGCGTCGTGGCGCGCCGCATTCCCCGGGAATGGCTGCTTCGGATGGCCGGCGATCCGGACGCGGCCGTCAGACTGGAAATTGCGCAGCGGATGGCGCCAGAACAACTTTCGCGGTTTCGTTACGATCCGGACTGGCGGCTACGTTACGAAGTCGCGAGTCGGATCGGGGCTGGCGAGATTGCCGATCTGACCGAAGACAGCGATGGCTTCGTGCAGGATATGGCGCGCTCGCGCCTCACCGGCAGACTGGAGCGATCAGGGGAGATCCCGCGATGAGCAACATTGTCCGTGACAGCGATGTGGTTGAGATCTCCGCGCCGCCCTACTTCAGTTTTGGCGAAAAAGTGAGAGCCAAGCGCACCATCCGCAACGACGGCACTTACGCCGGCAAGGAGATCGGCGAGATTCTCGCGAAGAAGGGCGAGGAGGGCTACGTCGTCAGCATCGGCACGTTCCTGCAACAGTTCTACATCTATGGCGTCGAGTTTCTGGAGAGCGGCAATCGTGTCGGCATGAAGCGGAAGGAACTGGATGCGGTGGTTGCGCGGGACGAGATGGAGGACTTGCCGCTTCCGGAAGGAGCGCGGTTGTGATTGAGCCCCGGATTCCTCGCTATCAATGGGGGCAGCGCGTGAAGGCCCTGATCGATCTTCACAATGACGGAACGTTTCCGGATACGCCGCTCGAAGCCTTGCTGGTCAGCGTGGGTGATACCGGAGAGATCGTCCAGGTTGGAACGCATACCGAGGCGAACATGCCGATTTACCTTGTTGAGTTCGGCGAACGCCTGGTGGTCGGCTGTTTAGAAGAAGAGATTTTGCCGCTCTAAAGGAGGGCTGGTGCGTGAATTTGACAGCTCTGGACCACACCCTCATCGGCTTCTCGGCGCATCCGAACGATCTCGATCGAAAAAGGATCGAGCGTTCGCTGAAGCGGCGCAAGCGCTACCGATATGTCTCTCCCGATGTCACGGTCGTTACCAATGGCTATCGCATCGAGAGTCCGTGCTGCTCGCGGAATATCGATCCCGACGGTGGAGTCATCGATGTGGCTCTGCTGCTTCACGATTCCGGCCAGGCGATATGGCAATTGTTTCGCAAGGATCATGTGAAAGGAACATGGGAGCTTCATAGCACCTACGATGGATTGCTTCCCGTTCTGGATCGCCTGAATGCCGATCCGGAGCGAACGTTCTGGCAATGAACTTGCATGAGATAAGCGTGATGATTGTTCGTTCTCAAGCACAGAGTCATTGAGCATGGCGTTAGGTCCAGACGTCCTGATGGAGATTGAGGCGGTGCTGTCTTCGGATGCCGATGCGGGGGTCGTGGCGACGTTGCGTAGTCGGTTTCCACATCTGTCATGGACCAGATGCGATGCCTCTGATGTGACGGAACCTCCCTTCCGCAGCTTTTCGCGATTCGACATTCATCTTCTGGATAGCGCCGATCATTGCGTGCAGATCACCATGGATCCGGCGTGCGCGACCGGCATCGTGCTGGCGGACAGGAAGTAAATCATGGCCGGATCCATCCTCATGCAAGATGCAGATCAGATGGACGATGTTGCCGTGGCCGATGTGGATGAAAGCTTCATCTCCCTGTCCGATCCAGATATCACCTTGGCTGAGATCGACGCCGTCGATTCAATCATGCGTTCGCCCAGGCTTTCGAGCGGGTCAATGGTGGAGACTTTCGAAGCCGCCTTTGCCGCCTATGTCGGTCGTGCCTATGCGGTTGCTGTTCCGAGCGGCACGATTGGTCTTCTGATCGCTCTCAGGTCCTACGGGATCGGTCCAGGCCAGGAAGTCATCGCATCACCCTATTCGTTTCGGGAGACGACCCACGCCATCAGCATCGCAGGTGCGAAGCCGATTTTCGCGGACATTGATTATTGGGCCGGTACGCTGGTGCCGGCGAAAGTCGAGGCTCGCATCACCGCAAATACGCGTGCGATCGTCGCAGGAAATACCAACGGACATCCGGCGCAATGGTCGGAACTGCGTGCTGTGGCGCAGAGGCACGGTCTGTTGCTGCTTGAGGATTCTACCGAGGCGATCGGCTCGAGATACCAGGGCGCGCTGGTCGGTTCCTTCGGTGACGTTGCGGTGTTCGATTTTTCCCAGCCCTCGGCACTGACCTGCGGCGAGGGCGGCATGGTGGTGACAGATGACGTCGATGTTGCCGTGGCGTTGCGGCGTCATCGTTCCCATCGCCTGGAAGAGCGCGCGTCTGTTGTTGTCAGCGCGACCCCGCCTTATCAGGCGGGGATGAGCAACCTGGCCGCGGCGCTCGGTCTGGCCCAATTGCGCAGGTTGGACGAAATTCTCGAACGCCGCCGGCTGATCGAGCATCTTTACTACAAGTACGTCCAGTCATTCGAGGGAATCAAGGACCCTTACGTAGGGCCCGACGTCACCGAGATGAACTGGTTTCTGTATCTAGTCCATCTCGGTACGCGCTTCTCCCGATCGAGCCGCGATGCCATCGTGGATGATCTGCGGGTGGAACGGGTGGAGGCCGCGGCCTATTGCAATCCGCTTCATCTGCAACGGCATTATTTCGAACTCGGCTACCGTCGCGGCGAATATCTCGTCACCGAAAAGGTGGCGGATCGCACGGTTGCGTTACCGTTTCACACCCATCTCACCGAGGACCAGATTTCCTTCATCGTCGAGACGATGAAGGAGGCTTCGATCAATGTCGGAGCCGGGGCGGCGATTTACTGAGCAACAAGACGAGGAATGAACACATGTCGATACTTACCGTAATGCCATCGGGACAATCGTTCGAAGTCGCCCAGGGGACCACTTTGCTGGCTGCCCTTCTGGGCGCGGAAATGGCTATAGCTCACAAATGTGAGGGAAAAGCCAAATGCGGCTCCTGCCATATCTACGTGCACGAAGGACGGAAGGGTTTGTCCAAGATCGCTCGTGAGGAAAACGAACGGCTCGACACCATCGTCGGTATCGGCTCGAAATCGCGCCTCGCCTGCCAGGCAACCGTGCTAGGCACCGAGAATATCAAGATCGAATTGCTGAGCTTCGGCTCCGGCGTCTAACATTCGAGGAGAGGTCAATGGAAATCCAGAATGTGATCATCCATGTGCGCTTCGCGCCGAACGGAACGGTTGTCGAGATCAGTGAACGGCCCAAAGCGATGAGCCCTCAGGAGTGGTATTATTACCTGAGCGAGAAGGCTGCTGACGCTTATCAACCGCTTGCCGGCGGCCGAGGCGTGTTTCGGGTAACGCGAGGGGAGGCAGATTCCTTCAAGGCCGACAGTACGCCCACTGCAGCGTAAACAGTGCGCCCACTGCTGCGTAATGAAGTCTGGCTGCGTCAAATCCCGATGCCGCGCTTGGGCAGGCCATTCACTGCGGGCGCGTATTGATCCCGCAGCCTTATAGCCTTCAGCAAATGAATTGAGCCTGGAATAGGATCACTTTTTCTAGTGTATCGAGCCCTTGCTGCACCGGCCATTTGTTCCGGAAGAAGAATGTATTGACGTCTCGCGTCACCTCTTTCCCCCGGATGTACCAGCGCTCCGCACCGTTCGGTGATACTACCGCCGGCCCGTCGCTGCGATGCACGACATTGTCCTCTAGCCAGAGTTGCGTGTCGGTATAGAGATAGCAGCCCGCCTTGCGCGACATGTCGTCCTGATTGCGGTTCTCCACCACGATCATTGCGGTCATCGGCTTTCCTTCGCGCTTCTGTCGCTTGCCCTGCGTTTACTCTGCAAGAATCATGCATGTGAAAGCAGCGAGTGCCCGGCCCGGCATACTTCATGCACTATCCGGTCATAGGGCTTTATGGGCTTGCCGATGAGGCGAGTCTGACAGCAGTGTCGTGTTCACGACAAAGGCAAAATTTGCAGTCGGTCATCGAGAACGATTGATCCTGCCGCGCGCCGGTCGTGCCTCGGATTTTGCAGGCGAGGTTGAAAGATGTCGTCGGACAAAATGGACGTTTTTGTCATCTGCGCGGCTGATAGCCTTGAGCAAAGCAACGCCAAGGCTTTCAGCCTGTCGCGCATCAACGAGAGCGGCGAAGGCCGGCCGTTTCCAATTGTCGTCATCCGGACCCATGCGAACGACTACTTCGGCTATGTCAACTCCTGCCCGCACGAACATATCTGGCTCAATTTCGGGGAAGGAGGTTTCTTCACGCCGGATCGGTCTTTCCTCAGATGCGGCCGGCATGGCTCGATTTTCGAGATTGATACCGGGCTATGCATCGATGGGCCGTGCAAGGGCCAGAGCCTGGAGCCGATCGCACTTGCTGTTGTCGACGGAGATGTCTGCATTTGCGGCATCGAACTCGAGGAAAGCGGATATCAGGATCCGTTCGACGACGGCGACGACACCATGGAAATCATGATTCATCCGGAATGATGAGGGCAGCGATCCAATCGCGATCCGTGACGACATCATAAGAGCGAGGATGAGAATGGCGGCCGAGGAGGATCTGGAATGCCGATTCTTTGTGTCGTATAGCGGCGTGAAGCTGCCGTTCAACCTTGTGAACGCCATCGCTGCAGAAGCACTGTCGAACCGGAACACCTTCATCCGCGCCTATTTCGATAAAGCGGGAGTGCTGAGCGGCTTTGATAAGATGGTTTACGGTGAAGTCGAGCTCTTGCACCGTTACGAGTATCACGGCAACGGCCATTTGAGTCGCGCGGAGATCGTTATGCTGGATGAAGAGCCTGCCACACTGAGCTTCGACGAAGCCGGAGTGCTGATTTCAGGCGCATGAACGTCGCAATAGGACATAACGAGCCATGACAGTCGCTCAATTGCTCGAGGCGTTATCGAGAATGCCGAAAGAGGCCGTGGTCCTGATTGAAGCTGGCGGTGGATTGTCGCGAATCGATGCGCTCGATTTCGTGGAGGATCAGGGACCGGGAGCTCCCGCCGAAGTTATCTTGCTGCCGAGCATGGATGAATAGTCTCGCGTCAATTCGTCCAGATGCGGCGGCGGTCCATGTCGTCATTTCGTACAGGCGCCGATGCGAACAAGCTGGAGAAGAGTGATGTCTGAGGTTGATGTAAAACTGTCGATGTTCGACCGGATCGGTGGCGCGGTTTCTGTCGATCGGCTGGTCGAGGCATTCTACAGGAGAATGGATGCTTTGCCGGAAGCAAGGGTGATCCGGGCGATGCATGGGAGGGATCTCGCGCCGGTCAAAAGTGTCCTCAAGCGCTATCTGAGCGAGTGGACGGGTGGGCCACAACTCTATTCTCCGGAGAAGGGTCATCCGCGTTTGCGGCAGCGGCATATCGGATTTCCGATTGGCGATGCGGAACGTGACGCATGGTTGCTCTGCATGCGCGGCGCGCTGGAAGAGTCCGTCGCAGATGCCGATGCGCGGCAGGAAATCGATATCGCGCTGACCAAGCTGGCCGACTGGATGCGCAATCAGGCCGGTAATCCTCATGATGCCGGAGCACGCCGATCCTGATGCCGCTGTATGAAAAGTCGACGGGCGAATCGTGATCGCCGTTGGTTATAGCGGCGTGCCGAAAAAATCCTCTTCGTTGCCGCCCCATGCTTTGTGCAGCGCCAGAGCATTCCGCCATCTGACAGCTTCGATGTCATCGGCATTGCGATGGGTAATCTTGCCTTCGGGATTATCGGCAAGCAGGTAGGTCTTTCCGTTCCGGATGAAGCGATTGAGATCTTTGATGTCTGTCGGGCGCACGACGCATCGCGGCGCTTCGTTGACAAGAATGGTGGTCGGAAGCATCGCGCTCTCCTTTCCGCTTTGTTCCCATCCTAGAATCCGTCTTCCCGCCGTCCCCATGGATGCGAACCGGAGACGAGCGGCGCCTTGATGCCAGTCTTCTCGATATCGGCCGCGCTCCTGTAGAACGTAGCCTCATGGACCAGCGTGCCGTTTTTGGTGGTGACTGCGACGTAGCGTGCCGCCGGGTCTGCTTCGCAAAGATAGCCGCCGCCAGGGTCGAGCGTGCTGCGCGCGTTGCCGTCCCAGTCAACAAAGAAACCTTCTGCGATAGACATGGAATGTTCCGTACAATGCCCTTGATCAGGAGTAAAACTTACTCATCGCCCGGCGCTTGGGTTTCCGCGTCGCCCGCGATCAGTTTCTGGAATCCGTTTTCGACAATAGCGCGGCATGCCAGAAGACTCTCGTAATCCGACTTGTTGACTTCCATGCAGGCGACGTGAGTTGCCCCGGCCGGAGTGTCGCGGCATCAACCGCCTCGAACAGAACCTTTTCGAGCTGATAGATTCGTTCGCCGGCCCGCTCAAGATACGGCAGAGGATTGGAGCTGACGTTCGCCTCGTGCAAGGCATTCAATCCCAGAAGCGATGCGGAGCGCCGCGCAATTCTGCGGCCCTCCATGCCAAAGTTGTATCTGACCACGCCCATGTTTTTCCTTGCAACGCAGTACGGGGCTATCCTCTTCTAGGTAGTGACGTCCGCTTTGGCAGAAGCACGACGCTTGCGCCGCATCACCGCCGCATCAATCCATTTGTGGTCCAAGATCATCCGCCGCTTCTTTCTTCTTTTTCTTCTTGTCGACTTTCGCCTGAGCGTAGGCTCCGGAATTCTTCAGCGCAATCGGCGGCTGGCCCTCGACGTACTGAAAAATCCAGGCCTGGGTCCGCTCAAGCGCCGCTTGCGCCGCATCCGCCTGATAGCTGCCGCATGCGTCGCAGTTGAATCCGCTCGCCGCGCCGGGGTAAGAGAACACGCTGACATCCGGTCGATGGGCGCGAAACTGACTCATCTCTTCCAGCGGAATGATGGGATCATTCTCGCCAAAATGAAGCAAAGTCGGAATCTTGCGCTTCTCGCCGTAGTTGCTGACAATTCCTCCACCGTAGTAACCAATGGCGCAGGCCAGCCCGTTGACGCGATTGCCCGCGGCATAGGCGAGATAACCGCCCCAGCCGTATCCGACTAAAGCGACTTTGCCCGCGCTCTTGGCAGCATCGATCGTCGTCTGAATCTCGCCGAGCACGTTCGCGTTATCGACCTGCCGAATGAGGTTTGCGCCTTCCGACAAACTGGCTTCGTCGTAGCCAAGCTCGACGCCCGGCTTCACCGAATCCAGAAGTGAGGGCGCAATCGCAAGATAGCCTTGCGCCGCAAAGGCGTTGGTAACGGCCCGGATATGTGGATTGACGCCGAGCCCTTCCTGAAGAACGACGATTGCGCCCTTGGGTGCGTCAGGAGGATCGGCGCGATATGCCGAGAACTTGTGTCCATCGCCGGCTGTCAGCTCTATCATCGCGCCCTCAGTTCCTGACGTGGGCAAAAATTGCTCCGCCCTGTGTCAAGGAAACGTATGCAGATAAGGTGCCACTCTCGAATCAGGTGACAGTCCAGGATAAGAATCCGATTCGTATGCTACAGAATTGGAGACAGCCTTCGATGAGCGGAAGGGCCGTGAGCAAGACATTGTTTTGAAGTAGACAAGGTTTGGAAATCGGCCGGTGGCTATATCAGGCCAAGCTCGAGTTGAACGTCTTCCGACATCCTTGACTTGTCCCATGGCGGATCGAAGATAAGATTGACTTTCACGCTGTCGATGCCTTCGACGTCGTTCACTGCCTTCTTGACCCAGCTCATTATTTCGCCCGCGACGGGGCATCCGGGCGCGGTGAGCGTCATGTCGATTTCGACAAATCCCTGTCCGTTCGCCTCGATCCGATATATCAGCCCGAGATCATAGATATTCACCGGTATCTCGGGATCCTGCACCGTACGCAGCGCGGCAATAATGGCGTCGTGCATCGTGCTATCCCCATGTCAGATTTCCGACGCCGAATTCGACAAAACATGGCGCGGAGCCGACAACTGATTGATCTGCTCTAACAGACTTTCTGCAAGTCCGATGCCATGAGCCGCGTGGCGTTCAACCAATGCCATCGGCAATCGCCGCCACAACCGGCCATCCCACCGCGCCCGTGGGATCCAGTTCCCGCAACACCACGATCATTTGGCGAGCTTGATCCGTATTGTTTTGCCTGAGATGGATGAAAGCGAGCGCCTTCAGGGTGTAGAGAGCGAAGCGGCCGGGGCCATCGGATAATAAGGTTTGAGGTTGCCATGCCCGCCAATCCGTCGGCCATCCCGCTTGGGTCGTCGCTTCCCTCAGGCCGCTCTCGGCGACGACTTGTGCCTCGTCGAGATTGCCTTGATAGGTGTGAATTTTATAGAGGCAAAAGTAGATCGGAAGCTCTTTCGGCGCGATCGCAAGCGCTTGCCGGAACAGCCTGTCGGCTTGCGACCAATCTTGACGATAGGCCGCTACACCCTGCTGGAGCAGGATGTTGATGTCATCGGGCAGGTCTCCAAAGTTGATCGGATCGCGTTCGGAGAGAAGGTCGGTTACGCGTTGTGGGGCGGGCGAGTTCATTTGACGAGATGAAGCGAATGCCCGGCCTTTTCGATGCCACCCGGCTTGTAAAGTGAAACCGCTTCCATTACGGCGCTCGCAATAACCTGCCCCCGGCTATCGGTGCCAGCCCAGTTCGCCCGCCGCCCGCGGGAATCGATTTCGAGAAGTTTCACGCCCGCCGGTACCTCGGTCCCGTCACGAATGATGCCTCGCAATATTCCGTCAAACGGTGCGCGGATCGGCGTATTTCCCAGATGACCGACAACGAAATCCTTGAAGACGCGGGTGCCGATCTCGATAGCTGTATTCCACCTCCCGGCGGATTCCGAACGAACGAAACGTTCGCCCCAGTGACTGCCCAGACGGCGTGATATGCCGTCCGGTTGATCCGCGTAACCCTGCCGGACGATTTGCCCCGCCTTGCCAGGTCGTGTTTCGATGGCGATGTCGCAATTGACCTCCCCGGCAAAGCCCGGACCGAGTCCGATCGCCAAACTGCCAAGCCGACGCAAATCGGGTGTCGCGAGATACTTCTGCATTCTCGCATCTACCAGAATATCGATGGTCTGAATGACGATCAGATCCAGCAATCCAAGCTCGGTGATGATGATGCCGGGCGCTTGCGCGAGTCTTGAGCGGATTTGCAGGCCGGAGTCGGCACGCTCTGCAGGGATGCCTTCGACCGTGACGGCATCGTCAAAGAGGGCGTCATGGAAAGCCATCTTCCGCCTGATCACCGGCGGCAACGGATCATGAGACAGCACGACCCTGAATCCGGCCTGGTGAAGCCGTACAGCAACGGCGGAAGCGATTTCATTCGTACCCAGGATGACGGCGAATCGGAAAGGACGGTCGGCCCGCATATTCTGCGCTTCTCCTGTCTGAGGCTTGAGCCCAGCAAAGCAAGAGCCGGGCCGGACTGAACACACGAGAAAGGCCAAGGATATCAAGCCGTGTCTGAAATCTCCCGCCAGCCAAGTCATTTCTGAAACAGGACGTGTCCGGCATGTCGGAAACCCGACATTGGTTGATGCGGTTTGGGTCGCTGGACGCGAGGCCTGTGGGGTTTTTGCAAATTGGTTTGGACCTTGCATGAAGGCAGACACGGCATCAGGGAGCGAACGCGATGGCAATGGTCGGATCTGAAATCGAACGCCTTATCATGCAGGCTTTTCCCGACGCGCAGGTCATCATCGTGGACCTCAAAGGAGACGGCGACCACTTTGGTGCTCGTGTGACCTCCGGAGCATTTGTCGGCAAGAGCCGGGTGCAGCAGCACAAGATGGTTTACGACGCTCTTCAGGGGCAGATGGGCGGAGCCCTTCACGCGCTCGCGCTCGAAACCTCGGTACCCAAGTGATCCTTGAGCGAATGGACCGCCTTTTGCATCACCGCATGCAAAGCTCATTTTGATCTTCAGAAGGACAGCGAATGTCGAATTCAACGGCCGAGCGCATCAAGGATATTATTGCCAGCAGTGATGTGGTGCTTTTCATGAAAGGTGTGCCGGCGGCACCGCAATGCGGCTTTTCCGCATCCGTGGTTCAGATTCTGTCCGTGCTCAACGTGCCGTTCAAGGGCGTCGACGTCCTGTCCGACCCGTTTATCCGTGAAGGCATCAAGACGTTCTCGAGCTGGCCGACAATCCCGCAGCTTTATGTCAAGGGTGAGTTTCTTGGAGGTGCGGATATCGTCCGGGAAATGTTTCAGGCCGGAGAGCTAAAGGGACTTTTGAGCGACAGGGGCATCGAGGCGGTTGCGACATGAGTAACGCTTCAGTGGAAGCAGAGTTCGATCTGCCGCAAGTTTACAAGAACCACGTATTCGCCTGCCATACCCAGCGGCCGTCGGGTCATCCGCGCGGCAGCTGCGGCGCTGCGGGGGCGCAGCCGCTGTGGGATCGCCTGAGCAAAAGGCTCGAAGCGGAGAGGCTCACCAATATCGGTTTTACCGCGTCTGGCTGTCTCGGCTTTTGCAGCGTCGGTCCGCTGATGGTGGTGTATCCGGATGGCGTCTGGTATCGCCCGACCGCACCTGAAGATATCGACGAAATCGTCGAATCCCATTTCAAGGGCGGCAAGCGGGTCGATCGCCTTGTCATGGTGCTAACGCGGCGTTGAGCGACTCCGCTTCGCAGGGATTTGTAAACGGGCTAACCCTTGGAGCGTGAGGCTGGTTCCGGCGACTGGGAGATCTTCTTCCGCTGAAATTCGATGTCGTTGGATTACGAATCTATGGGTCGTGCAGAACGGACCGACCGGGCGGCTGCAACCCTCGGCCTCCTGATCCACTGGATTGCCGAGAAGCGACATGACGGGTTCGCGGTCGAAGCCCGCGCATCTCTGTCCCTCCATCTCCACCAGCGGCCGCCGGATCAGTAGTGGATCATCGAGCATGAGTGCGAGCGCCGCTGCGGCATCGAGCGTTGCAGGAATAACATCGCCGGATTTCACGCGAGGCGCCGCGGGATTGAACCAGGTTGCTACCGGTGTGGCGCCGAAAAACCTGCGCAAGCCGTCGGCGGTCCACGGTTCTGCAAGCAGGTTCTTCGCAATGACGGTATGACCCGCAATTTCGAGCATCCGCTTCTGACGACCGTTCGTCTGGCAGCCCGGCTTCTGATAGAACACGATCATCGCCAAGAGAGTGTGCCCTATTTGAGAACGCTGAGTTGGACCAGCGGTGACGCGCCGCCCCGGCCCAGGATCGTATCGACCTTCTTGCGGACGGCTTCGAGAGTAAGCGGTTTGACCATGGCGCCGTGCGCGCCCGCCTTCAAGCCATCCACGGCGACCGGCTCGTCGGATTTCTCGCAGACGATGAGGATGCGAACGCCCGGAAACTTCGATGCCAGTTCTCCGATCAGCGCGTTGCCTCTCTGTTTGAGAAACGAAATGCCAAGCAGCACGACATGCGGCTTCAGCCAGTCGATTCCCTTCTTATAGGCCTCTTCGGGGGTCTCCAACTCATGGGTCTCGATTTCATCATGCAGCATGAACTGTAATGCGGCGCGGGTGATTTCATCATCGTCGATCACGAACACACGGCGCTGGTCGACAGCTTTCGATGTTTCGACGCCGATCTGCATTTCAGCCTCCTCGCGTTTGCCGGCCACGGTTCATTGTGCAGCCTCCGAGACGGCTAGCAATTTCCATTCCGTATGCCGGGATGTGCACCTGCGCCCAAAGCAGCGCGGCCTGCGCGAATGCGGCTCCCTGAGCACGGAGACTGGCTCAATCGTTGTCTGATTTCGAACAGGCATCGGACAGCCCGGCCGCTGCTGTCAGATTTGAAACATATTGCAGGTCTGGAAAAGCAGAGCGTTTCAGAAGCCGAATCATACGCTTAGTGGAGTGGCACGGGGGTTGCTAATAGCTTAGCGGAACAAGGAGTGAGGGCTGAGTGCACGCAGACGCTTTGACGAGTGATGCGCTCCTTCCCGTAACCCATGTGCCCGGTTCTGTAACAGAAACAGTCTCGCGCAGACACGCGGACTCATTGGCAATCGGTTCATGGAGAGCAAGATGGCGGCATTACGACAAATCGCATTTTACGGCAAAGGAGGGATCGGCAAGTCGACCACCTCGCAGAACACGCTGGCGGCGCTGGCGGAGATGGGTCACCGCATCCTGATCGTCGGCTGCGACCCGAAGGCGGATTCGACCCGGCTGATCCTGCATGCCAAGGCGCAGGACACCATTCTCAGCCTGGCGGCTGCCGCCGGCAGCGTCGAGGACCTTGAGATCGAAGAGGTCATGAAGGTCGGCTACCGCGACATCAAGTGCGTCGAGTCCGGCGGTCCGGAACCCGGCGTCGGCTGCGCCGGCCGCGGCGTCATCACCTCGATCAACTTCCTCGAGGAGAACGGCGCCTATGAGGACATCGACTACGTTTCCTACGACGTGCTGGGCGACGTGGTGTGCGGCGGCTTCGCGATGCCGATCCGCGAGAACAAGGCGCAGGAGATCTACATCGTGATGTCCGGCGAGATGATGGCGATGTATGCCGCCAACAACATCTCGAAGGGCATTCTGAAGTACGCCAATTCGGGCGGTGTTCGCCTCGGCGGGCTGGTGTGCAACGAACGCCAGACCGACAAGGAACTGGAACTGGCCGAGGCGATGGCCAAGAAGCTCGGCACGCACCTGATCTACTTCGTGCCGCGCGACAACATCGTGCAGCATGCCGAGCTGCGGCGCATGACGGTGCTGGAATATGCGCCGGACTCGGTTCAGGCCCAGCATTACCGCACGCTGGCCACGCGGATCCATGCCAACCAGGGCAAGGGCATCATCCCGACCCCGATCACCATGGACGAGCTCGAGGACATGCTGATGGAGCACGGCATCATGAAGCCGGTGGACGAATCCGTGGTCGGAAAAACCGCCGCAGAACTCGCCGCAGACAAACTCGCCGCTATGTCGGCGTGATCCGAACTTGCCACCGACGCCGGCCCTCAAGGGCCGGCGTCAGGGGGCAGGCGAAAAGTGTTTGGAGCGCATCGTGATCAGTCCGACACCGCGCGAACATTCAATCGACCCGCTATCGGCCTCGGTCTTTCCGATGGTGCAGCCGGAAAATATTTTTTGCAATGCAGCCGCAGCCTATCGCATGCTCACCGGAAGCGATCCGGCCGACGCAATCATTGAAGACGACGAAAGTTTCGACCGGCATGTCCTCGCTTCGATTCTCTCGGTCGCCGCGATGGAAGGTGGTTCTGTTGCCGAGCGTGCGGGTCTCGCTGTCGGCGATCTTGGAGCATTGATCGCACAGTGGTTTCCCTTGACCCATGAGGCTGTGGCATCATGGGTCGCGCAAGCTGGTCAAATCGATGATGACGAGGTCATCATGGTGCGCGACCTTCTGCTGGCTCAGCGTTCAAGCGAGGGCGACGCGGGACGTTGGCTTGCCGCGATGATTGCCCGGCGGGCGATAGAACCGAACCATCTTTGGGAAGATCTCGGTTTGCGCGACCGTTCCGAATTGTCGCGGCTGCTTGCGCGCCACTTCGGGTCGCTCGCCGCCCGCAACACCAGGAACATGCGATGGAAGCGTTTCTTCTATCGCATGCTGTGCGAGGACGACGGCTTGGTCATGTGCAGAACGCCGGTCTGCACCAATTGCAACGACTTCGATCTTTGTTTCGGTGACGAAAGCGGTGAGAGCCGGATGGCGGAACGCCGCCGGGACGTTTCCTTGCAGGTGCCAGCGTCGGACCTCTCTGGAGCTGCGCAGTTCTCGCGTGCGGAGTGATGGATATGACGATGACAATGCCTCTTGTTGATGCTCCTTCCCGGCCCGGTGGGGCCGGGGCCGAGATAGCATCCGATCTCATCTTTGAGGCATGTGAGTCCTGCTCCGAGCATGACTGCAAGAATGTGCTGCGCCAAGCCGGTCTGAGGCCGACGCGTCAGCGCCTGATGCTGGGCGAGATTCTGTTTGCTCAAGGCGGACGTCATATCACCGCTGAAATGCTTCACGCCGAGGCGACCGAAGCCAATATGCATATCTCGCTGGCGACCGTTTACAACACGCTGAATCAGTTCACGTGCGCCGGCTTGCTGCGCCGGGTCGGCGTGGACGGCTCCAAATCGTTTTTCGACACCAACCCGACCGCTCATCACCATTTCTTCGTTGATGGTGAGGATCGCCTGCTCGACATTCCGGGACCGGACACTGTGATCGAAAATTTGCCGGAGCCCTTGCCCGGTCACGAAATCTCGCGGGTCGATATTGTCGTCCACCTGCGCCGCAAGCAGAGTTGATTTGCGTGCTTCCGTATCTGGCTTGCTCGCCTCTCGTCACGGCCAATAATCCGATCCAGTCAGAATCGCCGCACCGGCTTGCAATCGGCTTTGGGAATCCACTGGCAGGGGCGTCGTCTTTGCGACGCTGTCGTGATTCCGACAATTGGTAATGTTTGAGGATTCTCCCGTTTTATCATCGATTTAGTACGGTCAAGTGGATGGCACGCGGGTTGCTCTGCATGAGATGTCGAAGCGGGTATCGCGAACCATTTTTCGCGATTGCCGTATCGCCGTCTCCAATGGAGCCTTTGCCGTGGCGAGGATTGAATGATCGTGCAGCCGCCACCCGATGATGGAGTCTACGTCGGCCGTCCTCTCGGGACGGCAGGAGCCACGCCGGTCGTCCTCAACGATACGACGCTCCGCGATGGCGAACAGGCTCCTGGCGTTGCGTTCACGATGGCTGAAAAGGTTGCCATCGCGCGTGCGCTGGCGCACGCCGGCGTTCCGGAGATTGAGGCGGGTACGCCTGCGATGGGGCGAGATGAAATCGCGGCGATCCGGGCCATTGTCGAAGCGGAGTTGCCGCTCACCACGATCGCATGGTGCCGGATGCGGACGGAAGATGTGGATGCCGCGATCGAGGCAGGCGTGTCCATGGTCAACGTCTCCGTCCCCGTCTCCGATATACAGATCGCAGCGAAACTCGGCGGCAAACGCGCGACGGTGATCGGGATGGTCGAACGCGTCGTCGCATACGCGCGTAGTAAGGGCCTGGCCGTTGCGGTTGGCGGAGAGGATTCGTCTCGCGCCGATCTCGATTTTCTCATCCAGATCGTCGCCACCGCAAAGGCTGCCGGGGCGCGCCGGTTTCGTGTCGCCGATACGCTCAGCGTGCTTGATCCGGATTCAAGCTACGCGCTGATGGCGGCGTTGCGCGCGACGAGCGACCTCGAACTCGAGTTTCACGGCCATGACGATCTCGGGCTTGCCACAGCCAATACTCTTGCGGCTATCAAGGCGGGAGCCACCCATGCCTCGGTCACGGTGATCGGACTGGGCGAGCGCGCCGGCAATGCGCCACTCGAAGAGGTGGCGGTCGCTCTTCGGCAGTTGTATGGGCGGGACACCGGTATCGTGCTGTCTGAACTCGGCAACGTTGCCGCCGTTGTCGCCGCGGCTGCGGCACGTAGCATCCCGCCCAACAAGGCGATCGTGGGCGACCATATTTTTACTCATGAATCGGGTATCCATGTCGACGGCCTGCTGAAGGACCAGCGCACCTATCAGTCGCTCGACCCGTTGTTGTTCGGCCGATCCAATCGCATTGTCATCGGCAAGCATTCCGGCTTGTCCGCGATCACGTCGTTGCTCTCCGATCTGCATTTGCCTGCGAACACGGACGAAATGAAGGGCATTCTTGCTCGCGTGCGAGAGTATGCGGTTTCCCACAAGGGTCCTGTTGCACGCGAAACCGTTGCGCAAATCTGGCGTGAAGTGTGCGGCCGGCACCTTCCAAACTGCGCGTGAGGTGAAGATGTCGGATGTTGTAGATTTTGCGGTGAGCGGTCCGGCAGCGGACACCCAGCTGTCCGAGCATTCGCTGTCACAATTGATCAGGGAAGATGTCGGCTGCGTCCGTCAGCGGGATCCCGCCGCTCGCAGCGAACTGGAAACCCTGCTGACCTATCCTGGTGTCCACGCCCTGATCTGGTATCGTATCGCCCATCGTTGCTGGAGGGCCGATTGGCGGTTTTCGGCGCGACTGTTGTCGTGGGTTGGTCGCTTTCTGAGCAATGTCGATATTCATCCGGCTGCAACAATCGGGCGCCGGTTTTTTATCGATCACGGGGCCTGCGTTGTCATCGGTGAGACCGCTGAAATCGGCGATGACGTCACGTTGTACCACGGCGTAACGCTGGGTGGGACATCGTGGTTCCCGGGCAAGCGCCATCCCACCCTCGAGGATCGTGTCGTGGTGGGGGCAGGTGCAAAAATTCTCGGACCGATCACCGTCGGGCAGGGTACCCGGGTCGGGGCGAATTCGGTGGTGATCGAGAGTACGCCGCCGGAAGTGACCGTGGTCGGCATTCCCGCCAAGGTGGTGCGGCCGCAACTGAGCCATCGCCGCGTTGTGGGGCACATCGATCTCGACCACCATCTGATGCCGGATCCGGTCGGCGAAGCGATCTCCGTTGTGCTGGATCGTGTTGAATTTCTCGAGGCGCGGCTCGCGCATTTGCAGAAGCGCTTGCGCGATGGTCGTGGTCCGGCCGGGGACGACAAGGATGCGGTCGGCTCCGGCCTCCGCGCCGCCGAACGAGCTTGATGAAGGGGATTAGAGATGAATGACTCTCCGGTATCTGGCAGCGCGCCTGTCGGCACGCTTGAACAACTGAACAAGGCGTCCTCCGCCGAGGACTTCTTCGCGATCCTTGGCGTTGACTACGATCCCAAACATGTCAACGTGGTACGGCTGCATATTCTGCGCCGCATGGGTCAGTATCTCGTCAGCGAGGATTTTGCCGGACTGTCCGACGCAGACGTCGCTCAGCGATGCAAAGTATTCCTTGAACAGGCCTATGCCGATTTCATCGCATCTTCCCCTCTGGATCAGCGCGTGTTCAAGGTTCTGAAGGATGCCGTTGCGCCGCCAAAGCCTCGCATCTTCGTTCCACTCTCCACATTGAAATAGGTACGCGTTGAGATAAGCGCGCAGCTTTCGCTGCACCGCTGCTGGTGCTGTGGCGTTTGACCTATATCAAACGACATGTGGCGACTGTCGTTGTCGTCAAACATTGCGCATCTGTCGCATTTCCGACGCACGTCGCACTTGTTCTGTCGGCGACCCGTCGAAGTGATTGCGCCACTCTTCCAAGTCGTTGTGTGAACTTCAATATTTCACCGCGAATGGGATTGGTACGACACTTGCTAATCTCTTCTCGGGGCCATCAGGCAGGCTCGGAGCAATCGAATGCACATCGTCGTCTGCATCAAGCAAGTTCCGGATTCGGCGCAGATCCGCGTTCATCCGGTTACCAATACGATCATGCGTCAGGGCGTGCCGACGATCATCAATCCGTACGATCTATTTGCCCTCGAAGCGGCGCTTGAACTCCGCGACAAGCTCGGCGGTGAAGTGACTGTGCTGACCATGGGGCCGCCATCGGCTGAGGACAGTCTACGCAAGGCGCTGACCTTTGGGGCCGATCGCGCCGTGCTCTTGACGGATCGCTTCTTCGCCGGTGCCGATACCCTGGCGACGACCTACGCGCTGGCCACGGCCATCCGGAAAATCTCCGAGACCTATGGCGCGGCGGATATCATCTTCACCGGCAAGCAGACGATCGATGGCGATACCGCCCAGGTCGGTCCCGGTATCGCCAAACGCCTGGGTTTGCTGCAACTCACCTACGTCGCCAAGATCGGCGCGCTCGACCTCGAAGGCCGCACCATCGAGGCCGAGCGGCGCTCCGAAGGCGGCGTGCAGGTGCTGCGCACCAAGCTGCCCTGTCTGATCAGCATGCTGGAAGCGACCAACGATATCCGGCGCGGCGCAATGGCCGACGCTTTGCGTGCTGCACGATCCGAGATCGTCAAATGGAGCGCGCAGGACGCGGGTGTCGAAGATATTTCGAAATGCGGATTGCGGGGGTCGCCGACCATTGTGAAACGGGTGTTCGCCCCGGCGCCGCGCGCTGAGAAGGCGTTCATGATCGACATTGGCAACCGGCCGCCGGCCGAGGCGCTGATCGATGACATCTTCAAACGGCAGCCCAAGCTTGAAGCGGAACTGGTCGCGCTGGCACGCGGTTTCTGAGGGAAAACGAAGATGAGCGAACCAACCAAGGCACCCGCATCCACAGCAGGCCGCGCGGCTACCAAGAAGGAATTGCCGGAGCACTTCAAAGGCTACAAGCACGTCTGGGTGTTCATCGAGCAGGAGCGCGGTCAGGTTCATCCGGTCTCGTGGGAGCTGATGGGCGCGGGCCGCCAGCTCGCCGACAAGCTCAAGGTCGAACTTGCCGCCGTGGTGATCGGGCCGGAGGGCGAGGCCACGCGACAGGCCGCGGCGGAAGCCTTCTGTTACGGGGCCGATCTCGCATATGTCGTCGCCGACAATTTGCTCGCCGACTACCGCAACGAGTCCTATACCAAGGCGCTGACCGACGTCGTCAACGCCTACAAGCCGGAGATCCTGCTGCTCGGCGCCACCACGCTCGGCCGCGATCTTGCCGGCTCGGTGGCAACTACGCTGCTTACCGGCCTGACCGCGGACTGCACCGCGCTCGACGTCGATGCCGACGGCTCACTTGCGGCAACGCGTCCGACCTTCGGCGGGTCGCTGATGTGCACGATCTACACGCTGAACTACCGGCCGCAGATGGCGACGGTGCGTCCGCGCGTGATGCAGATGCCGGAGCGCGTCGAGCGCCCGGCCGGGCGAATCGTCAGTCATCCGCTGGGCCTCGTCGAGGCAGATATCGTCACCAAGGTGCTGTCGTTCCTGCCGGATCGTGAATCCGCCAATTCGAACCTTGCCTACGCGGACGTTGTGGTCGCAGGCGGCCTTGGGCTTGGATCGCCGGAGAACTTCCAGCTGGTGCGTCAGCTCGCGACTGTGCTCGGCGCGGAGTATGGCTGTTCGCGTCCGCTGGTACAGAAGGGCTGGGTCACATCCGACCGGCAGATCGGTCAAACCGGCAAGACCATCCGGCCGAAACTATACATCGCCGCCGGAATCTCGGGAGCGATTCAGCACCGGGTCGGCGTGGAAGGCGCCGACCTCATCGTCGCGATCAACACGGACAAGAATGCGCCGATTTTTGATTTCGCCCATGTCGGAATCATCACCGACGCGATCCGGCTGCTGCCGGCGCTGACTGAGGCATTCCGTGCGCGCCTGTCACCGCATTCGCGCGACCGGATCGCCAGCTAAAGGAGCGTACCATGATCGAGGAAAGATTCGATGCGATCGTCGTCGGCGCCGGGATGGCCGGAAACGCTGCCGCGCTGACGCTCGCCCAGCGCGGTTTGAAAGTGCTGCAACTTGAGCGTGGAGAGTATTCCGGATCGAAGAACGTCCAGGGCGCGATCCTTTACGCCGATATGCTGGAAAAATTGATTCCGGATTTCCGCGAGGACGCGCCGCTCGAACGTCACCTGGTGGAGCAGCGCTTCTGGATGATGGACGATCGCGCCCATGTCGGGCTGCATTATCGCTCCGAGGATTTCAACGAGGAGCGGCCCAACCGCTACACCATTATCCGCGCGCAGTTCGATAAGTGGTTCTCCTCCAAAGTGCGGGAGGCAGGCGCGGTCGTGTTGTGCGAAACCACCGTGACGGAGCTGGTGCAGGACGCTTACGGCCGGGTGATCGGGGTGCGCACCGATCGGCACGACGGCGAAGTGCATGCGGATGTCGTTGTGCTGGCGGAAGGTGTCAACGGGCTGCTCGGCACGCGGGCACATCTGCGAAATATTCCAAGGCCCGACAATGTCGCGCTTGCGGTCAAGGAAATGCACTTCCTGCCGCGCGAGACCATTGAAGCGCGTTTCAACCTCAAGGGCGATGAAGGCACGGTGATCGAGGCGGCCGGCACCATTTCGCGCGGCATGACTGGCATGGGATTCATTTACGCGAACAAGGAATGCGTGTCGCTCGGCATTGGATGTCTTGTGGCCGATTTCCAGAGCACCGGCGAGACGCCATATGGACTGCTGGAGCGATTTAAGACGCATCCTTCCGTGGCACCGCTGATTGAAGGTTCCGAGGTCAAGGAATATTCCGCTCATCTCATCCCGGAAGGGGGCTACAACGCGATCCCTCAACTTTATGGCGAAGGCTGGGTTGTGGTCGGTGACGCGGCCCAGCTCAACAACGCCATTCATCGCGAGGGCTCGAATCTCGCCATGACCTCCGGCCGTATTGCCGCGGAAGCTATCTTCCAGATCAAGTCACGGCGAGATCCGATGACAGCGCAGAATCTCGCACTTTATAAGAAGATGCTGGACGATTCCTTCGTCATCAAGGATCTGAAGAAGTACAAGGATATGCCGCAGTTGATGCATATCCAGTCGCAGAACTTCTTTCTCACCTATCCGCAGCTTGTCTCCAAGGCGATGCAGAATTTCGTGCGGGTCGACGGTACGCCAAAGACCGAGAAAGAGAAGACCACGCTGCGCTCGTTCGTCAAAGCGCGGTCATGGACGGGTTTGTTCGGCGACGCGTTCCGCCTCGCCCGGGCATGGCGATGAACGGCAAGGCGGACTTCTGACCGGGCCCTAGCGAAGGAGATCGAAATGACGACCGAACCGTCAGTGCGTGTCGAGGACAAACTGTTCTACAACCGCTATCTCGTCGATGCGGGCCGCGCTCATATCAAGGTGCGGCCTCATACCGCCCCGACGCCCGCGCTTCTCACCCTGCTTAAGGTTTGCCCGGCGCGCTGCTATGAACTCAACGACAAGGGGCAGGTGGAAGTCACGGTCGATGGCTGTGTGGAATGCGGCACCTGCCGAGTGATCGGCGAGCCGGGTGGCGATATCGAATGGAGCTATCCGCGCGGTGGCTATGGCGTGCTGTTCAAGTTCGGTTGATTGTTTTGCAATGTCCCGGTGTTGGTGCGCCCGGAGTATTTGCGGTCACTCTGCCGCGACGGCCAGCTCAACAGGACTAGCCTCGATAGCGATGGCGACCGACTGAATAATGGCGGCGAAGCGGACAGCCGTCTGGATCATTGTTGATACGACGCCGGATTCTTGCAAGACCTTCTCATGGGCATCGATGCAGGCGCCGCAGCCGTTGATCGCTGAAACCGCCAGCGACCACAGCTCGAAGTCAGCTTTGTCGACACCGGGATTGGCGATCACGTTCATACGTAACCGCGCGGGCATCGTGGCATATTCCTTGTTCGATGCCAGATGCGCAAAACGATAATAGATATTGTTCATCGCCATGATCGACGCGGCCGATCTCGCGGCCGTAATGGCCGCAGGGGTGAGCTTGTCGGCGGCGGCTGCTTCCATGGCGGCAATGACAGCAGGATTGCGTGTCGTGATGGCGCAGGCGAGGAAGAGCCCATATTTGGTCTGCTCAGACAGGGTTTCGTCGGCTGCCATGGATGTCAGGTTAAGCCTGACGTCCTTGGCGAAATCCGCAATTCTGTTCTTTAGTGCCTCGATCGGCATGCGAGCCTCACGCGACCTTGAGGGTTTCGCCGCCGACTTCGCGGTTGCAGGGGCAGAGTTCGTCGGTTTGCAGCGCGTCGAGCACACGCAAGGTGTCCTTCGGACTCCGCCCGACATTCAGATTGGTCGCATAGACATGCTGGATGACGTTGTCAGGATCGACAATGAACGTGTAGCGATAGGCGACCCCGTCGGGAGAGCGGACGCCCAGCCCATCGACCAGTGATCCCTTGCTGTCGGCGAACTGCCAGATTGGCAAGTGATGCAGATCCTTGTGCTCGCGCCGCCAGGCGAGCTTGCAAAACTCATTGTCGGTCGAACCGCCGAGCACAACGCCGTCGCGATCGGCAAAATCCTTGGACAACCGTGCGAACTCGGCGATCTCGGTTGGGCAGACGAATGTGAAGTCTTTCGGATAGAAAAAAATGATCTTCCACTTTCCGGGGAAACTCTCTTCCGTCAGTGTTTCAAAGGCGCTTTGTCCTTTTTCCTCCTGCTGGTGAAAGCCGGGCTTGACACCGACAATGGTGAATGATGGCAGCTTGTCTCCAATTCCGAGCATCTTCGACTCCATGGGATATGCGCTTGGCGGGCTTCATCCACGAGGATGCAAGCGATATGCCATCGAATATATTCGGCAATTTCCGCTTTGTCGGAAATGCAACAATGCTTGTTTCGCGGGAAAACATTGATGTTCAAAACGGCTTGGCGGGTTCAGCCGTTCGCAATACGATATTATCGCCCCTGCAT
This sequence comes from Bradyrhizobium sp. G127, assembly GCF_021502575.1. NCBI lineage: Bacteria > Pseudomonadati > Pseudomonadota > Alphaproteobacteria > Hyphomicrobiales > Nitrobacteraceae > Bradyrhizobium > Bradyrhizobium sp. G127. The sequence goes on from NZ_JAKFGN010000003.1 coordinate 49,822, forward strand.
GAATAGCGATGGAAGAAACAGGATTGCAAACATGAAGCTCAGCGCACGTAATATCTTACCCGGCAAGGTCGTTGCGTTGACCAAGGGATCGACCACCGCGCATGTGAAGGTCGAGCTTGCGTCGGGGCTGACCGTCACATCGTCGATCACCAACGAGGCAGTTGATGAGCTCGCCCTCAAAGTCGGCGACAGTGTCTCGACGGTGATCAAGTCGTCGGATGTGATGATTGGGAAATAGGACCCGGATATTGCATGGCGGCTTGCACACCCGTTCGTCGCAGTGACACCTCCCGCCACCACTGTTCGACGACATGCGGCGCGCAGAACAGGGTCGTGCCGCGGTCTCCGGTGAAATTCTTCCAGGCGTCGAAGCATTTTTCCGGAACCGCTGTCAGCACGGGCCCCCCGGCAATGATCGCCTCGGCGAGTTCATCCCGCAGGCCTTGTCCGGAGGCTTCCTGCTTCGAAAACTTGTTGACGATGATGAGTGCGACGTCCCCAGCAATTGCGCGTGAAACAGCGAGAGACGCGTCAGCAAGACCCGCGGGGTCGAGCTTACATGCCATGGCACCGCTGCCGAGCGGCTGGCAAATCGAGATCTCGCCGCCAGTCATGAGATCGACGACATGCATGCCGTTTGAACGGCCGGTTTCATCCTTCAGGTTCCGCTGCACAATGCCGCCGACGCGTTGGCCGTCTCGCAACAGGGCGCCGGCAAAGTCGGCGAGCAATCTGTCAACGTCGTCTGCAGGACGATAGAGAATTGCGGCCAGATGATTCAGATTGATGTCCTGAAAATCAGATGTCATGGCGTCTCTCACGGGTGGTCTGCAAATCATCTTACGGTGGCTTGTCCCCAGCAAGCAACGTGCCGCCGCTGTGATGGTCTGCGGATTGCTTATCAGCAAGTCGATGGGCATTCTTGCGGATGGCTCCGCCGTGTTCGCCTGGTTTTGTCGCAAGGCCGACATCAATGTCCCTAACTGGACGCGGCCAGCAGGCGAGTACGGTGGCTTGCCATTTCGTTAGCGGGGCGCACATTCAGAGTCATAGCCAAAGCGGACGGGGCCCATGCCAACAATTGCATCGCGCGCGGAGCTCGAGGCGCTCCTCCTTGACGACGTCCCTTATGGAGACCTGACAACCGACGCGCTCGGCATCGGCGTTGCGCCCGGCTCAATGCAATTCACTGCGCGGGATCCGATGATCCTCGCGCTGGCTGAGGATGCAGCGGCGATCATCGAGGTCGCCGGGGGCCGGGTGGACCTTCATGCCGGTTCGGGAAGCGCGCTGGACCGAGGCTCGCCGATCCTGACCGCACATGGCTCGGCGGCCGCCTTGCTGCGGAGCTGGAAGGTGGCGCAGACATTGATTGAAATATGGTCGGGTGTCGCGACAGACGCCCGCGCGATCGTTGATGCGGCGACAGCCGTGGCACCTTGGGTCGTGGTGGCCTGCACGCGCAAGAACACACCAGGCACGAAACACTTTGCGGTCGCCGCGGTGAAAGCAGGCGGCGCGGTGATGCATCGTCTCGGCCTATCGGAGACGGTGCTGGTGTTTCCGGAGCATCGCGCGTTTCTTGGCGATGAACCTCTTGCAGCTGTGGCAGCGCGGTTGCGCCGTGCAGCGCCGGAAAAGCGGCTTGTCATCGAAATCACGACAGTGGAGGCGGCGCTCGCCGCCGCTGAGGCTGGGTTCGACGTGATCCAGGCGGAGAAATTTGCGCCAACTGAAATTGTCTCCCTGGCCGCGCAACTATCGACCATGCAACATCGGCCGATCATCGCAGCAGCGGGTGGTATCAACGCAGGCAACGTTGCTGTCTATGCGCAGGCCGGGGCCGATGTCGTGGTGACGTCATCGCCATATCTGGCCAAGCCGCGCGATGTTCAGGTGCGGATCGGCCCGCGCGCGACGGAGGGTTAGTCCGCCGGCCTTTGCTTGGACGGATGATTGCCAATCGGTGCGGATTCAAGCGAAGTTATCGCACCATATCGGATTGAGTGGGTTGATCCGGATGCGTGGCGCGGTCGGCGGGCGAGCTTTTACCGGCTGCTGCCGCGCCGCCTCGACTAGCCCGTGGAAGAGCGCGAGCGCAATATCTTGATTATGGGTCTCAATTCCGTCGTCCAGCCATTCGGGGAACTCGCGCAGGTGTGACAACGTACAGTGCCATTCGCCGTCATCATAGGCGAGGCGGCGCAGCTTCCACTGCGGCATCTCGCGGGCGATGAGACCCAGCGCTGTATCGATCCATGCATCGGCTGCAATCAGTCTCGCGATCTCTGCAGGTATCCGCACTGAACCGTTGGTGTCGTCGTGAGATATCTCCGAAGCAATCGCGGACACGAGATCCGTTGAAGGGCGAGTGGCGAAACGCACCTGATCTGCGATCCAGGCCAAACGTTCCAGGCGGTCAGGGCGAAATAACATGACTTGCTCCTGTGACACGATAGAGCGCGCGAACGCGTTGACCGGCCCAAGGTGAGCAAGATGGCATTTGAATGCCAGACGGAAGAAATCCCGAAAATGTAGTGATTCCATAAGTGCCGGCGGCCATCGTGACAGGAGGTATATGTTGCGCCAGATCAATCCCCGCAGGCGCGTCTGCTGCTTCTATCAAGGCGCTCGAAATCGCGGATCTTTATAGAATTCCTATAACGTCGCTCTGCTTCCTATCTCGAAAACCTACGGCGCGGGTGTCATTCCATCCCTGTACAGAAGCGCGGGTTCTCCCACGCTTCGGAAATACGTTGAGACACGTCCGAGAGAGCACCGGCCGCCCGTGATGGCCGTCGCGCAGCCAAGGAGCATTCAAATGTTGGATTTCGTCTTGCTGGCCCTTGGTCTGGGCTTTTTCGCGTCGTCTGTGGCCTACGCCTATGCCTGTGACTGGCTCTGAGGAAAACGATCATGATCTTCGATTACGCACTCGCCGGCATCGTTTCCGCAGGCCTGCTGTTTTACCTGACCTACGCTCTGCTGCGGCCCGAGCGGTTCTGACCCAGAGTCCGAAGGCGCCAAAACCGGCTTTTCGGACGGCATTACGCACAATCTAAAGGCGCATGACCATGACATTCATTGGCTGGATTCAAATTCTGCTGTTCTGCGCGGTCGTTGTCGCGCTGGTGAAGCCGCTCGGCGGCTACATGACGCGTGTCTTTAACGGTGAGCGCACATTCCTCTCGTTTCTGCTGCGCCCTGTCGAGGCCGGTCTTTACCGAATCGCTGGTGTCGACGAGAAGCGTGAGCAGCACTGGCTGACCTACACGGTTGCCATGCTGCTGTTTCATGCCGGTGGCTTTGTCATTCTCTATGCGCTGCTGCGCCTTCAGGCCGGTCTGCCCTTCAATCCAATGGAACAATCGGCGGTTGCGCCCGATCTGTCGTTTAATACGGCGATCAGTTTCATCACCAACACCAACTGGCAGAACTACGGCGGCGAGAGCACGCTGTCATACCTGACGCAGATGCTGGGGCTGACGCACCAGAACTTCCTGTCGGCTGCGACGGGCATCGCGCTCGCGGTGGCGCTGATCCGTGGTTTCGCGCGTTCGTCGGTCCGGACCATCGGCAACTTCTGGGTCGACGTCACGCGCACCACGCTTTATGTGCTGCTGCCGATCTGCGTCGTCTACACGCTGTTCCTGGTCTGGCAAGGAATTCCGCAGACGCTCGGTGCCTATGTCGATGCGACGACGCTGGAAGGCGCCAAGCAGACCATCGCGGTGGGTCCGGTTGCTTCGCAAATCGCGATCAAGATGCTTGGCACCAACGGCGGCGGCTTCTTCAACACCAACGCAGCCCATCCGTTCGAGAATCCGACCGCGCTGTCGAATTTCGTCCAGATGATTTCGATCTTCGCCATCGGCGCCGCGCTCACCAACGTGTTTGGCCGCATGGTCGGCAACCAGCGCCAGGGCTGGGCGATCCTCGCCGCCATGGGCATTTTGTTCATCGCGGGCGTCACAGTTACCTATTGGGCCGAGGCCAACGGCACCGCGGCCATGCATGCGCTGGGCCTCATTGGCGGCAATATGGAAGGCAAGGAGGTCCGCTTCGGTGTCGTCGCCTCCGCGCTGTTTGCCGTGATCACGACTGCTGCATCCTGCGGTGCTGTCAACGCCATGCATGACTCGTTCACTGCACTCGGCGGCATGATCCCGCTCATCAACATGCAACTCGGCGAACTGATCGTCGGCGGCGTCGGCGCGGGCCTCTATGGCATGCTGCTGTTCGTCGTGCTTGCGATCTTTGTGGCGGGCCTGATGGTCGGCCGCACGCCGGAGTATGTCGGGAAGAAGATCGAGGCCCGCGAGGTCAAGATGGCGATGCTCGCCATCCTGATCCTGCCCTTGATGTATCTGGGTTGGACGGCGGTGGCCGTGGTGCTGCCCTCGGCAGTCGCGTCGATGGCGAATGCCGGACCGCATGGCTTCACCGAGGTGCTGTACGCCTTCACGTCGGCGACCGGCAACAACGGCTCGGCCTTCGGCGGTCTCACCGGCAACACGCTGTTCTACAACATCACGCTCGCCACCTCCATGTTCGTCGGCCGCTTCTTCATTATCGTGCCTGCGATGGCGCTGGCGGGATCGCTCGCGGCCAAGAAATCGATCCCGCCGTCCGCAGGCACGCTGCCGACCACGGGTGGCCTGTTCGTCGGCCTTGTCGTCGGCGTGATTCTCATCGTCGGCGGTCTCACCTTCTTTCCCGCGCTCGCGCTGGGGCCGATCGTCGAGCATCTCGCGATGAACGCGAACACCCTGTTCTGATCGATCTCATTCGGAGTGATTGTCATGGAAACGTTGAAACTGCAAAAGCGGGTGCCGGTCTCGGCCATGCTCGATCCCAAGATCGTCGGTCCCGCGATCGGTTCCGCTTTCGTCAAGCTCGATCCGAGGGCGATGATCAGGAACCCGGTCATGTTCGTGGTGGAGGTCGTCGCCGCGCTGACGACGGTCATCTTCCTGCGCACGCTGGTGACGGGAGGCGAAGATATCGGCTTCACTTTCCAGATTATCCTGTGGCTCTGGTTCACCGTGCTGTTCGCAAACTTCGCCGAAGCGGTGGCCGAAGGCCGCGGCAAGGCCCAGGCCGAGTCGCTTAAAAAGACCCGCACCGAGAGCCAGGCCAAGCTGCTGACGGGTTCCGGATCGGACAGGACTTACCGCATGGTGCCTGGCACCGCCCTGAAAGTCGGCGACATCGTCCTAGTGGAGGCGGGTGACAATATCCCGTCCGACGGCGAGGTCATCGAAGGCGTTGCCTCCGTCAATGAGGCGGCGATCACCGGTGAATCGGCGCCGGTGATCCGCGAGTCGGGCGGCGATCGTTCGGCAGTCACCGGCGGCACGCAGGTGCTGTCCGACTGGATTCGCGTACGTATCACCGCGGCGCAAGGCGCGACCTTCATCGATCGCATGATCAGGCTGGTGGAGGGCGCTGAGCGGCAGAAGACGCCGAACGAAATCGCGCTCAATATCCTGCTCGCTGGTCTGACGATCATCTTTGTCTTCGCGACGGTGACGATCCCAAGCTACGCGGCTTATGCCGGTGGTTCAGTGTCGGTGATCGTGCTGGTCGCGCTGTTCGTGACGCTGATTCCGACCACCATCGGGGCGTTGCTGTCGGCCATCGGCATCGCCGGCATGGACCGCTTGGTGCGCTTCAACGTGCTCGCCATGTCGGGCCGCGCTGTGGAGGCTGCGGGCGACGTCGATACGTTGTTGCTCGACAAGACCGGCACCATCACACTCGGCAATCGTCAGGCCACAGCGTTTCGTCCGGTGAGCGGCGTCACGGAGCAAGAGCTCGCCGATGCGGCGCAGTTGGCCTCCCTGGCCGACGAAACGCCGGAAGGCCGCTCCATCGTGGTGCTTGCCAAGGAGAGGTACGGTATTCGCGGCCGCGACATGGCCGAGCTTGGCGCGACCTTCATCCCATTCACTGCACAGACCCGCATGAGCGGTGTTGATGCAGCCGGATCGTCGGTCCGCAAGGGCGCGATCGACGCCATGCTGACCTACGTCACGGGACCGGAATCGCGTTCGCTGGTGACGGCGGGAAGCGCGGTCCGCGTGATTCCATCCATCGACAGTGAGGCTGCGCGGGAGATTCGAGCGATCGCGGATGACATCTCCACATCGGGCGGAACGCCTTTAGCTGTCGCGCGCGACGGCAAGCTGCTCGGCGTGGTTCACCTGAAAGACATCGTCAAGGGCGGTATCCGTGAGCGCTTCGCCGAGCTGCGCCGCATGGGCATCCGCACGGTGATGATCACCGGCGACAATCCGATGACTGCTGCGGCCATCGCGGCCGAAGCAGGGGTCGATGACTTCCTTGCTCAGGCGACACCGGAGGACAAGCTGAAGCTCATTCGCGACGAGCAGGCCAAGGGCAAGCTTGTCGCCATGTGCGGCGACGGCACTAACGATGCGCCCGCGCTCGCACAGGCTGACGTCGGTGTGGCGATGAACACCGGCACACAGGCGGCGCGCGAAGCCGGCAACATGGTCGATCTCGATTCCAACCCGACCAAGCTGATCGAAGTGGTCGAAATCGGCAAGCAACTGCTGATGACTCGTGGCGCTCTGACCACGTTCTCAATTGCGAACGACGTGGCGAAGTATTTCGCCATCATCCCGGCGATCTTCCTCGCGTTCTATCCGCAGTTGCAGGCGCTCAACGTCATGAACCTTGCAAGCCCGCAGAGCGCGATCTTGTCGGCAATCATCTTCAACGCGATCATCATCATCGCGCTGATCCCGTTGGCGCTGAAGGGAGTCGCTTATCGCCCCATTGGCGCCGGTGCGCTGCTGAGCCGCAACCTGCTGATCTATGGCGTCGGCGGCATTATCATCCCGTTTATCGGCATCAAGGCGATCGACCTGATTGTTACCGCCTTGCATCTCGCTTGAGGAGATTAGTCATGTTGAAAGAAATCCGCCCCGCGCTTGTCATTCTTATCGGATTGACGCTTCTCACCGGTCTCGCTTACCCGCTGACCATGACCGGCGTCGCCGGTGCTCTCTTTCCAACGCAGGCGCAAGGCAGTCTGATCGTGCGCGATGGCACGGTGGTCGGCTCCAGCCTGATCGGCCAGGAGTTCAAGGACGATAAATACTTCCACGGACGTCCGTCCGTCACCACGGCGGCCGATCCGAACGACGCGACAAAGACGGTGCCGGCGCCATACAATGCCGCGAACTCCAGTGGCTCCAATCTTGGCCCGACCAGCAAAGCACTGAGCGACCGCATGACGGAAGATGTGGCGAAACTGAAAGCGGAGAATCCCTCGATGCCGGTGCCAGCCGATCTGGTGACCAGCACGGGCAGCGGTCTCGATCCCCACATTTCGCCGGAAGGCGCGCTGTTCCAGGTGCCGCGCGTGGCGAAAGCGCGCAGTCTGCCGGAAGACAGCGTCCGGAAACTGGTTAACGATAACGTGGAGGGCCGCTTCGCAGGGCTGCTGGGCGAGCCGCGCGTCAATGTGCTGGCGCTCAATCTGGCGCTGGATCGCACGACAAAGTAATATCGACGCCTAAACGGCGTGAGGGCTTGAATGTCGGATGGCAATCATTCGCGACAGTGACCAGCGGCCATCACCGGAGGCGCTGCTTGAGGCGGCCCGCCGGGAAAACGGCGGTGGCCATCTCAAGATCTTTCTTGGCGCCGCGCCGGGCGTCGGCAAGACTTATGAGATGCTGCAAAGTGCCCACGCTAAACTGAAATCGGGTGTGGATGTGGTGGTCGGCGTGGTCGAAACCCATGGCCGGCTGGAAACCCAGGCTCTGCTGCAGGGACTTGAAGTTCTTCCTCGCAAGCAGCTTGATTACAAGGGCCAGATCATAGAGGAGATGGACCTGGATGCGCTGCTGGCCCGGCGGCCAGTCCTCGCCATCGTCGATGAACTCGCGCACACCAACGCGCCCGGCAGCCGTCATCCGAAACGTTATCTCGATGTTCAGGAACTGCTCGATAACGGCATCGACGTTTATACAGCCGTCAACATCCAGCACATCGAGAGTTTGAACGATGTCGTCACGCAGGTTACCCATGTGCGTGTGCGCGAGACCGTTCCGGATTCGATGATCGATCGCGCGGACGACGTCGAACTGGTGGATCTGACGCCGGGCGACCTGATACAGCGCCTGAAGGAAGGCAAGGTCTATGTGCCGAGGCAGGCCGAGCGTGCGCTGGAGCATTATTTCTCTCCGGGCAATCTCACCGCGCTGCGAGAGCTTGCGTTGCGCCGGACCGCGGAGCGGGTCGACGAGCAACTGCTCAACCACATGCAGGCCAATGCTATCACGGGGCCGTGGGCGGCGGGCGAGCGTATTCTTGTCTGCGTCAGCGAAGATCCGCGCGCGGCGGGTCTGGTGCGTTACACTAAACGTCTGGCGGATCGTTTGCATGCGCCGTGGACAGCGATCTGCATTGAAACGCCGCGCAGTCTGCAACTCACTGATGCCGAGCGCGACCGGCTTGCTGCCACGTTGCGGCTTGCCGAGTCGCTCGGGGGCGAGGCGCTGACGATTCCGGCCATCGAACGGCGGATCGCTGACGACGTATTGACATTCGCGCGTGGAAACAACGTGACCCAGATAGTCACCGGGAAGGCAAGCCGATCCTGGTGGTTCGAACTGGTACGCGGTTCGGTGGTGCATGACTTGGTGCGGCGCGCCGGCAATATCAGCGTCCACGTCATCGCGGGCGACAAGCTGGCTGCTGAGGCGGCTTCCGGCAAAGGCGTGCGGACCGCGGAACCGTCCGTGGCGTTCGATCCGCTCCCCTATATCATGGCGCTGGTGCTTGTGGCTGTGGCGCTCGGCATCGGTCTCCTGATTCGTCCGCTGTTCGGAGTTGAGAATGTAGATCTTGTATTTATGACCGCTGTTGTCGGTGTGGCAGCCCGCTTCGGCCTGCTGCCTTCCTTGCTGGCCAGCGTCGCAGCGTCGCTCTGCTATAATTTTTTCTTCCTGCCGCCGACCTACACATTCACGATCACCGAGCCGACTAACGTTGCGGCATTCTTCTTCTTTATGCTCATCGCCGTGATCGTTTCCAACGTTGCGGCGCGCGTGCGCAGGCAGGCGCTGACTGCGATGGAGCGCGCGCGGACCACGGAATATCTTTATTCATTCAGCCGCAAGCTCGCGGGAACCGCGACTCTCGACGATGTGCTGTGGGCGACGGCGTATCAGACCGCATTGATGCTGAAGGTGCGGGTTGTGCTGCTGCTGCCTGAACACGGCGCGATTGCGGTCAAGGCGGGCTATCCGCCGGAAGATGAACTCGATCACGCTGACCTTGCGGCCGCCAACTGGGCTTGGAGTAACGATCGGCCCGCCGGCCGCGGCTCGGACACTCTTCCCGGCGCGAAGCGGCTGTTTCTTCCGATGCGTACCGGGCGCGGACCGATCGGTGTCATGGGCATCGATGATGATCGAACGGGTCCCATTCTCACAGCAGATCAGACGCGGCTGCTCGATGCCCTGATGGATCAGGGCGCGCTGGCGATCGAGCGTGTTCGTCTGGTGGAAGACATCGATCACGTCAAACGGGTGGTGGAAACCGACCGGTTGCGCTCCGCCCTGCTGACATCGATCTCGCACGATCTGAAGACGCCGCTGTCGTCAGTGCTGGGGTCGGCCAGCACCCTGCGCGATCTGTCGGGCCGGCTGACCGATGCGGAGAAGAGCGATCTGCTGACGACGATCATCGATGAGTCCGAGCGACTCAACCGGTTCATTGCCAATCTTCTCGACATGACCAAGCTAGAATCCGGCGCGATCGTGCCGAATTCCGCGCCGCACGATCTCAGCGAGGTGGTCGGCAGCGCGCTACGGCGGGCAAGCAAGATCCTGATGCAGCACCGTGTCGAACTGGAATTGCAGGCCGGCATGCCGATGCTCGAGCTTGACGCGGTGTTGTTCGAGCAGGTGTTGTTCAACCTTCTCGACAATGCGGCGAAGTATGCGCCAGCCGGCAGCCTGATCCGGATTCAAAGCTGGAGGGAAACCAATGCCGTGTGTCTCCAGATTCTGGATGAGGGTAACGGCATCCCGGCCGACGAACTGGACAACGTCTTCGACAAATTCTATCGCGTCCAGAAGGGCGATCACGTCCGGCCCGGCACCGGTCTCGGACTTGCCATCTCGCGCGGCTTCGTGGAAGCCATGCACGGAACGATCACGGCCGCGAACCGGGCAGACCGGGCCGGTGCGATCCTCACGATCCGGTTGCCGATTCCGAAGAACACTGAAACGCTGGATACCGCCGCATGAGCGCCACCCCGCTCAAGATTCTAGTCATTGATGACGAGCCGCCGATCCGCAAGCTGTTGCGGATGGGTTTGAGCACGCAGGGCTATGAAATACTCGATGCGCCCAATGGCAAGGCCGCGCTGACACTCCTTGATGACAAGCCCGACCTCGTGATTCTCGATCTCGGGCTTCCCGATATTCAGGGGCACGATCTCCTGCGGATGATCCGCGCACGCAACGACAGCGTGCCGATCGTCGTACTGTCCAGCCGCGGCGATGAAGCGGGCAAGGTGCAGGCGCTGGATCTCGGCGCCGACGATTATGTCACCAAGCCGTTCGGCATGGACGAACTGCTGGCGCGCATCAGGGCGGCGTTGCGCCATCAGTTGCAGGTACACGGCGAGCGGCCGGTGTTTCGCACCGGCGATCTGTCAGTCGATCTGGTCCGTCGGCTGGTTAAGGTCGGTGACAAGGACATCAAGCTGTCGCCCAAGGAATACGATCTGTTGCGCGTGCTGGTGCAGCATGCCGGCAAGGTTCTGACCCACAAGTTTCTGCTGCATGAATTGTGGGACGATCTGACCGACGCGCAATATCTGCGCGTCTACGTCCGGCAACTCAGGCAGAAGATCGAAGGCGATGCGGAACGGCCGCAATACGTTCTCACAGAAACGGGTATTGGCTATCGCCTGCGCGCGCCGGATTAGAACAGCGGTTGTTTCTTATCCAAAATCCGCGTGCCACTGCGTTCCGGAGTCTCCATGAAAATTTCTGACTTTCTCATACCGGCCGACGTGGCCATCGATGTGCGAGCGCCGCAGAAGCAGCAGATATTGCAGGAGATGTCGCGGAAAGCGGCTGCAAGTCTTGGGTTGCAGGCGGACTACGTCGCGTCCGAACTTCTCAAGCGCGAAGCTCTCGGCTCCACCGGTATGGGAGGCGGCGTTGCCATCCCGCATACGAGGCTGCCGATGGTGAAGCGGCCGCACGGCGTCTTGGCGCGGCTGAAGCCACCCGTCGATTTCGAGGCGATCGACGGCCAGCCGGTCGATCTGGTCTTTCTGCTGTTGCTGCCGGCGCCGCCGGAGCCCGATCAACTGACCGCGCTGGCGCTGGTTGCGCGAACGTTGAAAGCTCCCGGCACTCTCGATCGCTTGCGGCAGGCAAAAAGTGCATTCGATCTCTATGCGGCAATGACCGGATAGAAATAAGCCAACGGACATTGCGTCAGTTTCGGCTCTTTTTCTTCTTCGGCTTCTTCGCAAACTCGGGCTTCTTGAAACTACCCCGCTCGCCGACCTCCGGCCAACTCCGCTGATCCGGTCCCTTGCCGTGTTTGGGCTTCTTGCTGCGCGCGGGCGCGCTTTCGGTGCGGAATGTGTCCTCGCGCCTTGATTCTGTATGTAGTCCAGACTTGCCCTCGTAAGGCGGCTTTCGTTCGTAAGAAGATTTGCCTTCGTAAGTTGCTTTACCCTCGTACCGCGGTTTGCCTTCGAAGCGAGGTTTGCTGTCGCGCGCAGGCCTGTCGTCATGAGATGGTTTGCCCTGATAGGCGGGCTTGCCGTTGTTCTTGCCTTTATAGTCAGGCTTCTCGCGCTTGGCAGACTGTGCATCACCCTGCGGGCCGTTCGGCAGCGCTTCGATGCGGATGTTGTCTTCCTTGTCGGGCCGCTTGATCTTCTGCGCGAATTCGTCGGCGGCATTCGCCGAAATCTCAAACTCGGTGCTGGCATCGAAGATCCGGATGGCGCCGATGTCGCCTTTGCCGATGCCGCCGCGGCGGCAGATCATTGGCAGCAGCCAGCGCGCTTCTGCATTCTTGTTGCGCCCGATGGCGGCGCGGAACCATACGCTGCCCTCTGTCATCCCGCCGCGCGCGGGTTTCGATCTTGGGGCACGCTCATCGCCACGTGAATCCGGGCCGTCGCGTCGCGCATTGCGATTTTCCCGCGGCCCGCGCTCATCACGCGATCGTCCGCCCTGGCCGGGATCGAGAATATCTTCTGGCGCGGGAAGCCGCGAACGATAGAGCCGCGCCAGTGCTGCAGCGATGTCTTCGGCCGACCGCTCCGCCAGCAGGGCGTGCGCCAGCACCAGATCGTCCTCAGTGGTCGCTTCACCGAACAGCGCGTCCTGCAACATGCGCTGCTGGTCGAGCGCGCGAATTTCCTCCACGGTCGGCGAGGTGCCCCACACCGCCTCAATACCTGCGAGGTTCAGCAGCAATTCCGCGCGCCTCTTGCGTGCGGGAATCACCAGCATGACGCTGACGCCCTTTTTGCCCGCCCGCCCAGTACGACCGGAGCGATGTTGCAGCACTTCGGGATCATTCGGCAGGTCAGCATGAACAACGAGACCGAGATTCGGCAGGTCGATGCCGCGCGCCGCAACGTCGGTGGCGACGCAAACCCGGGCGCGACCGTCGCGCAGGGATTGCAGCGCCTTGGTCCGTTCGTTCTGAGTCAGTTCGCCGGACAGTGCGACCACGGAGAACCCGCGTTCGAGCAGCGCCGCTTGCAAATGGTTCACTGCGTTGCGCGTATTGCAGAACACGATGGCGGTTGGAGATTCGAAAAACCGCAGCACATTGACAACGGCATGTTCGATGTCGCCGGGCGCGATGCGGATCGCGCGGTATTCGATGTCGGCATGGCCGCCTTCGCCGGCGGTCACTTCGACGCGAAACGCATCTTCCTGATACTGCTTCGCCATGTTGACGATAGTTCGCGGAAGGGTCGCCGAGAACAGCAGCGTGCGCCGCGTATCGGGCGTGGTCTTCAGGATGAATTCCATGTCTTCGCGAAAGCCGAGATCGAGCATTTCGTCGGCTTCGTCGAGCACCACGGCCTTCAATTCGGAAACATCAAGCCGCTTGCGGCGGATATGATCGCACAGGCGGCCCGGTGTGCCGACAACGATGTGCGCGCCGGCCTCGAGTTCGCGCTTCTCGCGCTGCGGATCCATGCCACCGACACACGAGACAACGCGCGCGCCTGCGTGCTTGTAAAGCCATTCGAGTTCGCGATGAACCTGCAGGGCGAGTTCGCGCGTCGGCGCGACGATCAGTGCCAGCGGCGCGCTTGCCCGGGGCAGACGTTCGGCATCGCCGAGCAGGTCGTGGGCGATCGCCAACCCGTAAGCGACAGTCTTGCCCGAGCCGGTCTGCGCCGACACCAGCAGATCGCGGCCGACGGCATCCGCCGCAAGAACGGCCGTCTGGACCGGGGTTGCGTCATTGTAATTGCGCTCGGCCAGAGCGCGGGCGAGCGGCGGGCTTGCAGACAGGGTTTTCACGGACTTCGAGACCTTGGTTGGCGCTACCGCCAGAATGCAATCAAATGGATTGAATAAGCGCGCTTGATATGCGGACGCTTTGGCAGCTTCACGGGATCGGTGATTTACGGGTGCTTTAGGCCACTTTGGCCGAAAGCGCCAATGAATACTGTCTGAAGTGCCTCACAAAAGGCTACTTTCAGCGTCTTTGCGGTGTTTTGAGGAACCATTCTCCCGCCGGCCACTTGTGTTCCCCGACAATCATCAATCGGGAGTTTTGAATATGAAACGGACTTTGATCGCTTTTGCTATGATTTCGACCGGGGCTCTCATTCCTGCAGTGGCATCGGCGCAGGGTGTGCCGGGTGGAATCGAACGTGGCGCGCGTGAAGGCGAACGCGCCGCTGGTCCTGTGGGAGCCATTGTCGGAGGCACCGTTGGCGGTGTTGTTGGTGGCGTCGCCGGCGTTCTCGGCGTCGACCAGCGTCCGCGTTTCCGGAGCTACGTTGTTGAGCAGCGTCGTCCGTCCTATCGGTATCAGAACGATCTTGCCGTTGGCGTGGTGCTCCCCGAGGACGGTGTGACTTATTACGACGTTCCGGAAGAATATGGCGTTCGTGACTATCGCTACACCGTCGTGAACGATCGCACGGTGCTGGTTGATCCGCGAACCCGACGCGTGGTTCAGATCGTCGAGTAAATCGACACATATAAAATGCAAAGGCCGCCCTCGACGGGCGGCCTTTGACGTTGATCAGGCCGGTTTTATCCAGCGTCAGCGACTGCGCGCTGCGCCATGACCTTGATGAGGTTGGCGCGATACGCTGCCGAGCCATGGATGTCCTCCATCAACCCGTCGGCGGAGATGTTCACTGCATTGATGGCGCCTGCCGACCAGCTGGCCTTGAGTGCCGCCTCGATAGCCGGAACGCGCATCACGCCGTTCTGCGAGGCCCCAGTGGCGGCGACGCGAACCTCGCCTGACTTCGTCCTGGCGACGAAGACGCCGGTGAGGGCGAAGCGCGACGCCGGGTGCCGCATCTTCGCGTAGGCGGCCTTCGCCGGAATCGGGAACGAGACCTCGGTGATGATCTCGCCGTCTTCCAGGGTGGTCGAAAACAGGCCTTGGAAGAAGTCGTCAGCCTTGATGCTGCGCTTGTTGGTCTTCACCGTGGCATCGAGCGCGACGACCGCGGCGGGATAATCCGCAGCGGGATCATTGTTGGCGATAGAGCCGCCGATGGTGCCTCGGTAACGAACTGCGGGATCTCCTAGCACCGCTGTCAGATGCACGATGGCGGGAATCGCTTTCTGCGCGGCCGCGCTGGTCATGATGTCGTAGTAAGTGGTCGCCGCCTTGATGATGAGCGCATCGGCAGTGGCCGACACGCCGACCAGTGCGGGAATCCGCGCGAGGTCGATGACATCAGATGGTCCCGCCAGCCGCTGCTTCATCACCGGCAGCAGCGTATGGCCGCCGGCGAGATATTTCGAATCCGAGCCCTTCTTGAACAGTGCGACGGCGTCGTCGACGGTTGCGGGGCGATGATAGGTTGTCTCGTACATGATCGTTTTCCCCGTCCTTATTCCGCTGCCTGCTTTTGATGAATGGCGTGCCACACCTCGTTGGGGGAGGCCGGCATTGTGATCCGGTCGTGGCCGATCGCGTCGGTGATGGCGTTGATCACCGCGGGCGTCGAGCCGATGGCGCCGGCTTCGCCGCATCCCTTGATGCCGAGCGGGTTGCCCGGGCAGAGCGTCGTGGTGTGCGACAGCTTGAACGACGGCAGGTCGTCGGCGCGCGGCATGGCATAGTCCATGAAGGATGCCGTGACCAACTGGCCGCTCTTGTCGTAGACCGCGTGTTCGAGCAGCGCCTGACCGATACCTTGCGCCAGACCGCCATGGACCTGTCCTTCGACGATCATCGGATTGATGAGACGTCCGAAGTCATCGGCCGCGACGAAGTTGACGAACTCCGTCTTGCCGGTGCCGGGATCGATCTCGACTTCGCAGATGTAAGCGCCGGCCGGGAAGGTGAAGTTGGTCGGATCGTAGAACGCAGTTTCCTTCAGGCCCGGCTCCATGCCGTCGGGCAGGTTGTGCGCGGTGTAGGCGGCGAGCGCCACCATCGGCAGTGCAATCTTCTTGTCTGTGCCGGTCACCTTGAACTCGCCGTTCTCGATAACAATGTCGTTTTCCGACGCTTCGAGCTGATGCGCGACGATTTTCTTCGCCTTGGCTTCGACCTTCTCCATCGCCTTCACGATGGCGGACATGCCGACTGCGCCGGAGCGCGAACCGTAAGTGCCCATGCCGAACTGAACCTTGTCGGTGTCGCCATGAACGATTGATACCTGGCTGGTGGGGATGCCGAGACGGTCGGCGACCACCTGCGCGAACGTGGTCTCATGGCCTTGGCCGTGGCTGTGCGAGCCGGTCAGAATCTCGATGGTGCCGACGGGATTGACGCGGACCTCGCAGGATTCCCACAGGCCGACGCCGGCGCCGAGGCTGCCGACCGCTTTTGACGGCGCGATGCCACAAGCCTCGATGTAGCAGGAGAAGCCGATGCCGCGCAGCTTGCCCTCCGCCTTGGCCTTCGCCTTGCGGGCGGGGAAGCCGGCATAGTCGGCGGCCTTCAGCGCCGCATCGAGCGACGCGCCGAAGTCACCGGTGTCGTAGGCCATGATGACCGGCGTCTGGTGCGGAAACTGCGTGATGAAATTCTTGCGCCGCAGTTCGGCGGGATCGACCTTGAGCTGCCGCGCGGCCGTTTCCATCAGCCGTTCCATCACGAACGAGGCTTCGGGACGGCCCGCGCCGCGATATGCGTCCACCGGCGCGGTGTTGGTATAAACGCTGACCACTTCGGCGAAGATGTTCGGAATGTTGTATTGGCCGGAGAGCAGCGTCGCATAGAGATAGGTCGGCACCGACGACGAGAACAGTGACATATAGGCGCCGAGATTGGCGTGGGTCTTGACCCTGAGGCCAATGATCTTGTTGTCCTTGTCGAACGCCATCTCCGCCTTGGTGAGATGATCGCGGCCATGGGCGTCGGTCAGGAATGCCTCGGTGCGGTCGGACGTCCATTTCACCGGACGGCCGGTGCGCTTCGAAGCCCACAGCGCCACCATTTCTTCCGGATAGATGAAGATCTTGGAGCCGAAACCGCCGCCGACATCCGGCGCGATCACGCGCAGCTTGTGCTCCTGGGCCACATTGTAGAACGCCGACAGCACGAGACGCGCCACATGCGGGTTCTGCGATGTCGTATAGAGCGTGAAATGCTCTTCGGCGGGATCGTATTCGGCAACGGCTGCACGCGGCTCCATGGCATTCGGCGACAGGCGATTGTTAACGATGTCCATCGCCACGACATTGGCGGCCTTCTTGAAGGCTTCGTTGGTCGCGGCTTCGTCACCGATGGTCCAGTCGTAGATGACATTGCCGGGGGCTTCGGGGTGAATCTGCGGTGCGTCGGGCGCAATCGCGGCGCGAATGTCGGCGGCAACGGGCAATTCTTCGTAGGCCACCTCGACGGCTTCCGCCGCGTCACGCGCCTGATTACGGGTCTCCGCGATGACGACCGCCACGGCGTTGCCGACAAAGCGCACGGTCTCCGGCGCCATCGCCGGCCATGCGCCCATCTTCATCGGCGTGCCGTCCTTGGAATGGATCATCCAGCCGCAAATGAGATTGCCGATCTTGTCGTCGACAAGTTGCTGGCCGGTCAGCACATCGACCACACCCGGCATGGCCTTGGCGGCTTCGACATCGATGCTTTTGATTTTTGCGTGGGCGTGCGGGCTGCGGACGAACGAGGCATAGGTCATGCCGTGGAGGCGGACGTCGTCGGTGTATTTGCCCTTGCCGGTGATGAAACGCTTGTCTTCCTTGCGCACAACGCGCGCGCCGATACCTTCACTCATAATCCTGACCCTTTTTCATAATGGTCGCCTTGGTCGCACGGACAATGCGGGCAACGTTCAATCTGGCCGATGAGTTGTCGTCGCAAAGCTATTCCGCGGCGGCAGCAACCTTCATGCGTCCGGCGGCGTCGAGCACCGACTTGACGATGTTGTGGTATCCCGTGCAGCGGCAGATGTTGCCTTCCAGCTCGTGGCGCACCGTGGCCTCATCGAGGTCACCCTGATGGCGATGCACGATGTCGATGGCCGACATGATCATGCCTGGCGTGCAGTAGCCGCACTGAAGTCCGTGATTGTCGCGGAACGCGGCCTGCATCGGATGCAGCGTATCACCCTTAGAGATGCCCTCGATGGTGGTGACGTTGGCGCCATTGGCCTGGCCGACCAGTGTGGTGCAGGATTTTACTGCGCGGCCGTCAATATGGACGATGCAGGCGCCGCATTGGCTGGTATCGCATCCGACATGTGTGCCGGTAAGGCCGAGATGATCGCGCAGCAAATGGACGAGAAGTGTACGGTCCTCTACGTCGGCGGACACGGCCTTGCCGTTGACTGTTAACTTGACTGAAGACACATGGACCTCCCAGGTTATTTCCGAAACGCTTTTTGGAATTGTTCCAATTAACATCCGGCGCGCGAAACTTTGCAACGTCGATTTTCGTCGAAGTTGTCATCGCGGGATCATCTGCGTGTGAAGCCGCCTTCACCATGTGTCGTAGTGTGAAAACCGAAGCGTGTTGCTGATCTCGCAGTTGCGAAGAAATCCGCGTTCAGCGATCCATGGATGCGATTGAAGCACCGGTCGCCGGCTGGACGGCGACATGGGCGTGCAGAGAGCTTGAGAAAATGGCCTGCACTTGAAGGCGGTAGCTTCCCGTGCCCGGTCGCATAAATGAAGGGTGATATTTCGATGTTGGCCGTCCCCGCGGCTCCCGCCCCATCATCGCAGTGCAGCATAACCGGGTTCCCGACGGAACCTCTGCCCAACGTGGATGTTGTCTTTGTGAGCTGCAGCGGATGTATGTCGATCGATTGGAAGTTAGTTCAGGGCCTTCCCTGCTGGAATCGTTGCCATTTGGGTAAATCCACATTCGTTCAGGATGTGCTGCGCCTCGATTTGCCCCGCCATCGTTCTGCCGGTGACGGCGTCCGTCGAAGGGTCGAGAGTGAAACCAGTGAAAGGGACGGGATGTCAGTTTTGACCAACATCCGGCTGTCCCCCGCAAAGGCCGCGCCGGGCACGGTCTCTGCCATATCGGTCACCGGTACTGTCCAGACTGATATTCCCGCTCGGCTCGACGCTTTGCCATGGGGTAATTTTCATACACGCGTTATCGCAGCCCTCGGCATCACCTGGATTCTCGACGGGCTTGAGGTGACGCTGGCGGGGGCATTGTCCGGTGCGTTGAAGGACAGCCCGGTTCTTAAATTCACCAACACTGACATTGTCACCAGTGCCTATATCGCTGGTGCCGTGCTGGGTGCTCTCGGCTTCGGGTGGCTGACAGATCGTATCGGGCGAAAGAAATTATTCTTCGTGACGCTTGCGGTCTATCTCACTGCCACAGCTGCAACCGCATTCTCATGGAATCTGGCAAGCTTTGCGTTGTTTCGTTTCCTCACGGGCGCGGGCATCGGCGGTGAATACACCGCGATCAACTCGACCATCCAGGAGCTGGTGCCTGCCCGTTATCGCGGCCGCACCGACCTGATTGTCAACGGCAGCTTCTGGATCGGAGCCGCGATTGGCGCGGTGAGTGCGATCATCTTGCTCGATGCCCGGGTGATGGATCCGGAGCTTGGCTGGCGCCTCGCATTTCTGATCGGCGCGGGCCTTGGTCTGGTCGTATTCGTGATGCGGTTATGGATTCCGGAAAGCCCGCGCTGGCTGATGATTCACGGTCAGCCGGAGCGGGCCCTGAAGATTGTTGCGGACATCGAACGTTCGGTGCTTCCCGGCGGCCGTGAACGTGGTTCTTCATTGCCTCAAATCAAACTCAAAATGCGAACCCATACGCCGCTGCGGGAGGTCGCCAACACCCTGTTCCGGAACTATCGCGGCCGCTCCCTGGTGGGGCTATCGCTGATGGTGGCGCAGGCGTTTTTCTACAATGCGATTTTCTTCACCTATGCTTTGGTTTTGACAGATTTCTTCGGTATCCCGTCAAGCCATGTCGGTTGGTACATCCTGCCGTTCGCGGCCGGCAACTTTCTTGGACCCGTGGTGCTCGGCTCGCTGTTCGATACGCTGGGACGGCGCACGATGATTGCGCTGACTTATGGGGTGTCGGGCCTTTTGCTGGCTGCGTCCGGCTATTTGTTCTCGATCGGTGCCCTCAGCGCGCAGACCCAGACAATCGCCTGGATGGTGATCTTCTTCTTCGCCTCGCCGGCGGCCAGCGCAGCCTATCTCACGGTGAGCGAAACGTTCCCGCTCGAGGTTCGCGCTTTGGCTATTGCGCTGTTCTACGCGATCGGCACCGCCATTGGCGGGATGGCCGGGCCGGCGCTGTTTGGAATACTGATCGACACCGGTTCGCGCGACAGCGTGTTCGCCGGGTATCTGCTCGGATCGTTCCTGATGATCGCAGCTGCGTTTATCGCGTGGCGCTATTGCATGGACGCCGAGCGCAAGTCTCTTGAGGAGGTTGCACGGCCGCTGGCCGCGCAAGAATAGCTGATGGATCATGGTGTAGTTGATATTCCCGCGGCGACGAGCGCGGGAGACGTGTTACCCGCTCCCGCCGGCATTATGCCGGATCTTGACCGGACCGCGCTGCTGCTCGATATCGACGGCACGCTGATCGATCTTGCGCCGACGCCGCGCGATGTGGTGGTGCCGCCGAAGCTGGGCCCGATCTTGCAGGCATTGCATGATCGCCTCGATGGCGCGCTCGCGCTGGTGAGCGGTCGCTCACTGACCGATATCGATGTGATCTTTGCGCCATTGCAGTTTCCCGCCGTCGGCGGTCACGGCGCGGAAATGCGGCTTTCCACGGAGAACGAAGCCGTCGCCGCGCACGCGCCGCCGATGGACAACGATCTGAAGCGTCGCTTCATTGCGATCTCGAAACTCAGTCCGGGCATCATCTACGAGGACAAGGGTTATTCGGTCGCCCTGCATTATCGGCTCGCGCCCGAGTTCGAGCGTGCGATCTATGAAGCGGTGTCCGTAATCCGGGCCGATCTGCCGCAGGCTCCGATCGACGTCCTTCCGGGCAAGTTCGTGTGCGAGATCAAGCACGCCGGATTCACCAAGGCGACGGGCGTTCGCGAACTGATGACTCATGCGCCTTTCGTCGGGCGAAGTCCCATTTTTATTGGCGATGATGTCACGGATGAGTCTGTGTTCGCCATCATGCCGTCGTTTAGCGGCGTTTCATTTTCGGTGAGCCGCCGCGCTCATGGCGTCCACGGGTTCTTCAAGGCCCCCAAGGATGTCCGCGCGTGGCTCACGCATTTGCTCGATGACGAAACAATGGCGGTGCGATGAACATTTCGAAGGCAATAACGAAGTCGCAGATTGAGACGGGCGCTAAGATCGATCACGGCCTCGATCTGGCGGTGATCGGAAACTGCAAGACGGCGGCGTTGGTCGACCCGACGTCGCGCTTGGTGTGGTGGTGCTTTCCGCGCTTCGACGCCGATCCCGTCTTTTCACGTTTGCTGACAGGCGACGAAGAGAAGGGGTTCAGCGACGTCGTGCTGGATGGCATGGTGGATTTCAAGTCCGGCTACGTCCGCAACACGGCGCTGGTCGAAACGGTGCTGACGGACGCCCAGGGCAACGCGGTCCGGATCACCGACTTCGCGCCGCGCTTCCGGCAATATGGCCGCATGTTCCGGCCGCCGCAGTTGTTTCGCATCATCGAGCCGATAGCCGGATTGCCGCGCATCACCATTCGCGTGCGGCCGACGCATGCCTATGGCAAGCCGTTGAAGAGCAGCTCGCTGGGCAGCAACCACATCCGCTACGTCGAGGATGAATCTACCGTCCGTGTCACCACGGATGCGCCGATTGCCATGATCGAGCATGAAACGCCGTTCGTGCTGACGCGGCCTGTCCATATGGTGTTTGGTCACGACGAGCCATATCCCGGCGATCTCGCGGCCACTGCGATGTCGTTCGCCGAGCAAACCAAGGCGTACTGGCTGCACTGGGTGCGCCGTCTCTATATTTCATACGACTGGCAGGAAGCGATCATTCGCGCCGCCATCACGCTGAAACTGTCGAATTTCGAGGAGACCGGCGGCATCATCGCCGCGCATACCACGTCGATTCCGGAAGCGCCCGGTTCGGGCCGCAACTGGGATTATCGCTTCTGCTGGCTGCGCGATGCGTATTTTGTGGTGAAAGCACTAAATCGCGTGGGCGCGACGCAGACGATGGAGGACTTCATCGGCTTTACGCTGTCGATTGCTACCAACGCGGATGGGCCACTGAAGCCGGTCTACAGCGTGGTGCCGAATCTGCCGCTCGACGAGTGGATTGCGACCGATCTAAAAGGCTATCGTGGCGACGGCCCGGTGCGCATCGGCAACGCTGCCGTCGATCAGATTCAGCACGACACCTATGGCAGCGTGATCCTCGCGGCATTGCCGTTGTTCTTTGACCGTCGCCTGCCGACGCCTGCAGGCGAAAAACTGTTCCGCCTTCTCGAACATCTCGGCGAGAAAGCCGCTGCCGTCGCGTTGCAGCCGGATGCCGGGATCTGGGAGTATCGCGGGCGGCAGCGTATTCACACTCATTCGGCGGCGATGTGCTGGGCGGGTGTCAACCGGCTTGGCGCGATCGCCGCGCGTCTTGGCCTGCATGAGCGAGCATCCTACTGGAATTCGCTGGCCGATCCGATTCACAAAGAGCTTCTCGAAAAGGCGTGGAATCCGAAACGCGAAGCTTTCACGGCGGCATTCGGATCGGACGATCTTGACGCCAGTGTGCTGTTGTTGCCCGATCTTGGAGTCTGCGAGGTCGACGATCCGCGCTTCGTCAAGACTGTCAAAGTTATGGAGCGCGAGTTGCTGCGCGAAAAGCATGTCATGCGCTATGCCGCGGAAGATGATTTCGGATTGCCCGTGACGGCATTCATGATCTGCCGGTTCTGGCTGATCGATGCATGGTGGCAGCTTGGGCGTCGCGACGAGGCGCGCGATCTTTTCGAAGATGCACTGGCGCACCGCAATCGCTACGGCCTGTTGTCCGAAGACGTCGATCCGAAAACCGGCGCACTGTTTGGAAATTTTCCGCAGACCTATTCGATGGCGGGGTTGATTCTCACCGGCATGAAACTCTCGCGGAACTGGGAGGATCGCTATTGGCGCAGCTAGAACCTGATCGTTCTCGGTGACTTGCCTGTGCTAGATGGAACCGCTTTGCGGAAAAGTTAATCCAGGCATCGAGGCGCGGCGATTTCATTCGGCGATAGCGAGTCTGCGATGAGTTCGTCGTCGCGGAAATGCGCTCTTCATCACAGCGTGTGCCGGTATTTTCTTTCAAAACGCACCGCGCGATTCCGGATGTGTCAAGACTATCCAAGGCAGTTTTAATCGGCCACCCTCTGTATCAAGGAACCTGGTTCCATTGCTCGCCAAAATTCGACATCAATCAGTCTGAAGGGTGGCAAGGAACCATATTGATGAACAGGTGTTAGTTTTGCGATCGCGAAGCTAGGGAGGGCCCCCTGTGGATCTCGTTGTTGTTTCCAACCGCGTCGCGCGCGCCAAAGCAAATGAACCTATGACAGGCGGACTCGCAGCAGCGTTGCTGCCGGTCGTAGAAAAATCGGGTGCGATCTGGGTTGGCTCGTCCGGGCGTGTGCGCGACAACGCGACCAAGGACTCTTTCGCTGAAATCGAATCGCTCGGCGCCGGTGCGCTGGCGTTGCTCGATCTTCCGGCCGCTCATTATGGTGGCTATTATGAAGGTTTCGCCAATTCGGCGCTGTGGCCTGCGCTGCACTCCCGCACCGATCTCATCCGGGTCTCGCGTGACGATTATCAGTCCTATCGCGAGGTGAACACCTTCATGGCGCGTGCGTTGATGCGTTTTCGCAAGCCGAGCGCGATGTTCTGGATTCAGGATTATCACTTTCTCGCACTCGGCGCGGAAATGCGTGATCTGGGCGTCCAGAATCCGCTTGGTTTCTTTTTGCATACGCCGTTTCCGTCGCGCCGTGTCATCGCGGGCGTGCCGCATCATCGCGAATTGATCGAGGCGATGCTCGCCTATGATCTGATCGGATTCCAGACGGATGATGATTGTGAGAATTTCGCGACCTATCTGCGCACCGATCTCGGCCTAGAGGTCGACGGAGGTCTCGTCACCTCGCGCTTCGGTACGTCACGCATTGCGACCTTCCCCATCGGCATTGATGTCGATGGCTTCTCGGCGCAGGCTCAACGCGCAGCGTCGCATCCGGACGTCTCGCGTCTGCGCAAGAGTTTGCACGGCGAGCGCCTCGCCATCGGCGTCGATCGCGTGGATTATTCCAAAGGGCTCGTCAACCGCATTAGCGCCTTCGACCGGCTGTTCGAGATGCAGCCGTCGTTGAAGCGGTCGGTCTCTCTATTGCAGATCGCCACGCCGTCGCGCGGAGGCATCGAGGCCTACAGCAACTTGCAGGACGAATTGTCGAAGCAGGTGACCGAAGTCAACGGGCGTCACGGCGAAGTCGACTGGACACCGATCCGCTATCTCAGCAAAGGCTTCAGTCAGACCGTGCTCGCGGGATTTTACCGCGCAGCACAGGTCGGCGTGGTGACGCCGCTGCATGACGGCATGAATCTCGTCGCCAAGGAATATGTCGCCGCGCAGAACCCGATTGATCCCGGCGTGCTGGTGCTGTCGAAATTCGCCGGCGCTGCTAACGAGCTCGATACGGCGCTGCTGGTCAATCCGCACGATATCGATGGTATGGCGCGCACCATCGCGACGGCGTTGTCGATGCCGGCGACCGAGCGGCGGATGCGCTGGGAGGCAATGATGGTGAAGCTCCGCGCCGGGACCATCCATAGCTGGTTCGCTGACTTTATTGAGGCGCTCGAGAATTCGAGAGATATGGCTGCGGGGGCGGCCCTGCCGTCCGCGATTGTCCGTCCGCTGCGCGCGGCCGGCGCGAGGCTTTATAATTAGAAGCTGTGATGGCCGCCCGGCTGTCGAGCGAATCGGGTTTGCCGCCCTCGCGGTCGTCAAATAATCTAGCAACTTCAAATATTTATGGAATATTTCCCGGCGGCGCCTGCACTCCCTTGCAAATCACCGCGCACCCCTTCATGACAGGCGCGCTGGAGAGGTGGCCGAGTGGTTGAAGGCGCACGCCTGGAAAGTGTGTATACGGGAAACCGTATCGCGGGTTCGAATCCCGCTCTCTCCGCCAGTGAATTTCCCAGTTCTCTCACGTCCCAGCCCGCCCGTGTGCCCAGCAAGTTGTCGAGGCGTGCCGGTGAAGCGCGATTCGAGCGCGCGGGACGCATTATGTTTAACAGCACCTTTCGGTTTTGACCGTTAGCGTGTCTATTTTATCACGCTTGAAGATAAAGCCGCGGACGATCGGCTCCCTCTGAAACCATCCGCCCCGTTGTCCATTTTTCATTAACTGGGCAGCCAATAGGGTTCGCCCAACTTCAACACGGGGAAAAAACAATGCGTATCCGTTCTGCTCTTCTGGCGCTTTCCGCCGCTTCGCTGGTTTCAACGGCGTCTTTCGCTGCCGACCTTCCGGCGCGCACCTACACCAAGGCGCCGGTTTATGCCGCGCCGATCTACAACTGGACCGGCATCTATGTCGGCGCGCACATCGGCGCAGCCTTCGGCGGTGACAACGGCTATGCAACCACGATCCCCGGCCTCGCCGGCAGCAACCGCGACGCGGCGTTCCTCGGCGGCGGCCAGATCGGCGCTGACTACCAGTTCGCTCCGAACTGGCTGGTTGGTATCGAAGGCCAGATCAGCGGCCTGTCGAACAGCGACCGCACCTTCACCAACGGAATTGATTCGTTCCGTGACCGTTCCGACTGGCTTGCTTCGGTCACCGGCCGCCTCGGCTACACTTGGGGCCCGGGTCTGGTCTATGCCAAGGGCGGTGTCGCGTTCCGTGACGATGCTGGCCTCGCTGCAACCGCTGGCTTCCTGCCGGCTGTGACCGACCGCAACTCGACCGGCTACACCGTCGGCGGCGGCTTTGAATACATGTTCGCTCCGGCATGGTCGGCGAAGGTTGAATACCAGTACTACAACTTCGACACCACCAACGTCGCGAGCCCTGCGGGCGCGCTCTCCTACAAGGACGACCTCCACACTGTGAAGGTCGGCGTGAACTATCACTTCAACTGGGGTGGCCCGGTGATGGCGAAATACTAAGAATTCTCTCCAGACAAACTCAAGGCCCCGGTTGTCCGGGGCCTTTTTTGTTGCGTTACGCCTTCACCGCGCCGCTGAGATGATCGCGATCTTCGCGCGAGCGCCGGGTGACGAAGTCCATCACCGCCCTCAGCGGCGGAAGGTCGATCAGATCCGGATGCGCCAGCAACCAGATGTCGGAGATACCGGCGAGCTTCTGCGGTGAAACGCGAACGAGATCGTCATGCGCATCGCCGACGATACAGGACATGGCGCAAATACCGATGCCGGCGCGCACCGCCGCCAGCATGTCGGACTGCGACGAACATCGCATCACCACGGAGGCATGCCGAGCGACATGGTCGCTCCAGCGGCCGAGTTCGGCGTTGGAGGCCCTGTCCGCGAAGCCGATGACTCTGTGCTGTTTCCAGTCGTCGCGATGCGCGGGGAGTGGATAGCGTGCGGCATAGCCGCGCGAGGCATAAAAGCCGACGCCAAGCCGTGCGATCTTGCGTCCGATCAAATTTTCGTCGCCGCTTTGATAGATGCGCAGCACGATATCAGCTTCACGCTTGCGCACGCTGACCGGAAATGGATGCGTGACGAATTCGATCTGGACGTCGGGATGTGTTGCGATGAATGACGCCATGTGCGGCATCAGCCAGTAGGCCGCCAGCGTCGGCCCGATCGAGAACTTGACGATGCCGCGCGCTCTTTCGCCCTTGGCCGAGACTGCGGCCTCCGCGCGCAAGGCGGCGGCTTCCATGGTCGCGGTGTGGTCCCGGAAGCGGCGGCCTTGTGCGGTCAGCGTCAGCCCCTCATTGGAACGGACGAACAATTTGGCCCCGAGCTGGGCTTCCAGCGCGGCGATCTCGCGGCCGACGGTGGGATGGCTTGAGCGCAGGCGGCGCGCCGCGCCGAGATAGCTGCCGGATTCGGCGACCGCGATAAACGTCCGGCACAGGTCCCAGTCCATGTCGATCCACTACTGTTCAACTATGATATTGCTATTGTTCAAAATTGGACATTCGGGGCGCCGGGTCAAGATGTTATCGTTGCTCACATTCAACAAAGGAGCATTCGTCAATGCCGCTTCCAGCCTCGCTCACCGGCACACTCGAACTGCCCGTTCTGGGATCGCCGCTTTTCATCGTGTCGGGTCCCGAACTCGTCATTGCGCAGTGCAAGGCCGGTATTGTCGGTTCGTTTCCGGCGCTGAATGCGCGGCCGGCCGCGAAACTTGACGAATGGCTGACGCGGATCGAAGACGAACTCGGCGACTACAAGGCCAAGAATCCGGACAAGAAGGTTGCGCCATATGCGGTGAACCAGATCTGCCACGCCTCGAACGATCGCCTGATGCAGGACATGGAGACCTGCACCCGGCACAAGGTGCCGATCATCATCACGTCGCTGCGTCCGCCGTCGGAAATCGTCGATGCGGCGCATTCCTATGGCGGCGTGGTGTTTCATGACGTCATCAATGTAAAGCACGCGCGCAAGGCGGCGGAGCAGGGTGTGGATGGGTTGATCCTGGTTTGCGCCGGAGCCGGCGGTCATGCCGGAACGCTGTCGCCTTTTGCGCTCGTTCGCGAAGTCAAGCAGTGGTTCAAGGGAACGATCCTGCTGTCGGGCGCGATCTCCGATGGCTGGGGCATCGCGTCTGCGCTCGCGCTCGGCGCGGACATGGCCTACATGGGCACGCGCTTCATCGCCACCGTCGAGGCCAACGCCGAGCCGGCTTACAAAAAGGCGCTGACTGAATACGCGGCGCATGACACCGTCTACACCAACCTGTTCACCGGTGTTCATGGTAACTATCTCGGCCCTTCGATAGCGGCTGCGGGCCTCGATCCGGAAAACCTTCCGGTGGCCGACAAATCGAAAATGAACTTCGGCTCTGGCGGAAACATGAAGGTCAAGGCCTGGCGCGATATCTGGGGTTCGGGACAGGGCATCGGCCAGATCAAGGACGTGCCGCCGGTAGCGGAACTGGTCGAGCGGTTGAAACGTGAATTCGATGAAGCGCGTGGGGATTTCGTGATGCGCGCAAGCGCTTGAGACGAACAGTGTGCGCGGCAGCTCGTTTTCGGAAAGGACCATGACAAAATAAAGCAGCGGCGCTTTGCCAGGATTGCGCTGCTGACACTTCGAAACAAAACAAAAAGCCAATCAAAAACCAAAGGGAGAGAATCATGAGAGCCGTATCACTGCGTGTGATGGCATTGGTGACGCTGGCCGCTTGCGGCGTTGCGCATGCCGACAGCAAGGGTGACATCCGCATCGGACAAACATTGCCGTACAGCGGACCGCTGTCGGGCTTCGGCGTTATCGGCCGCGCTCAGGAAGCGTATTTCGAGAAGGTCAATGCCGAGGGCGGAATCAACGGGCGCAAGGTGAAGTTTATCAGCCTCGACGATGCCTATTCGCCGCCCAAAACGGTGGAGCAGACCCGCAAACTGGTGGAGCAGGATGAGGTCACCGTGCTGTTCGGCTCGCTCGGTACAGCGACCAACAATGCCGTGCATCGCTACCTCAATGGCAAGAAAATTCCTCAGCTCTTTGTGCTGAGCGGCGCGACCAAATGGGCCGATCCGAAGAATTTTCCCTACACCATGCCCGGCATGGCGGCCTACGAGTCCGAGGGCGTGATCTACGCCAAGTACATCCTCCAGACGAAGCCCGATGCGAAGATCGCGATATTGTCGCAGAACGACGACTTCGGGCGGGACTATGTCGCCGGCTTCAAGCGCGCGCTCGGTGCCAAGGCGGCAACGATGATCGTTTCTGAAGCGAACTATGAAACCAGTGCACCGACCGTCAGTTCTCAACTCGCAAACCTGAAAGCCTCGGGTGCGAATGTTTTGTTCGGCGTAACCCTCGGGAAATTTACGTCGCAGCTGATCAAGGGAATCGCCGAACTGGGGTGGAAGCCGGATTTGACATTCCTGCCGACGTCGTCGTCGTCGATTTCATTTCTGGCGCCGGCAGGTCTCGAGAATGCTGTCGGCATGATTTCGTCCAGCAACCAGAAGGACGTCAATGACGTTCAGTGGGCCAACGATCCCGGCGTGAAGGAGTTCTTCGCCTTCATGAAGCAGTACATGCCCAATGCGGACCTGAATAACTCCAACTATTCCGCCGGCTATCACTACGCCACGCTGTTGGAGGTTGTCCTGAGGGCTTGCAAGGACGATTTCAGCAGCGAGAATATCAAGCGGCAGGCCGCATCGATCAAAGATGTTCAGTTGCCGCTGTTGTTGCCCGGTATCACCGTGACCACGGGCCCTGACGACTACTTGCCGTTCCAGCAACTGTTGCTGCGCCGTTTCGACGGCAAAAGCTGGGTTGGCTTCGGCAAGGT
This sequence comes from Bradyrhizobium sp. G127, assembly GCF_021502575.1. Taxonomy (NCBI): domain Bacteria; kingdom Pseudomonadati; phylum Pseudomonadota; class Alphaproteobacteria; order Hyphomicrobiales; family Nitrobacteraceae; genus Bradyrhizobium; species Bradyrhizobium sp. G127. Next base: position 79,003 of record NZ_JAKFGN010000003.1, read on the forward strand.
TCTCGACGATCAATAGGCGGTAAAAGCGCGCCGCCGGGTATGATCCGGCGGCGCGCGTGTACTTTCTAACTGGAATGCGTTCATGATTATCAGCGGCGAACGACGGATCAGCTATCCGGACATTCATCAGCGCATCGCGCGCGTGGCGAACGGCTTCAGGGCGCTCGGCGTTCGCGACGGCGCGCCGGTGGGCCTGATGCTGCGCAACGATTTCGCGTTCTTCGAGGCGTCATATGGCGCAGCAATGCTCGGCTCGCCGGTGGTGCCGATCAACTGGCATCTGAAGGCGGAGGAGGTCGCATACATCCTGGCGGATAGCGGCGCGCAGGCGCTGGTCTGCCACGCGGATCTCCTGCCGCAAATTAAGGATGGCCTGCCGAAGCGGCTGCCGCTGCTGGTGGTGAAGACACCGCCGGAAATTGCCGCAGCGTTCCAGGTGCCGCCCGATCTCGTGCGGGTACCCGACGGGTATACCGACTGGGACAGTTGGCGCGACGGTCATGCCCCGTCGCGCGAGACGCCGGGCCGTGCCTCGCCCATGTTCTATACGTCAGGCACCACGGGACGCCCGAAAGGCGTGCGGCGTCAACCGATGCAGCCGGACCAGATGGCGGCGGCCGAGCGTGTCGGCGCGATCACGTATGGCGTGAAGCCGAACGAAGATCAGGTCATTCTCATGAACGGGCCGATGTATCACTCGGCGCCGAACTCCTATGGCAATCTGGCATTCCGCCACGGCTGCACCATGGTGCTGGAACCGCGCTTCGATCCGGAAGACCTGTTGCAGCTCGTCCAGCGACACAAGGTCACCCACATGCACATGGTGCCGACCATGTTTGTGCGCTTGCTGCGGCTGCCCGATGACATGAGGAAGCGTTACGACGTATCGTCGCTGCGTGATGTCGTGCATGGCGCGGCGCCCTGTCCGGTGGCGGTGAAGCAGGCGATGATCGCGTGGTGGGGACCGGTCATCAACGAATACTTCGGTTCGACCGAGACCGGCATTCCGATCTGGCATTCGTCGCAGGAGGCGCTGGCAAAACCCGGTACCGTCGGCCGCGCCATCGAGGGTGGCGTCGTGAAAATCTTTGGCCCGAATGGCGAGTCCTGCGGCGTCAGCGAAATCGGCGAGATCTATATGCGGCAGGCCGCTATGGCGGACTTTGACTATCATCGCAAGCCCGGCGCGCGCGCCGAAGCGGGTCGCGAAGGCCTCATCAGCGTCGGTGACGTCGGCTATCTCGACGAGGATGGCTATCTGTTCCTGTGCGACCGCAAGCGCGACATGGTGATCTCCGGCGGTGTCAACATCTACCCCGCCGAAATCGAGAATACGCTGATCGGCATGGAAGGCGTGCGCGACTGCGCGGTGTTCGGCATCCCCGACGATGAATTCGGCGAGCGGCTGATGGCGTGCATCGAGCCGGACGCGGGCGCAGAGTTGACGCCGCAGGCCGTGCAGGACTACCTGCGCAAGCGGCTGGCGAATTTCAAGGTGCCGAAGGACATCCAGTTCCTCGCCGAGTTGCCGCGCGAAGCCAGCGGCAAGATCTTCAAGCGCAAGCTGCGCGATCCGTACTGGGAAAACAGGCCGGTGTCCTGAGCGGCGTCCTCCTTCAAGGAGAAGGAGATGCCGATTTGAAAGTTACAGGAATACGCAGATAGTGCACTCCGTTGTCTTCAGCGGGCGGAAACGCCCCCGCGCGGATGTTGACCTGGATCGATGGCAGCAACAGCGTCGGTGCCGATAGCGTCGCGTCGCGCTTCATTCGCGCGGTCACGAATTCTTCCTCGGTCTTCCCCGCGCCGACGTGGACATTTCCGTCGCACTGTTCCTGAACCGTGGTCTCCCAAGCATAGTTGTCCCGTCCCGGCGCCTTATAGTCGTGACACATGAACAGGCGAGTGGCGGGCGGCAATGCCAGCAGCCGCTGGATGGACCGGTAAAGCTGGCGGGCATCGCCACCGGGGAAATCCGCACGCGCGGTGCCGTAATCCGGCATGAACAGGGTGTCGCCGACAAAGACCGTATCTGCGATTTTATAGCTGATGTCGGCGGGGGTATGGCCTGGCGTATGAAGCACCTCGACGTTCAGATTCCCGATCTTGAAAATCTCGCCATCCTTGAACAGATGGTCGAAATCGCTGCCGTCGGTTTTTAGGTCGGTGGCGTTGAATATCGGGCGGAAGATTCGCTGTACGTCCTTGATGTGCTCGCCGATACCGATCCTGGCGCCGGTTTTCGCCTTGATATATGGCGCACCTGAGAGGTGATCGGCATGGGCGTGAGTCTCCAGAACCCATGCGATGGTCAATCCACGCTCCGACGCGACCTTCAGGATAGCCTCGACCGATCTGGTGTCCACTTCGCCCGATTTGGGATCGTAATCGAGAACCGGATCGATCACGGCCGTTTGCAGGGTGGCGGGATCCGTCACCAGGTAGCTGATGGTGTTGGTGGGTTCGTCGAAAAACGCCTTGATGGTCGGCTTGTCGGTCATGGCTCGTCTCTTTTCAAATTGTTCGTTCAGAAGGTTGACTTATAATATTAGATGATGCTAAATAAGCAATATCTAATATATATAGAGATGACAATGAGCGCCAAACAGTTCGATCTTACGGCCTTCGAGTCCCAGGCGGCCGAGGTTGCAGGCACTTTACGTGCGCTCGCCAACGAGCGGCGGCTGATGATCCTGTGCAAGCTCGTCGAGTGGGGCGAGGCTAACGTGACGGCGCTGGCGGAGGCCGTGGGGCTGACCCAGTCGGCGTTGTCGCAGCATCTCGCCAAAATGCGCGACGAGAAGATCGTCACCTTTCGCCGGGAGTCACAGGTGCTTTGGTACAGGATCGCCGATCCGCGCATCGAGCAGCTTCTGGCAACTCTCCATACCCTGTTTTGCCCACCTCCCAAGCGCCGTGGGCGGCGCTGACTGCTACTGCGGAGAACATCATGACACTTCAAACTGTAAGTCCCGAGAAGGCCTGCCAAATGTTGAGCGACGGCGCGATTCTGGTCGATATCCGCGAGGCGGATGAACACGCGCGCGAGCGCATCGCTGCCGCCCGCCATTTGCCGTTGTCGAAACTGGAGGAGGCTGACGCGGAGCTTCATCGCGGCAAGCCCGTCATTTTCCATTGCCGCTCCGGCCACCGGACGCTGGCCAACTCATTGCGGCTTGAGGCCTATGCCGGCCAGGATTGTGAGGCTTTCGTCGTCGAAGGCGGGCTTGATGCCTGGCGCAAGGCGGGGCTGCCCGTCGTGACCGATCGCCGTCAGCCTCTTGAGATCCAGCGTCAGGTGCAGATCGCCGCCGGCGGCATGGGTCTGGCGGGGGTGCTGCTCGGCGTCTTCGTCTCGCCCGGGTTTTTCATCGTCCCGGGGTTCATCGGCGCTGGGCTTCTGTTCGCGGGCCTTACCGGAACCTGTGGAATGGCGCGGGTGCTGAAGTTCGCGCCATGGAATCGCGGCATAATGCGTTCCGCCTGATCGGGCGGGTCAGTGTCCCTGCGGCAAGCGAGATAGTGAATATGATGTCCTTGGCGCAGGGGCTTCTCGGGGGCGCATCCGGGACGCTGGTCGGCTTTACTCTCGGACTGATCGGCGGCGGCGGCTCCGTTCTCGCGGTGCCGTTGATGGTGTATCTGGTCGGCATCCCGAATGCACATATTGCGATCGGGACCAGTTCAATCGCCGTTGCCGTGAGCGCGGCATTCGGGCTTTCGATTCATGCGCGCGCCGGAACGGTGAAATGGGCATGTGCGTTCGTGCTCGCCGCGGCCGGTGTTATCGGCGCGCTGCTCGGCTCACTGATCGGAAAGATGGTGGACGGGCAGCGCCTGCTTGTGCTGTTCGCTCTGCTGATGCTGGTGATCGCCGCGTTGATGCGGCTGCGTCGCGACTATGCCGGCGATCATACCGTGCAGTTGAATAAGGCGAATGCGCCGAAGCTCGCTGGTCTCGGACTGGCAACGGGCCTGCTTTCGGGTTTCTTCGGAATCGGAGGCGGCTTCCTGATCGTTCCCGCCCTTGTCTTCGCGACCGACATGCCGCTGGTTTATGCCGTGAGTTCGTCGCTGGTGGCAGTGCTGGCGTTCGGGCTGACGACGGCGGCGAGCTATGCGTTTTCCGGCCTCATTGACTGGCCGTTGGCCGGAATTTTCATCGCCGGAGGTTTGGCCGGAGGATGGATCGGCGTCCGGTCGGCGCATCTGTTCGCGAACCGCAGAACCCTGCTCAACGACATTTTCGTGGGCGTGATCATCTGCGTGGCGATCTACATGCTGATACGAAGCTGGAGCGGGTAATCGCGCCAGAGCCGACCGCGCGTTTATTCCGCGAGCCTGATCCACACACGATTATCGTGAAACGCAGCTCCGCCATAAGGCGCGATCGGGTCCGCACCGGTCAGCGTGTTGATGCCGCGGCCATCCTCGTAGGCGTCGTTTGGCCAGATCGATTCCGCGATCAGCACGCCGCGCCGCACACCCTCGAACAGCCGGGCGTGAAGGCGGACCTCGCCGCGCTGGTTGCCGAGGACAACCTTGCTGCCGTCCGTGATCGACAAAGCCGATGCGTCATCGGGATGGATCATCACGGTGGGCCGTTGCTCGCGACCGAGTGACGTCGGCGTTTCGCTGAAGGTCGAGTTGAGGAAGTTGCGCGCCGGCGAGGTGGCGAGCCGGAACTGGTGCTGGTCGTCGATGTCTTCGATCACGGTCCAGTGGTCGGGCAGCTGCGGCAGCCCCTCCACCGGTCCCGAAAGCCCCGGACTGCGGAACGGCACCGTCGGCCAGTCCGGCTTGAAGCGGAATTTGCCGTCTGGCCAATCAAAGCCCTTGGTGTAATGCGCGGTCTCGAAATCCGGCTGGCAATCGATCCAGCGTTCCCGCTCCAAATTCTCAAGCGTACCCCAGCCGGATTTTTGCAGCGTCCAGTCGATGATTTCGCGTGACGTCATCGCGAAGCCGCGGTGCTCGGCGCCAAGTCGCTTTGCCAGTTCTGTGATCACGTCGTGGTTGGAGCGGCATTCGCCCGGTGGCTCGATCAGCTTCGGGCCGGCGAGAACGTATTGATGACCGCCGCCCTGATAGACGTCGTCATGCTCCATGAACATCGTCGCTGGCAACACGAGGTCCGCCGCCTTCGCCGTCTCGGTCATGAACTGCTCGTGCACGCAGACGAACAGGTCGTCGCGTGCGAAACCCTGCTTGACGCGGGTCTGGTCGGGCGCGACCGACACCGGATTGGTGTTCTGGATCAGCATTGCCGTGACCGGCGGGCCGTTGAAGAGGGCCTCGGCGTTGCCGCAGAGAATGGCCCCGATGCGGGACTGGTCGAGCGCGCGCACCGACGGATCGGCGACATCGAGTCCCTCGATCAGCGAGCGATCCCAGTGATAGATCGCGCCGTTGTTGTGAAACGCGCCACCGCCCTCATGGCGCCACGCGCCGGTCACCGCCGCGATGCAGCTTGCCGCATGCATGTTGGCTGCGCCGTTGCGCGATCGGGAGAAACCGTAGCCGAGGCGGAAGTAGGTGCGCGGTGTGTTGCCCACCAACCGCGCGAACTCCTCGATGGTCTCGATCGGGCAGCCCGTGATCGCCGAGGCCCATGCCGGATTGCGGTTGCGCAGATGGTCCTTGAGTTCGCCCGGCGCATCGGTGTGCTGCGCGAGGAATTCGCGATCCGCCTTGCCGTCGCGAAACAGGCAATGCATCACCGCACAGGCAAGCGCGCCGTCGGTGCCGGGGCGCAGCAGGACGGCGAGATCGGCCTGCTCCATGGTGCCGTTCATGTAGACATCGACCGCGACAATCTTCGCGCCGCGTTCCTTGCGCGCGCGCATCGCGTGGGTCATCACGTTGACCTGGGTGTTCACGGCATTGGTTCCCCAGATCACAACGCAGTCGGATTTCGCCATTTCGCGCGGGTCCGGACCGGCGAGCCTGCCCGTTCCCGCGACGAATCCGGTCCATGCCGGATTGACGCAGATGGTGGAATGAAAACCGGAGTACTTCTTCGCGTGGCGCAGACGGTTGATGCCATCGCGCATCACGAGGCCCATGGTGCCGGCATACTGATAGGGCCAGACGGATTCGGCGCCGTAGCGCGCTTCGGCCTGGAGGAATTTGTCGGCCACCAGATCGAGTGCGTCGTCCCACGAAATCGGTGCGAACGTGCCGGACCCTTTGGCGCCGGTGCGGACCAAGGGCCGCATCAGGCGGTCGGGATGATGGATGCGCTCCGCATAGCGCGCGACCTTGGCGCAGATCACCCCGGCGGTGTAGCCGTTGTCCCGCGCGCCGCGCACCCGGCCGATGGTGCGTTCGTCGAGCACGTCCACTTCCAGCGCGCAGGTCGAGGGGCAATCGTGCGGACACACGGTTGCGGCGACTCGGCGGGTCAGCGATTTGGGGCTGGGCATCTCGTTCATTGTCCCGACCTTAATCACAGCCGCCCGACATGCAAGGCATGGCGGCCCTGTGCAACCTCCAAGGCCCGTTTCCGGCGCATGGCGGAAAGTCGTTCCATAGACTCAACCTTGCGTGGCGGGATGTGCTATGCGGGAACCCGCATCGGGACCGGAATTCCGCCTGCCCGGCGATTTCGCTCCGTCCAATCTGGTTTGAAGGAACATCGATGAACATTCTGCCCTCCAACCTGCGCTTCGGCGCGGGCCAGTCCGTCAAGCGTCTTGAGGATCAGCGGCTGCTCACTGGGCAGGGACATTTCACCGACGACAAGCCGCTGGATGGTATGTTGTGGCTCTACGTGCTGCGTTCGCCCCACGCACATGCGAAAATCAAGGCCATCGACACCAGCGCGGCATTGGCCGTACCGGGCGTCGCGGCGGTCTACACCGGGGCCGATCTGGTCGCCGACGACATCGGCACCATCCCCACCCTGCCGATCTTCAAGCGGCCCGATGGCTCGCCGATGGCTGCGCCGCCGCGGCGATTGCTGGCGCATGACGTCGTTCGCTTTGCAGGCGAGCCGGTCGCCGCGGTGCTCGCGTCGTCGCGCGCTGATGCGCAGACCGCGGCCGAAGCCATCGCCATCGACTACGACATCCTGCCTGCAGTCATCAGTCCGGTTGATGCGCTTGCCCCCGGCGCGCCGGCGGTCTGGCCCGATGCGCCCGACAATATCGCTGCCGCCATGAGCTACGGCGACGCAGCGGCAACCGAGGCCGCCTTCGCCCAGGCAAGGCACGTGGTCTCGCTCGATCTTGCCAGCCAGCGGCTGGTGCCCTCCGCCATGGAGCCGCGCAGCACCATGGCGGAAGTCGATAAAAAGACCGGCCGCCTCACACTTCATGTCCAGACCCAGACGCCGACTGCGACACGCGACATTCTCGCGGATGTCGTGCTGAAGCGTCCCAAGGACAGCGTGCATGTGCTGGTCGGCGACATCGGCGGCGGCTTTGGCCATAAGGTCAATCTCTATCCGGAAGACGGTCTCGTCGCCTATGCCGCGACGAAACTGAAGCGGACGGTGCGCTGGCGCGGTGATCGCATCGATGACTTCGTCGGCGGCTCCCATGGCCGCGACCTCACTTCCACCGGCGAGTTCGCGCTCGACGAGAAAGGCCGCGTGCTCGCTTTCCGCGTGCGGTCGCTGGGCGGCGTCGGTGCTTATCTCACCGGCGCGGGCGTGATCATTCCACTGGTGCTCGGGCCGTTCGTGGCCACCGGCGTCTACGATCTTCCGCTGGTTCACTTCGACATCAAGGCGGTGATGACCCACACCGCGCCGACCGGACCCTATCGCGGTGCCGGACGGCCGGAGGCGGTCTTCATCGTCGAGCGGCTGATGGATGCCGCTGCGCGGCAAATCGGCATGGACCCTCGCCAGATCCGCAAGGTCAACTACATCAAGCCGGCGCAGATTCCCTACACCAACGCGGTCGGTCAGGTTTATGACAGCGGTGCCTTCGCGCACATGCTTGATCGTGCCTCGAAACTGGCGGACTGGGACGGCTTCGCCGCGCGCAAGAAGGCCGCCAGAAAAAAGGGTCTGCTCTACGGCCGCGGCCTCACCAGCTACATCGAATGGACCGGCGGCCGCGTGCACACCGAGAAGGTGACGCTGCATGCCACGGCCGAGGGCCGCGTGGTACTGCAATCGGGCACGCAGGCGATGGGGCAGGGACTTCAGACCAGCTATTCGCAAATGGTCGCAGCCGCGCTCGGCATTCCTGTCGATCGCATCGACGTCATTCAGGGCGATACCGACAAGGCCACGGGCGGCGGCAGCGTAGGCTCGCGCTCGCTGTTCGTCGGCGGCACCGCAGCGGTTGTATCGGCGGGTGATCTGATCCAGAAGGCGCGCGAGAAGGCTTCGCACGTGCTGGAGGCTTCGGTGGGCGACATCGAATATGGCGACGGTGTCCTGACCGTGGTCGGCACCGACCGCCGTGTCAGCCTGTTCGATCTGGCGAAGGACGAGAAGGATGCCCGGCTCACTGTCGACAGCCAGGGCGATGTCGATGGACCGACCTGGCCGAACGGCACCCACATCTGCGAACTGGAGATCGATCCGGACACCGGCGTGACCCGTGTAGTGCGCTACACCACGGTGGATGATGTCGGTGTTGCCATCAATCCGATGCTGGTCACGGGTCAGGTGCATGGCGGTGTAGCGCAGGGCATCGGGCAGGCGCTGTATGAAGGCGTGGTCTATGACGCGTCTGGGCAATTGCTGACCGCGAGTTATCAAGACTATTGCATCCCGCGCGCCAGCGACATGCCGCAAAACATCGAGGTGACGCTGGACGATTCCGCACCGTGCGTGACCAATCCGCTGGGCGCAAAGGGCTGCGGCGAGTCCGGCGCCATTGGGGGGCCGCCCTGTATCGTCAATGGCGTGATGGATGCGTTGAGTGAACTCGGCATCACATCGCTGCAAACGCCGCTGACCCCGGTGAAGATCTGGGAAGCGATCCGCGCCGCGAAAGCGAACAAGGCGGCGTAAGGGTCAAGCCGTCATTGCGAGGAGCGCAGCGACGAAGCAATCCAGCTTTGATTATGGGTTGCTTTGCTTCGCTCGCAATGACGGTCGTGCAAACGACGCCCTATTTGCCTTTGCCCTCGGCGCCCAGTTCGCCCAATGTGGACCACAAGGTCTTGGCGATCTTGCGGATATGCGCCGGCGGCTTGTTGAGGAACTGATCCAGATCCCAAGTCTGTCCGGCCACACGCAATGCGCCGATGGCGCTCATGGCGAGAAGCCGGATCCGCAGTTGATCGGCTTTTCCCTTGGCGCGGGCGGTCAGAGCCTCCACCAGCTTCTGTTCGAGCTTGGCGTATTTCAGATGATCGCGTGCGCGCAGCGCCGGTGTATTCTTGATGAGCTTGCCGAGGGCCAGCGTTTGCGGATTGACCGCCGCGACGATGGTGGAGATGAGCGCTTCCTCGACGGTCTTGGCCATCGGCTCTTTCGTCGGGCGTGATGCCACCTCCTCCAGCAGTGAGTCGGCGAATTCGTCCTGCCAAGCGGCGACGACATCTTCCTTGGCCGGGAAATAGTCGAAGAATCCCCGCTTCGACACGTCCGCTGCGTCGGCGATCTGGTCGATCGTGGTGGCGTCGAAGCCCTGTTCGAGAAACAGCGTCATCGCGGCTTGCGCGATGCGCTCACGGGTCTGTCGGCGCTTGCGCTCGCGCAGCCCTTCCGCAGGTTTCCTGGTTTCGTTCTTCGAACCGCGCATGTGTCTCAGCTGCCGGAGATGTCCGGCTCAGATACATCATTCGCGGCAGGTCGAGGCAAGGGCTTTTGCGTTGCGGCCGCCCTCATGATGGTTCGGCGAATGATGGATCCGATGTACGGCGCGCACCGAGGGGCTGCCGCCGGGTGATGCGATAGACCGCGGCGGGCGGAAGATTGCGGACGGTTCCGCCGACGCGGGTGGCTTTCAATCCAAGCCGGTCGAGAATCGGCCGCGGCACCGGACATCGCGGCCCATAGGTGAACTGGTAGAACGCGCCCGTGGGGCGCAGATAGCTGAATGCGCCGTTGAGGATCGACATGATCTTGCGCGGCGACATCGACAGCAGCGGAAGGCCGCTCACCACCGCGCCCACGGTTGCTTCCGGAAACAATTTGTACTGCGCGAGTTGCGACGCATCCATCCACAGTACGCGCGCCTGCGGGAAGCGAAGCTGCAACACACGCATGAAGTCAGAGCCGTATTCGATCAGCGTCAGGTCTTGTTCGCGCACACCCTGCGCCAATAGCGCCCGGGTGAACACGCCCGTGCCCGCGCCAAGCTCGATCACCGGGCCGTCGGAAGGGCCGATCTCGCGGGTGATGACGCGGGCGAGCGATTCGCTCGATGGCGCGATGGCCGCGACCCGCATCGGGTCGCTGGTCCACGACCAGAAGAATCGAAATATATCGGCGCATTCATTCGTGGTTGCATTTGTCATCGCGGGCTCCGGTCATGACACAAGCTCAGCCTTTGCCCAGACGGGCGACGGTAAAATGTGCATCTGTTGCGTTTATGTATCTATTGCAAATATGCACTTGATGCAGATATATCTTTGGCGTGCCGCGCAATCAAGGCTTCGTGCGCGTCAGATTGCCGCGCGGGTATCTCCGGTGCGAAGAGGACAGATCGCCAGAAACGCGTATGTGCGCCCGCGGCGCGCTATGGCGAACCGGGTGAGGGGCAACTGTTTCAATGGGAAAAGCAGGCGCTCCTCACCCCAATCCTCCGCGCCGCGTGATCGATATCACTGGCACAGTTCGAATCGAGGAAATTCTAGCGCGGGCCTTCGTCTGCTGTGCGCAGCGCGGTCAGGCCTTCGCGATAAGTTGGATAGGCCAGCGTGACGCCAAGCTCATTGCGCAACAGATCGTTCCGCACGCGTTTGCTTTCGGCGTAGAATGAGCGTCCCATCTCGGTCAGACCGGCATCGTCGAGGCTGATTTCCGGCGGTGGTGCGACGCCGCACACAGATGCCGCGAATGCCACCACGTCCTGTGGCGGCGCGGGCTCGTTGTCGGTGACGTTGTAGATCGCGCCGGCGCGCGGCCGTTCGAGCGAGGCATCGAGCACGCGTGCGATGTCCTCCACATGGATGCGATTGAATACCTGACCGGGCTTGATGATCCGCTTCGCTGTTCCGCGCGCCAGTTGCACGAGCTGGCTCTGGCCGGGACCGTAGATTCCCGCCAGCCGGAAAACATGGACCGGGATATCGTTCGCCGCGCCGAAGGCCAGCCAGGCCTGCTCTGCGGCGGCCCGCTCGATGGAGCGCGCGTTGGTCGGCGTTGCCGGAGTCTGCTCATCGATCCATGCGCCGCCATGATCGCCATAAACGCCGATTGTGGAGAGATAGCCGATCCAGCGCAGCTTTGGCGCAGCGGCGATCTGGGGGGCGTAGGTTTTCAGAACAGGATCGCCGCAAGCTCCGGGCGGCACCGAGATCAGCAGTGCATCCGCAGCCGCAAGATCGGCTTCGATGGCGCTGTCGCCTCCGTCCGGGCCGAACACACGCGCCGCGATCCCTGCGGTGGACAGGACCTGCGCCTTGTCGCGTGACCGCACGGTCCCGCTGACATGATCGCCGCCCGCGATCCGCCGGTCGGCGAAGGTTTTGCCGCTGAAGCCGAGGCCGAAAACAAAGAGGTTCACGAAAGGCCCTGTTCAAGAGGAGCGATGCGACGTACCTAGTATGGTGGTTCGCAAGTCCGCAACATTTTCTCATCCGGTCCATTTGCGGACTTGCGAACCAAAACCACACTAGAATTATAGGTTTCTAGTGCCCTTTTGAATCCGAAGTTCGCCATGGAACGTGCCGCGAAACGAGGCGAACTTCGGATTCGGGCACTAGTGGCTCACAGAGTGACCTTCAACACAACGGAGCGCCGGATTGGGCGACTATGATCCGCTTCGCGACTATCTCGCGCGCCAGACCCTGCCTGAACTTGTCCTGAGCTTCGATCAGATCGAGGACCTGCTTGGCTTCGCGCTGCCGCGTGCGTCGCAGCGGGCGTCGTGGTGGGAGAAGGAGCGCAATCCTGAAAACGCCCGGCCGCAGCGCGACGCGATCCGCGACGGCGGCTATGAGGCGACGCGTCTGGCTGACGGCAAGGGTGTGCGGTTCCGGAAGCTGTCCGCGGACCGGTACAGGCCAAACCGCTAGAAACGCGTCGGTTCGAATATTCCTTGTGCGCCGCAAAAATTTTTGCGCGGGCCGCACATTGCCGATGCGAAAGTTCAATGCCCTGCTGCTGTGGGATGCCGCTATAAAGGCGTCTCAACAAAAATAACTGGGAGCAGTACATGACATCGAAATTTCTGGCAGCCGCTGTCGCGGCCTTCGGCCTGACGACGGCGCTGCCGGCTGCGGCGCAAGGCGTGAAGATCGGCATTCTCAACGATCAGTCCGGCGTCTATGCCGACTACGGCGGCAAGTGGTCGTTCGAGGCAGCCAAGATGGCGGTCGAGGATTTCGGCGGCACGGTGCTTGGCCAGAAAATCGAAGTGGTCTCCGCCGACCATCAGAACAAGCCAGACCTCGGCGTCAGCATTGCACGCCGCTGGTATGAGGTCGAAGGCGTCGACATGATCACCGAGCTGACCACGTCTTCGGTCGCGCTCGCGATCCACGACCTGTCCAAGCAGATGAAGAAGATCGACATCGTTGTCGGCGCGGCAACCTCACGCTTGAGCGGCGATGCCTGCCAGCCCTACGGCTTCCACTGGGCCTATGACACCCGCGCGCTGGCCTACGGCACTGGCGGCGCGCTGGTCAAGGCCGGCGGGGATTCCTGGTTCTTCATGACGGCCGATTATGCCTTCGGCCATGCGCTCGAAAAGGACACCGGCGACTTCGTCACGCAACAGGGAGGCAAGGTGCTGGGCGCGGTCCGCATTCCGCTGAACACCTCGGACTTCTCGTCGTTCCTGCTGCAGGCGCAAAGCTCAAAGGCGAAGGTCATCGGTCTCGCCAATGCCGGTCTGGACACCACCAACTCGATCAAACAGGCGGCGGAATTCGGCATCGTTGCCGGCGGCCAGAAGCTCGCCGGTCTTCTGCTGACGCTGGCGGAAGTCCACGGCCTCGGATTGCAAGCAGCGCAGGGCCTTGTGCTGACCGAAGGCTATTACTGGGATCGCGATGACAGGTCGCGCAACTTCGGTGAAAAATTCTTCAAGCGCACCGGCCGGATGCCCAACATGATTCAGGCCGGCACCTATTCGGCAACCCTGTCCTATCTCAAGGCCGTCAAGGCCGCGGGCACCAAGGACACCGAAGCGGTGGCGAAGAAGCTGAAGGAGCTTCCTGTCGATGACGATTTCGCGCAGGGCGGCAAGGTTCTCGAAAACGGCCGCATGGTGCACGATCTCTATCTGTTCGAGGTCAAGAAGCCGTCGGAATCGAAGAAGCCCTGGGACTACTACAAGCAGCTCGCAGTGGTGCCGGGTGACAAGGCGTTCCCGACCGCCAAGGAGTCGGGCTGTCCGCTGACGAAGTAAGCGACGACACAGATCCGGCCCGGCGCTGATCCGCCGGGCCGGATTTTTTGTGCGTTCTGCTGCTTTGATCTTCTGTGCAAAGCGCTGATACTATTCTCCCGTCGTTCGGCTCAGCTGCCGGCCTTGTGCGTTCAGGAGATTGAGATGATCCGTTTGCCCCTGCCGTCTCTGCTGGCGCCGCTGGTTGTCTCGCTGGCGATGACCGCATCGGCGGTTGCGCAAACGCCGACGCCTCAGACATCTGCAGTGCAGCCGAACCGGGCCGCGTCTCCCACCTGCACATACAGCAGCAAGTCCTACAGCGACGGCGCGTTCGTTTGCGTGGAGAAATCGCTGATGCTGAAATGCACGGTGGATGACGCCAAGGCGGCGTGGAGTGTCGTCGCCGACAAGGATCTCGGCGATAAATGCCGGGCACCTGCGGCGCGGGGCACCATCTATCAGCAGCGCGCGCGCTGGAACCGGCGGAACATCGCCAGGGAAATCATGCCGCCGGGCTGAAGTATCAGGACCCCCGCTAACGCGAATAAGCATGGCTCCGGCGCATGGCTGTGTAACTTCGGCAGCGATTTTCTGCTAAAGGGGCGCTTCGTTCAACGGAGAATCCCGTCCGTCATGTCCGTCCGCATCGTCGACGTCCGCGAGGTCACCAAGCCGATCTCGTCCCCGATTCGCAACGCCTATATCGACTTCACGAAGATGACGACCAGCCTCGTCGCGGTGGTCACCGACGTGGTGCGCGACGGCAAGCGCGTGGTCGGCTACGGCTTCAATTCCAACGGCCGTTACGGACAGGGCGGCCTGATCCGCGAACGCTTCGCGCCGCGGCTGCTGGAGGCCGATCCGAAGACGCTGCTGGATGCGACCGGTGACAACATCGATCCCGACAAGGCGTGGGCCGCGCTGATGTCGAATGAGAAGCCCGGCGGTCACGGCGAACGCTCTGTTGCGGTCGGTACCATCGACATGGCGATTTGGGATGCGGTGGCGAAGATCGCAGGCAAGCCGCTGTTTCGCCTGCTGGCGGAGCGCCATAACCGCACCGCCGATCCCCGCGTGTTCGTCTACGCAGCGGGCGGCTACTATTATCCCGGCAAGGATCTGTCGGCGCTGCGCGGCGAGATGCGCGGCTATCTCGACCGCGGCTACAACGTCGTGAAGATGAAGATCGGCGGCGCGACGATCGCAGAAGATCAGGAGCGCATCGAGGCCGTGCTGAAGGAGATCGGTACTCAGGCTCAGCTTGCGGTGGACGCCAACGGACGCTTCGATCTGGAAACCGGCATCGCCTACGCCAAGATGCTGCGCGACTATCCGCTGTTCTGGTACGAGGAAGTCGGCGATCCGCTTGATTTTGCGTTGCAGGCGGCGCTCGCGGAATTCTATTCCGGGCCAATGGCCACCGGCGAAAACCTGTTCAGTCATCAGGACGCGCGCAATCTTATTCGTTACGGCGGCATGCGGCCGGATCGCGACTGGCTGCAGTTCGACTGCGCACTGTCCTACGGGCTGTGCGAATATCGGCGCACGCTCGATGTTCTGAAAACTCACGGCTGGTCGCCGTCGCGCTGCATCCCGCATGGCGGGCACCAGATGTCGCTGAACATCGCGGCGGGTCTCGGCCTCGGCGGCAATGAAAGCTATCCGGACCTGTTCCAGCCCTATGGCGGATTCCCTGACGGCGTACGCGTCGAGAACGGCCATATTACCATGCCGGATCTGCCGGGTATCGGCTTCGAGGGCAAATCCGATCTCTATGCCGAGATGAAGGCGCTGGCGGAGTAACGTGTTGCACGACTCCGGCGGGGGCCGTCAGGAATTGACGTGGATGAAATCCCGCAGCAGCGGATAGATCTCGTTATTCCATTTGCGGCCGCTGAATACGCCATAGTGGCCGACGCCGGCCTGCATGTGATGCACCTTGCGATAGGCGCGCACGCCAGTGCAGAGGTCCTGCGCGGCAAGGGTCTGTCCGATCGAGCAGATGTCGTCCTTCTCGCCTTCCACCGTCATCAGGCCCATCTTTTTAATCGAGCCCGGATTCACGGTGCGGCCCTTGTAAGTCAGTTTGCCCTGCGGCAGCAGATGCTCCTGAAACACGTCGCGGATGGTGTCGATGTAGAACTCCGCCGGCAGATCCATCACCGCGAAATATTCATCGTAGAATGTCTTGATGGTGTCGGCTTTTTCCACTTCGCCTTTCGCCAGATGCTCAAGCAAATCCTTGTGCGACTTGACGTGGCGTTCGAGATTCATCGAGACGAACGCGGTCACCTGAATGAAGCCGGGATAGACCTTGCGGAACGCGCCTTTGCACTGCACCGGCACATAGTTGATCAGATTGTCCTCGAACCATTTCAGCGGCTTCGATGTAGCGAATTCGTTGACCTTGGTCGGCTGAATGCGCGTATCGATCGGCCCCGCCATCAAAGTGAGGCTTGCCGGCCGTGCGCGATGATTGTCCTCCGACATAATGGCGCAGGCAGCCAGCGCCGACACCGACGGCTGGCATACCGCGATCATGTGTGACTTCGGCCCGAGCTGATCCATGAAGGTGATGAGGTGTTCGGTGTATTCGTCCAGACCGAACTTGCCCTGGTTGACCGGAATGTCGCGCGGGTTATGCCAGTCGGTGATGTAGACGTCGTGGTCCTGCAACAGCGTCTGCACGGTGCCGCGCAACAGCGTCGCGAAGTGCCCGGACATCGGCGCGACCAGCAGGACTTTCGGCTGATCCGGCGCGCCTTCCTTCTTGAAATGCAGCAGCGAACCGAATGGCGTCGCGAACGGAACTTCCTCGACCACGGGCCATTCGCGGTTGCCGACCGCGACGGGCTTGATGTCGTAGGGGGGGCGCTTGTAGGTCAGCGAACTGCGCGACACCAATTCGAGCGCCGCAGCGACGCGGCCGAACACCTTGTCCGACCAGCCATCGGGCAGCATCTTGAGGTAGGCCAGCGCCGAGGACGCCCCACTGCGCCACGGCGCCGTGAAGTCCATGGTGTTCTGATAGGTCTGATACATCATCGGCGACATCCAGGCGGTCTCCCGTTTACCCCATGCAAACTTGAAGCCAGAGCGCCGTCAACCGGCCTTGGAAATTGGCATGTCGTTTGCTGTGTGTAAAAAGAGCAGGCGCTTAAACAACAGGCAGGCTCGGCGCGACCGCGCGGGTAGCCGGTCCGCCTCTTTGATGTGCAGGCGTAGGGAGCGGGACCATGGCCAAGGCCACTTTGACCATCAGCAGCAAGAATTACTCGTCATGGTCGCTGCGCGGCTGGCTGCTGACCAAGTTCTCGGGACTTGAGTTCGACGAAATCGTTACCGCAGCGGACGACGCCTCGGCGCGCGCGGAAATCCTGCTGCTGTCGTCGTCGATTCTGGTGCCCTGTCTGCGCCACGACGGAGCAACGGTGTGGGACACGCTGGCCATCGGCGAATACCTCAACGACTTGCTGCCGGACGCGGGTTTATTGCCTTCCGAGCGCATTCCGCGGGCCCATTGCCGCTCGATCTGCGGCGAGATTCACTCCGGCTTCACGACGCTGCGTGCGTCGCTGCCGGTCAACATCAAGGGACATTTTCCCGGCTTCAAGGTCTGGTCGCGGGCGCAGGCCGACATCGACCGGATCTGCGCGATCTGGAGCGACTGTCTGGAAAAATCCGGCGGGCCGTTCCTGTTCGGGCATCGCACGATGGCGGATGCGATGTACGCGCCGGTGGTGACGCGCTTCATGACCTATGACGTGCAACTCGGCCCGGCCTTGGCGAGCTATGCAAAGCGGATCATGAGCCTTCCCGAAATGCAGGAATGGGTCGACGCCGCGCGGCTGGAGCCGGCCGAGATCGAGGAGCTTGAGGTCGAATATTAGGCAACGGCCGCACGCAACTGCCTGATCGCTGGGCCGATTGCGGTGGTCCGTACTTGCCTGAAATCAGGCTTCGCCGGGATGCCAAGGGCGGCATGCCGGGGAGAGGATGGCAGAGCGCCGTCGGACGGCTCGCCGCATGGCCGAATCCTCCACGGTTTCAGCTACATCTTTCCCTGCGTAAAACTTCGTCACATGAAGTCCGCGTTCGATGCCTGCGCTGGCGTGGAATTCGCATGATGCGTTGCAGAAGCGATTGGGCCGATTGCCCCGCCTGGATCGGAGGATGCCATGAACGTACATGCTGCGGTCGATTCAAAATCCACGGGGCTCACGCGCCCGAATGGTGACCCCATCCGCCTGAACGCTCAGAATTTCGTGGCCATTGATCGCTACCAGGATGCGAAATACGAGGCGACTTATCGACCACAGGCGCTCTACAATCGCGCCAACAAAGGCTTCCATGCGAATAACGAAGCCTTTCTCCTCCACGAGGTTGCGACAAATCTGCCGATCTACCGCGAGGATACAGGCCCCACCGATTTTCATCTTCATCTGCCGCCGGGCGGCTTCCAACTCGTGCTGGTCACGTCCGGTATGTTCACCTTCGACTACGATGGCCGGCTCTACTACGTCGGTCCCGGCGCGGTGATGCTGCAAAGCGCGATCGTGCATCGCCAGTTGTTTTACACATGGTCAGGATTGTCGACCGAAGAGAATCTCAAGACGCCGCAGACGGTGGTGCCGGACGCGATGTCCATGGGCTACTCCGGAAAGTTTCTCGAAGCCTTCATTACCGATCCGACGACCTTCCCGAACCCGACGATTGTCGGTCCGGATCAGATCAACGAGGCTGAAACGCCGCGGATTGCCTGGACCCATCCCTTGCACGATCGCCCGGCCGATGCAGGCTTCTGGCTTCAGGATCCGCTGGCGCTGGATGCGCTCTTCAAGCCGTTGACCGATAGTCCCATCAAGTCAGCCGCGCCGGTTTATGTGCGCGATATCGGAATCGAAGTTCCGAGCGGTCATCTCGTCACCGGTCACATCATCGCAACCGACCCGCGGGGCCAGTCGCTGTTGCCGAAGAGCACCTCGGCGGCAGCAGACGCCAGCTCTTTCGCGAAAGGCGAGGTTGTTATCTACCGCGTCATTCGCGGCACCGCCGAATTCAAGGACAGCGCGGGGAAGATCTTTGAACTTGCGACCGGCGATGTGGTGACCGCGAGCAAGAACACGATCGAACTCGTCGGTGTGGGCGAAAATACCCAGGTCCTCCGGCTCGGCCTTCTGAAGGGCATGGATAACCTTCGCAAGTGGACGCCGACGCAGCGCGACGAGATTGACGGCCTCGCCGGTCAAATCATCACGCGGAAGGACGTTCGTCCTCTGCGCACCGAAGGCCAGCCGGTCGGGTACCTGTACAAGTAGTCCGCTGTCCGACCTGTGTCCCGGGGCATGATGCCGCGAGTCTCATTCTTCGCCGGGCACTTTTTCCGAACGATCCGTTCACCGCACCCCGCGCATGACGAACCGTCATACGTTGGGTGACGACGTCTCGCTTGACGCCGCAATCCGCGTCCTGACAGATGGCGTGCCTGCCTATGGAATCGGCAGGAAAGAGCGCGCAAGCGCCGTGAAGGAAACGCCGGACCATGAATGCGCCTCACGCGGAACCCGCCGCGGATGAGAAAGCCATCGACGAAACCTCGATCCGCTATGAAGGCTGGCCCGTCGTCGGGGTATGCTTTCTGATCGCGACCTGCGCGTGGGCGGGAGGTTTCTATGGTCAAGGCGTTTATCTTGCCGAACTGCAACGCCTGCACGGCTGGCCGGCGTCGCTGATCTCGACCGCAACCACCTGCTATTATCTGTTCAGCGCTGTTCTGGTCGTGTTCGTCAGCGAGGCGATCCGCGCGCTCGGCCCGCGGCGTCTTCTCATCGCCGGCATTCTCTGCATGGCGGCCGGCACCGCGCTGGTCGGGCAAGTGACGTCGTTGCTTCAGCTCTACGTCGTTTATGCGCTGCTTGCGTTCGGCTGGGCCGGAACCAGCATCGCCGCGATCAACAGCACGTTGGGACTGTGGTTCGACAGAAAGCGCGGCATGGCGATCAGCCTCGCGCTCAACGGCGCAAGTTGCGGCGGCATCATCGGCGTGCCGCTGCTGGTGGGGGCCGCCGGCAGATTCGGCTTTCCCGCGACCACCATCGGCGCCGGGGCGGTCATGATTGCGCTGGCGATTCCGGCGATCCTGATCTGGGTTGGCCGCCCACCGCGGCGCGCTCATCCGGTGGCGGCTTCAGGCCTTGCGCCGCCGCCGGTCGCGCAGTCGATCACCGAGATTCGCCGTGCGGCTTTCGCCAGCCTGTCATTCTGGACGGTGACTGTACCGTTCGCGCTGCTGCTGCTGGCGCAGGTCGGATTCATCGTTCATCTGATCTCCTATCTCGATCCGATGATCGGAAGGGATCGGGCCAGCATCGCCGTGTCGGTCATGACGATCATGGCGGTGATCGGGCGTGTGCTGTTCGGGCTTGTCGCGGACCGGCTCAATCAGCGGACTGCGTCCAGCATCTCGGCGATCAGTCAGGCCGCCGCGCTGGTCGTCATCATCAACATTCACAATGAAGCCGTGCTGTTCGCGGCATGTGTGGTCTTCGGGTTTTCCGTCGGAAATGTCATTACGCTGCCGTCGCTGATCGTGCAGCGCGAGTTCAATGCGGCAGCGTTCGCGGTAATCGTCGGTCTGGTGAGTGCGATTTGCCAGTTCACCTATGCGTTCGGTCCGGGGATCATTGGCCTGTTGCGGGATGCATCCGGAGGCTACAGCGTGCCGTTCTATGTCTGCGCCGCGCTCGAACTGCTTGCCGCCGCGATCGTGCTGGTGCGGGCGAAGGCGCCGCAAATGTAGCCCTCATTGCGGGCGAAGCGAAGCAACAAGGGCAAGCTGTATTGCGTCATCGCCAGTGCGTCTTGCAATGACGAGTTAAACCTGCCGCTCGCGCAGCAGTGCTTCGACATCAAGCCGGTGCGTGAACATCGCCAGCGTGCCGTCGGGATGGCGCGGCCATTCGACTTCAGGCCGGTCGCGATAAAGCTCGACGCCGTTCTGGTCCGGATCGCGCAGATACAGCGCTTCGCTGACGCCGTGATCGCTCGCGCCGTCGAGCGTGATACCGGCTTCCAGCACGCGATGCAGCGCGTCGGCCAGCGCCGCCCGTGTTGGATAAAGGATAGCGGTGTGAAACAGGCCGGTGGTGCCGGGAGCAGGCGGTTGGCCGCCTTTGCTTTCCCAGGTGTTGAGGCCGATGTGGTGATGATAGCCGCCCGCCGAAATGAACGCGGCCTGGTCGCCGTAGCGTTGCATCAGTTCGAAGCCGAGCACGTCCTGATAAAAGCCGAGCGCGCGGTCGAGATCGGCCACCTTCAGATGAACATGGCCGATACGGGTACCTGCGGCAATCGGTCTGAACGGCGATGACGCGGCTCTGATGGTTTCTCCGGCCATACCTGGTTTCTCCAATGATATCGGCACATTGCGGGTGTCCGTACCGATGTATGGATGCACCGTTCACGGCACAAGGTCGGAGACTTCACCTTCAGGCAGTCCCATCTCGAATGTATTGAGTGTCATCGACACCAGCGAATAGTAGCCGAGCAATCCGACCAGTTCGACGGTGCCGGTCTCGCCGAGCAGTTCGATGGCCTTGTCGTAAAGCAGCTTCGGCACGGTGTGATTTTCGTGCAGCGACTCGCTGAACTCGTAGACCACCTGTGCCTTCTCGTCGTTGAAGTCGGGTACGTGACGATGATTGATGGCGTCGATGATGTTCGGATCGAGTCCGGCGGCGAGCGCCATCTTCTTGTGCGCGTACCATTCAAACTGCGCGCTCCAGTGCCGCGCGGTGACGAGGATTGCCAGTTCCGACAACCGCGGCCCGAGCGTGGTGTCATAGCGCAGGAACGCGCCGAGCCGGCTGGCGTGCCGTGCCATGTCCGGCGCGTGAATCCAGGCGCGCAGCGGCGGCACCACGGTGCCACGCTTGCCTGCGACGGATTCCGCGTAGATGCCTTTCTGGTCGTCGCTCATTTCGCCAGGCGAAAGCTCTCTCAGGCGCATGGGTTTCCTCTGCTTTTCTCATCGTTGCGGCGCGGGCCGGTATGCATGGCTACCATATCGCGCAAGCTGCGCGCGCGGGAGATATTGAAATCCGCCAAGCGGGCAGTACAGTCCGGCCCAGAAAATGAACAAGGCTGCGCGTGCGCGATACGCCGCGGCCCCCAGAGCGAGGAACAACCCTATGGCCGATCCCGAGAAATTCCGCGCCGAGACGCGCGCCTGGCTGGAAGCCAATTGTCCGCCCGAGATGCGCAAGCCGGTGGTCAGCGACGCCGATGTGTTCTGGGGCGGCCGCAACACCACGTTCTCATCGGAAGCGCAGCGGGTCTGGTTCGAGCGCATGCGTGACAAGGGCTGGACCGTGCCCGACTGGCCGAAGGAATACGGCGGCGGCGGTCTCGATCTGGAAGAGACGAAAATCCTGCGTCAGGAAATGTCGGCGATCTCGGCGCGGCTGCCGCTGTCGAGCTTCGGCATCTGGATGCTGGGACCGGCGCTATTGAAGTACGGCACCGACGCACAGAAGCGCGAGCATCTGCCTAAGATTGCCGCGGGTCTGATCCGCTGGTGCCAGGGCTATTCCGAGCCCAACGCTGGCTCCGATCTTGCCTCGCTGCAGACCCGCGCCGACATCGACGGCGACGATTACATCATCAACGGCCAGAAAATCTGGACCTCGATGGCGAATTTCGCCGACTGGATCTTCTGCCTGGTGCGCACCGATTTCAGCGCCAAGAAGCATGACGGCATCAGCTTCATTCTGTTCGACATGGCGTCGAAAGGCGTCTCGACCAAGCCGATCCTACTGATCTCCGGCAAGTCGCCGTTCTGCGAAACCTTTTTCGACAATGTCCGCGTGCCACGCTCTCATGTGGTCGGCACCGTCAATCGGGGCTGGGACGTTGCGAAGTATCTGTTGCAGCACGAACGCTCGATGATCAGCGAAGTCGGCGAGCGCCGCGGCGCGCGTCCACTCGGTCAGGTGGCGGCGAATTCCGTCGGCACCGACGAGCAGGGGCGGCTTGACGATCCGATGCTGCGCGGGCAGATCGCGGCCTTCGATATCGATGAAGCGGCGATGGCCTGCGCCGCCGAGCGCGCGGTGGATCTGGCGAAAGCGGGGCAAGGTCATCCAGCCTATTCGTCGGCGCTGAAATATTACGGCACCGAGTTGAACAAGCGCCGCCACGAAATCCTGATGTCGTCCGGCGGCATCGATGCGCTGGAGTGGGAAAGCCCGCGCTCGCGCGAGGGGCTCGCCGCGCGGACATGGCTCCGCACCAAGGCCAATTCGATCGAGGGCGGCACCAGCGAGGTCATGCTCGGGATCGTCGCCAAGCGGATTCTCGATCTGCCGGGGGCGTAAAGGCGCGCTATAACAACGTCATTGCGAGCGCAGCGAAGCAATCCACTCTTGGTTCGGAAATAAGGATTGGATTGCTTCGTCGCTTCGCTCTCCGCAATGACGGCGAGCAACAACTGAAATTCATCTGGAATTATTGGAACACTTATGGCCCTCGTCCTCAACGAAGAACAAACTATGCTGCGCGACAGCGCGCGCGGCCTCATCAGCGACAAGGCTCCGGTGGCGCATCTGCGCAAGCTGCGCGACACCAAGGACGCCGATGGCTTCTCGCGCGATCTCTGGAAGACGTTTGCCGAGATGGGTTTCGCCGGCCTCTTGGTACCGGAAGAATTCGGCGGCAGCGGACTGGGCGCTGTCGAGGCCGGCGTGGTGATGGAGGAAATCGGCCGCACGCTGATGCCCTCGCCGTTTCTGTCGACTGGCGTGGTGGCTGCGACCGCGCTGTCACGCGGCGGCAGCGCCGCGCAGAAATCGGAATACCTCACTAGGCTCGCCAAGGGCGACCTCATCGCCTCGCTCGCGGTGGACGAGGGTGCCAAGCACCGCCCTAACAAGACGGCGATGCAGGCCGTCCGCTCCGGCAACGGCTTCAGGCTCAACGGTGCCAAGGCCCTCGTCGTTGATGGTCACGTCTCGGACCTGCTGATCGTCGCGGCCCGCAGCGCAGGCAAGCCCGGCGAGCGCGACGGGCTGACGCTGTTTCTGGTTAATCCCGGGAGCAAGGGCATCGCCATCGAACGCACCGCGATGGTCGATGCGCATAACGCCGCGCGCATTGTGTTCAACGATGTGGAAGTGACGGCGGACAGCGTGCTCGGCGAAGTCGATCAGGGCGGCGCATTGCTGGATGGCGTCCTCAATGTCGGCCGTGCTGCGGTGGCGGCGGAAATGGTGGGATTGAGCGATGAGGCCTTCACCCGCACGGTGACCTACCTCAAGGAGCGCAAGCAGTTCGGCAAATTGATCGGCGAATTCCAGGGGCTGCAGCATCGCGCCGCGCATCTCTATACCGAGATCGAGATCGCGAAGGCTGCCACGCTGAAGGCGTTGCAGGTGCTCGACACGGATTTCGACAATGCGGGAGCGGCGGTCGCCGTGGCGAAGGCGAAGGCGGGATCGGTCGCGACGCTGGCGGTTCAGGAAGCGGTGCAGATGCACGGCGGCGTCGGCATGACCGACGCGTTCGACATCGGCTTTTTCATGAAGCGCGCACGGGTATGCCAGGAACTGTTCGGCGACAGCGCCTTCCACGCCGAGCAACTGGCGGAGCTGAAGGGATATTGAATGCTTTCCTCTCACCTTGTCGGAGAGGGCGAAAACTTATCTGATCGGCGGCGCGTACTGGATGCCGCCGGCGCTCCAGAGCTGATTGAGTCCGCGCGGAATCTTCAGCTTGGAGCCTTCGCCCACGTTGCGGTCGTAGACTTCGGCGTAGTTGCCGACGTGGCGGATGATGCGCGCTGCCCAATCCTTCGTCAGATCCATTTCCTCGCCATAGGCGCCCTCGGTGCCGACCAGGCGCATGACGTCGGGCTTCTTCGACTTCAGCGCCTCGTCGATGTTCTTCGAGGTGACGCCGAGTTCTTCCGCGTTGATCATGGCGTAGATCGTCCACTTCACGATCAGCAGCCATTCGTCGTCGCGCTGCCGCACCACCGGGGCCAGCGGCTCCTTCGAAATCACGTCCGGCAGGATGGTGTGTTCGCCGGGCTTGGTCAGCCGCAGGCGCAGCGCATAGAGCTGTGAGACATCGGTGGTCAGCACGTCGCACTCGCCGCTGTCATAGGCCTTGAGAACGTCATCGAGCTTCGGGAAGTTCAGTTCCTGATACTTGATATTGTTGGCGCGGAAGTAGTCCGCGAGATTAAGCTGCGTCGTGGTGTTGGATTGAACGCAGACCTTGCTGCCGTCGAGTTCAAGGCCGGAGGAGATGTTGCGCGACTGGCGCACCATGAAGCCTTCGCCGTCGTAATAGGCGACGGCGGCGAAGTTCAAGCCGTATTCGGTTTCACGCGACATGCTCCATGTCGAGTTGCGCGACAGGATATCGACCTTGCGGTTGCGCAATTCCCTGAAGCGCTCGTTGGCATCGAGCGGGACGTACTTCACCTTGTTCGGGTCGTTGAAGATCGCGGCGGCTACGGCACGGCAAACGTCCACGTCGAAGCCGGACCAGTTGCCCTTGTCGTCGGGCATCGAGAAACCGGGCAGGCCGGTGTTGACGCCGCACAGCACGGCATCGCGTTTCACCGTGCGCTTCAGGGTCCGCGTGTCATATCGCTCATAAGCGATCGCGCCTGCCGCGACGGCGACCGCAATGATGACGCCGAGCGTGAGACCGGAGGCGAAGGTGCGCGGAAAAAGAGCCATGAATGATTCTCGCTGGTGACGAATGCGTGCAAAAGGAAAAGGAAGCGCCGTCCGAGATCAGATTTCGGGCCGCTGCCGGATGATGACCTTGGTGCCAACCGGAACGCGCTCGTAAAGATCGGTCACGTCGGCGTTGACCAGACGGAAACATCCGGACGACACGGCGCTGCCGATGGTCTGCGGTTGGTTGGTGCCGTGAA
This sequence comes from Bradyrhizobium sp. G127, assembly GCF_021502575.1. Classification (NCBI taxonomy): domain Bacteria; kingdom Pseudomonadati; phylum Pseudomonadota; class Alphaproteobacteria; order Hyphomicrobiales; family Nitrobacteraceae; genus Bradyrhizobium; species Bradyrhizobium sp. G127. The sequence goes on from NZ_JAKFGN010000003.1 coordinate 104,416, forward strand.
TGCGGTACACGGTGCCGCCAAGATACAGCGCGCGCGCGCCCATCGGGTTGCCTGGGCCGCCCGCCATGAAGCGCGGCAGATAAGGCTGGCGCGCAATCATTTCCGGCGGCGGAGTCCAGTCCGGCCATTCCTGCTTGCGGGAAATCTTCTGCAGCCCCTGCCACTGGAAACCTTCGCGGCCGACGCCGATGCCGTAGCGCAGCGCGCGGCCGCCTCCCTGGATCAGGTAGAGGAAACGTTCGGAGGTGCTGATCACGATAGTGCCCGGCGGTTCGGTGGTCCGGTAGAACACCGCGGTGCGCTTGTATTCCGGCGAGATCTCTTCGTCGTCGGGAATGTAGCCCGGCTGATCCCCGATGTTCATCTCGCGACCCTGCGCGGAGGCATGGGTCGCGCCGCCCAGCAGGCCCAAGCAGACCAATGTCGCCAGACCGAGAGATCGGATGATGCTCATGTCGAAAATCCCGTAATAAGCCCCGCGCCATAAAACCCCAGCCGTGTCCCGCTGGCAAGGCGTCGGGGAGTGGGCCGGACGACCGTGTCGTGACACAAATCCTTAAAATTCATCTGAACACAGCGGCTTAAATGTCCGCGGGGACCGGGCGCGGGCCAAACGGAAAAACCCGGCCCTGGCGGTCAGAGTCGGGTCTGTCACGTCCATCTGCGATATGTGAGCCGTCAGTTCGCCGAGAACGGCAGCGTATAGGGCCGGCCGAAGGGGACACCGCCGCGCACGGTCTGCACCGCCTGGAGATAGGCTTTTCCGGTCCGCGGCTTGTTCGAGGTGTCGAGCAGTTCGACCGGGCCTTCGATCAATTCCAGGATCGAGATATCGGCGGGCGCGCCGACCTGCAAGGTGCCGAGCTTCGGCACGCGATCGATGATGGCGGCCGGCCTGTTCGTTGCAGCGGTGATCACGTCTTCGAGCGAGAATCCGAGCGCGAGGAATTTGCTCAGCACCCAGGGCAGGTAAGGCTTGCTCGGCGTGTTGGCGGCGGCGACATGCACGTCGCTGGAAATCGTGTCGGGCAGCAGGCCCTGCTGGATCGCCGCCTCGGCAATGTCGTAGTTGAAACTTCCCGCGCCGTGGCCGACATCGATGATGACACCGCGCTTCTTCGCCTCGAGCAGCGCGGGCAGCACCTTGCCGTTCTGCACCGTGTTGTTGCCGAGGCTGGAGTAGGGATGAGTGAGAATGTCGCCGGGACGTAGCGTATCCACCAGCACCGAGAGATCGCCGGGCGCATTGCCGATATGGCACATCACGCGGCCCTTGGTGCCGGAGCGCTCCACCGCGAGGATGGCGCGCTTGAGCGGCTCGATACCGTTGTTACCGACAAAGGCCAGCGTCTCGCGCACCTTGGCGCCGAGCACGATGTCGGGATTTTCCGCGATGGTGCGCGCGGCGGCATCGACATTGGCGTAGTCGATGTTCAGCAATTCGCCGATCGGGAAGCCGGCGAGACCGATGGTCGAGATGTGAACGAAGGCGAACAAGCGGCTGCGCGACTGAGCCGCCACCAGCCGCTTGAAGCCGGCGAAATTGTTCGCGCCTGCGTCGCCCGCGCTGACGTACGTGGTCGTGCCGGAATACGGCACCAGTTCGTCCGGCGGAATGCCGATGGCGGAGCCATAAGGATAAATGTGCGTGTGCAGATCGACGAGGCCCGGCGTGACCAGCTTGCCCTTGGCGTCGATGGTGTGCTTGGCCTGTGCCGGAGCGATAGACGGCTCAATCGCCGCGATCTGTCCGAGACGGATGCCGACATCGCGCACGCCGCGCAGCTTCTGGCTCGGGTCGATCACCTCGCCGCCGCGGATCACCAGATCGAATGGCGCAGCGCCCTGACCGAGCGCGCCGCCGGTGCCGCCAAGAACCGCCGCGCCCGCAAGCGCCGTGGTCTTCATCAGAAAATCTCGCCGTGTCGGATTGTCCAAGATCGCCCCCGCGTGTTGGCCGGCCGTATGGCGGCTCATCGGAGGCAGCTATAGCGCAGAGCGCCTGTATTTATTTTGCGTTGATAGAACGGACGCGATGGCTTTATGCCCTGCAATCGCGCGGCGATAGCAAGGTCCATGCGCGGCGTGCTGATCGCGCGTTCAGTGCGGCGCGATCCACAGCCGCAGCACATAGGCCAGCACGGCGACGCTGCCGGTGCCGAGCAGCCATAGCGCCACGAACCACAACAGCTTTTGAGCAAACGGCCGCGGGGTGTCGTGTGATGCCGTCATGAGTGATAGCCGCCACTGTCGGCATGCACCTTGCCGCGGAACACCCAGTAGGCCCACGCGGTATAACAAAGGATAATCGGCACCAGCACCGCGACGCCGAAGATCATGAAGTTGAGGCTGTTGGCCGGCGCCGCGGCCTGCCAGATGGTGACGCTCTGCGGCACGATGTAGGGATACATGCTGACGCCGAGCCCGGCATAGGACAGCCCGAACAGCACCAGCGACAGCACGAACGGCCGGTAGTCCTGCTTGTCGGCAATGCTTTTTAACAGCAGCAGCGCAACGGCGGCCACTGCAATGGGGATCGGCGCGGTGAACAGAATGTTCGGCCATTCGAACCAGCGTCGCCAGTAGTCGGCCTGCAGGAACGGTGTCGCGAGGCTGACCGCGATGATGGCGACCAGTGTGGCAATCAAGAGCCACAGGCTCAGGCGATAGGCCTGCGTCCGCAACTCGCCGGTGGTCTTCATCACCAGCCAGGTCGCGCCGAGCAGGCCATAGCCGGCGACCACGGCGAAGCCCGTTAAAATGCTGAAAGGCGTCAGCCAGTCCCACCAGCCTCCCGCATAGTGCCGTCCCTCGACGTGAACGCCTTGCAGGATCGCGCCGAGTGCGATGCCCTGCGCCATCGCGGCGATCAGCGAGCCGCCGGCGAAGGCGATGTCCCAGCGGTTGCGCTCGCTTTGCGTGCGCCAGCGGAATTCGAAGGCGACGCCGCGGAAGATGAGGCCGATCAGCATGGCGATGATCGGCGTGTAGATCGCGGGCATCAGGATCGCATAGGCCAGCGGAAATGCTGCCATTAGTCCGCCGCCACCGAGCACCAGCCAGGTTTCGTTGCCGTCCCACACGGGCGCGACGGTGTTCATCATCACGTCGCGGTCTTCCTTCTTCGGAAACATCGGAAACAGCATTCCGAGTCCCAGGTCGAAGCCGTCCATCACGATGTACATGAACACCGCGAAGGCGATGATGAAAGCCCAGAGCGTTGCGATGTCGAAGGGCATGGCGGTCTCCTTACCGGTGTCCGCGCGAGGCGAGTGCAGCCGCAGGCGTGATGCCGGCGGCACGCGCGGGTGCGTCGTCGCGCGGGCCCTGCTCGCCGTGATGTGGCGGCTGGTGCATCAGCCGCATGATGTAGAACACGCCCATGCCGAACACGATGAAGTAGACGACGATGAAGGCGATCAGCGACGACGCCACGGCGGGGGCAGCGAGCGGCGATGCGGAGTCCACCGTTCGTAGCAGGCCGTAGACCGTGAACGGCTGACGTCCGGCTTCGGTGGTGACCCAGCCCGCCAGCACCGCGATAAATCCCGCAGGACCCATGGCCAACGCGAAGCGATGCAGCAGCTTCGATTGATAAAGTGTGCCGCGCCAGCGCGCCCACAGGCTCAAGAGACCGATGCCAAGCATCAGGAAGCCGAGGCCGACCATGATGCGAAACGACCAGAATACGATGCCGACCTTGGGCCAGTTCTCGCGCGGCACGGTGTCGAGGCCCTTCAGCGGCGCATCAAGGGAATGCTTGAGGATCAGTGACGACGCCTTCGGAATCTCGATCGCATATTTCACCTTCGCTTCGTCCTGATCCGGGATGCCGAACAGGATCAGCGGTGCGCCGTTCGGATGGCTCTGGAAATGGCCTTCCATCGCCATCACCTTGACCGGCTGGTGTTCCAGCGTGTTGAGGCCGTGCTGATCACCGGCGAAAATCTGGATCGGCGCAACCAGCGCGGCCATCCACATCGCCATCGAGAACATCACGCGCGCGCCTTCCAGCCGCGTGTCGCGCAACAGATGCCAGGCGCCGACGCCGCCGACCACGAAAGCTGTGGTGAGGTAGGCCGCCAGCACCATATGCACGAGACGGTAGGGGAAGGACGGATTGAACACGACTTTCCACCAGTCCGCGGCGACGAATTGTCCCGCCGGGTTCATGGCGAAGCCCGCGGGCGTCTGCATCCATGAATTCGCCGAGAGAATCCAGAACGCCGAAATCAGCGTGCCGATGGCGACCATCAGCGTCGCGAGGAAATGCAGCTTGTGACCGACGCGATCGAGGCCGAACAGCATGACCCCAAGGAATCCTGCCTCAAGGAAGAACGCGGTCAGCACCTCGTAGGCCATCAGCGGGCCGATGATCGGGCCGGTCTTGTCGGAGAACACCGACCAGTTGGTGCCGAACTGGTAAGACATCACGATGCCGGAGACAACGCCCATGCCGAAGGCAACGGCGAAGATCTTCAGCCAGTAATTGAAGAGGTTGATAAAGACCTCGCGGCCGGTCCACAGCCACAGCGCTTCGAGAACGGCAAGATAGCTTGCAAGGCCGATGGAGAACGCCGGAAACACGATGTGAAAGCTCATCGTGAAGGTAAATTGCAGGCGGGCCAAGGTGATTGCGTCGAAACCGTCGAACATCGCGGGCCTCCGGTATTTCCAATCCGCGAACGCTATAGCACGCAAATCGCGGCGTTGATAATCCGCCATGGCGTGCAATGGTGCATGGCTCGGACGCGATCACCCCTGCGGCAATTGATCCTTGAGTCTGACGTCGCCGGTCAATCGTGCGGTCAACGATCAATGATGCGGTCAATTCGCGTTGTGCGTGCTGCGGCGAGTGTCGCCAAACGCCGAAACGGCAATGGCTGGGACGAACCCGGCCGCGACGGTTGAAGCAGGAGAATCGATGCCGTCAGCGCAGGAAGAAGCGCACCGGCACGGTGAAGCTCGCGGAACTCTGCGTCATCTCGGGCGGGAATGATGGCAGCGGCTGTGCGCGGCGGATCATCGCCATGGTCTCGCCGTCCAGCGCCGACGAGCCGGACGATCGCGCAAGACTTGCGCCCAGCACCTGTCCGTTGCGATTGACCGTGAAGCTGAGCATCGCCACGCCCTGTTCGCCGGCGGCCTTCGCGCCGGACGGATACTGCTTGTAGCGCTGCAGATGCGCCGACAGCAGGCCGTTGTAGCTCATGCGCGCGGCCTGCGCGGCCTGCGGGGTCGCGGTGGTGCGCGGCGCGGGTGCTTCCGTCGGCTTCTTCGGCCGCTCGACCGGCTTGGGCTTCGGCTTGACGATCGGCTTTGGTTCCGGCTTCGGCTTTTCCGGTGGAGCGACGACTTCGGCCTTCTCCTGGACAGGCGTGGGTGGAACCTGTTCCTCGACGACCTGCTGCGGCGTCTCGGGTTCGGGCGGTGGCGGTTCGGCCTCCTGCATCTGCGGGCCGGGCGCGATATCGAGCTGTTGCGGCTCCGGCGTGTCGGGCGCGGACTCCAGATCGAGCATGATCGGCTCGGATGCGGTGCCGAGGACGTCGGGCGGCGTGTACCAGTTCAGTCCAGCGGCGATCGCCCCCATATGGACCGCGACGACCAACGCAGCCGACATGGCCCAGCGGCGAACGTCGGTTTGATCGGGCGGGCCGTGCAGGACGAGGGTGTTCATTGCAACAGGTTCTTTGCCGTCAGTCTCTGGTCAGTTTCTGGCGTCGAGTCCGACGAGCGCGATCTTGAGATAGCCCGCGTTGCGCAGCAGGTTCATCACATCCATGAGATCGCCGTAAGGCACGCTCTTGTCGGCGCGCAGATAGACCGGATCGCCCTTCTTGCCGCTGGTGGCGGTGTCGAGTGCGCTCGACAGCGTCGCGCGCGGAACGATGTCTTCGCCGATCGCGAGCGACAGATCCGGCTTCACGGTGATGAAGACCGGCTTGTCCGGGCGCGGCGGCGGCGTTGCGGTCGAGGCCGGAAGCTCGACGCCGAGATCGACGGTGGCCAGCGGCGCCGCCACCATGAAGATGATGAGAAGCACCAGCATTACGTCGATGAATGGTGTGACGTTGATTTCGTGCGCTTCGGTCAGATCGTCATCTGCCCCGGCGACTTTTCCGCCCAGCTTCGCGCCCATGACGTTACTCCGCGGCGCGCGCGATGCGCAGTGAGCGGCGGCCCTGGTCGCGGCTGATCAGCAGCATCACCTGCGCCGATGCGTCGCCGAGCAGCGCGCGATAGGCCGAGATCATGCGAACGAGATGGTTGTAAATCACGACCGCTGGAATTGCGGCGACGAGTCCCATCGCGGTGGCGAGCAGCGCCTCGGCGATGCCGGGTGCCACGACCGCGAGGTTGGTGGTGTGCGCTTCGGAAATGCCGATGAAGGAATTCATGATGCCCCACACCGTGCCGAACAGACCGACGAACGGCGCGGTGGCGCCGATGGTGGCGAGCATGCCAGTGCCGCGCGCGATCCGCCGCGACATCGCCGCCTCAACGCGCGTGAGCCGCAGTTCGACGCGCTCTTTGAAACCTTCGTCGTTGACCGTATCGGACAGCGCCGCTTCCGTCGCGGCCGACTGCACCAGCAGCGAGACCGCGTCCTTGCCGTTGCGTGAATCCCGTTCGGCATCCGCCAGCGAGATGTCGTTGCCGAGCACCTCGATGCGCCGCTTGGCATGCGAGGTCTCGCTGCGCAGTTCAAGCATCTTGGCAACGCAGATTGTCCAGGTCAGCAGCGAGGCGAACGCCAGTCCGATCATCACGACTTTGACGACGATGTCGGCGCCCATGAACATGCCCCACGGGGACAGATTGTGCGGCAGTGCGGGGTTCTTCGCCGGCGTGGTGGTTGCCTGGACGCCCGGAGCCTGGGCTGCTGGGGTTTGAACAGCAGGTGTCTGTGCAGCAGGGATCTGGGCCGACGGTGAAGGTGCCGCCGTAGCGGGGGCAGTTGGCGCGGCCGGAGCTTGCGCAAAAGTCTGTGTGATCAGCAGCGTCGCCGCGGCGAGCAAGACCAGGGATCCGGCAGCCTTCTTGATGGTGGTCATGTGCTCTCCGCTTCTTCAAATCGTATTCGTAGCCGACATCAATTCAACGCCGGAAGTTCAACGCCGGATGGCTTGTTGTTTTGCAGGTGTGATCCAGCAGTTGTGTTCGAACTCTCGATAAAAATCCGCGATGAGGCATCGCAGCGTCGCCATTCCCTCGAGAGGCAATTTTCATTTTCAGAATAGTGCACTGCGATGTTCTTGTCGCCACCGGCGACCTTGGATTTGGCCGAAAATGGAACGATTCCAGATTGCATGGCCTTCAGAATCTCACATTCGTGAACAGTCGCACGCCGAGGCCCGGCTGCAGAACCTCGGCCTTCTTGAACGAAATATGATTGCGAATGGCTTCGTTCAGCAGGTTGTCGCCGGCGAGCCCGACCGTGATTTCGCGCGGCCCGGTGTCGCTGCGGCTGAACGCATGCGTGTAGCTCAGTTCTGCCCTGAGCAAATTGTACCCATCAGTTGGCGTCTCGTTGAGGGACACCTCGTTCTGCGTGAAGGCATGCAGCACTCCGACGCGGGCATACCATTCGGCGTTGCGCCACCATACGCCGCCGCCAAGCCGCATCGGCGCGATGCGCGGCACGTTGGTTCCATCGGTAAATGTCGCGCGCACGATATCATATTGCCCATCGACGCCGAACATGCCGTCGCCAAGCGGCGTGACGTCGAGTTGCGCCGCCAGTTCCGCGCCTCTGAAGATCGCATCGCGCTGGCCGTAGGCGACCTGGATCAGCGGCCCGGTCGCGCCGCAGGTGATAAAGGCATCGGTGCAGAAGTTGCCGGTCACCTGCTTGAAGATGAAGTCTTGATAATAGGTGTAGTAGAGGCTGGTCTCGAACCGCAGTTGCCCGTTGGCGCGCTTGAGGCCGATTTCCGCGGTCTGCGCGGTCTCGATCTTCAGGTTCGGATTACCGATTACGAACGTGCCGGAGGCATCGTCGGAGCCGCGTGAGTAAAGTTCGGGAGCCGCCGGCGCGCGCTGCACGCGCTGCGCCGTGAGCGTCGCCACCATGTCCCACGGCAGATCCTTCAGTACGCCGACGCTGACGCTCTTCGGCGCGAAGGAGCGGCGGCCTGCTTCCTCCGTGAAGGTGTTCGGCGGCGGCAGGAAGTCCGCCGGAAACGACGGTGCCAGTCCCTTGACGAGGTGATGCTCGATCCGTCCTGCCACTTGCAGCTTCAAGGTGTCGGTGAACTTGATCTGCTCAAAACCGAAAATCGCGGCGGTATCGGTTTTCGTCGGCGCCAGCAGGCCCCCGAGACTTCCTGCCGTTCCAAGTTCGCGATGGCCGACCTGCGCGCCCCATGTTCCGGTCAGCGCGCCCAGTGCGGTCGCGACGGCGGCGTGATCGAGCTCGAAGCGGCCTTCCAGTTCGCGGTTCTTGATGACGTTCTGCACGCCATCGATGCCGTTGCTGCCGATGCCGAGTTCGTTGTGCCTGTAGTCGCTGGCGCCGAAGGTGAAGCGCACGGCATCGATGCCGTCGGTGGGCGCGCGCCATTCGCCCTTGCTGGTCCACTTGGTTTGTTCGAGATCGATGCGCGTATTCTCGCGCGTGTCGATGACGCCGGGGATGTGATACAGGCTGGTAATGTGCTGGATCGCGGTGCCGATATAGCCGCCGTCGAAAATGTATGAGCCGCCGACGGACTGTCCTTCCGATTGCAGCCGTGTGTTGGTCTGCACGCCGCCGGGAATGCGATAGTCGCCGGCGCGCCGCCCATAGGCGTCGGCATGGAACGCGACATTGCTGCCGCTGGCATCGAGACTGACCGCGCCGTCGAGGCCGTTGTCGACCGATGACGCGCCGCCCTTGAAGCGCGCGCTGAATCCGCCCGGCGTCAGCGCTTCGGGAATGCGGTTGTTGGTGGCGCTCACCACGCCGCCGATCGCCTGCGATCCATAACGCAGCGTCGCCGGACCGCGGATCACCTCGATCTTGTCGGCGCTGAGCGGATCGATCGGTACTTGATGGTCCTGGCTGAAATCCGATGCGTCCTGCGAGCCGATGCCGTTCTCCTGAACGCGCACGCGGTAGTCGTCGAGTCCGCGGATGTTCGGACGGCTCGCGCCCGGCGCGAAGGTCGATGATGACACCCCGGGCAGGGTCGACAGCACATCGGCGAGCGACGCCGCACTGCTGCGCCCGATCTCTCGTCCCGTGACGGTGGTGGTCGACTGGAAGGTGGTGTCGGTGGCGTTGACCGGCCCGCGCTGCAGGCCGTCGCCCGAGGCTGAGGGTGCGTCCGCAGGAGCGGATACGGCGATTTCCGGGAGTACTTCCTGCGCTTTGATGCCGGTGGTCCCGGCCAAACCGGCCGTCATGCATGCGATCCCTGTCGCAGATGCCCATGATCTCAAACGCATTTTTCCTCAACCCAAAACTCAACCGTTCTGTTGATAATGCAAATGCGAATTATTCGCAATAAGAGTTTTGAAGTTTGGATAAGGTTCGATCGGCAAAGCAGAGGGGAGGATGGGAGAAGAGGGAGTCGGCGCACGGGTACGCACCGACTAAGTCGGGCAAGGTGTCCGGTCCAGCGGTGCCAGACGCATCGGCGCGCGATGCGGTCCGGCCACCAGACCCTCATCCGATGCGCGATGATTATTCTGCGGGGCTGGCGCTGCCGACCGTTTGCGCCGACGTCTTCACGGCGGTGGAAGGCGTCCCCGCCTTCACCAGCTTGCGCTGACGGCGCTGCCGCAGCCAGATCAGGATTCCAGTAACGCCAAGGACAGCGGGAATCACGCCGCTGAGAAACACGATGAAACGCCAAATCTCGCCGGCGTGACTGCCTTCATGCAGCCAGCGAATCCAGAAGGTGACACGGTCGCCGGGGAGCGGTTCGACGGTCGTGATAGCTCCGCTGCGATCGTTGATCATAATCGTGACCGGCTCGGTACGATCTTCCGCGTTCAGGCGCGCACGCCACAGCGCGCCCTGCGCATTCGGAAACCCGATCATATCGACCTGTCCGCGGCCGAGACCTGAAGCCATGGCGTAAACATCGGACGGTGAGCGTGCGGGCTCTGCGATCAGAGGTCCGCCGCCGGGACCGGCGCCGCGCGCCGGCTGCGGTGTCATCGCCGCCATCGACGACAGCACCGAGCGGCCCTGCTGCGGCCATGCGAGATAGATGCCGGTGAGGGACACCAGCGCCAGCGGAAAGCAGATCCAGAAGCCGGTGAGGTAATGCAGGTTGGACGACGTCGCCGGACTGCGCCGCCACGCGAAGGCCCGCGACCACTGATCTCGTCGGGGCCACCAGAGATAGAGGCCCGTTAATGCGAGGATCAGCATGGCGACGCCGCCCCAGCCGACGATGTCACGGCCGTAATAAAACGGGATCGTCAGGTTTTCGTGAAACACATGCATGAAGCCGAAGAACGTGTTCCGGAAATCGGAAATTTTCAGCACGCGGCTGTCGTGGCGGTCGATCAATGCCATGAGAAACGGGGGACGCTCGCCTTGCTGGCGCGCCTGGCCGCGCAGCAGAATCCCGAGCGGCACGCGTGCGTCGTCGGGAATACGGATGTTGACCGGCTGGAAGCCGGTGCCGGCGGCGGTCTTTGCATTCGCCACGGCTTTGGTGAGGTCGGTCGGTGTTGCGGGCGCGACAGCGCCTGCCGGCGTGCGCATGAATTCTTCGATGTCGTCATGATAGACGAGGATCGCACCAGACAACGCGATCGGCACGAGCAGAACGAAGAGTCCGACGCCAAGCCACAAATGGATGTTGCGCCACAGCCGTTTCAGCGCTCCGCGCCGAGGTGTGGAAATTGTTGCCGACATTTGGACTCGTTCTAAAGAGGTTGATTTCGACCGATTCTAAAAACGTAGCGCCACGACGCGCATCGCCAAGTTGTTTAGTCAAACAGCGCATATCCACGCAATCGCGAATGCTTCGAGACGCCGCACTCTGAAGCAATTCTAAGTTCGAAGGGTTGCTCTGCGCGCCCTTAGTTTTCAAAACGCTGCCTTGAATTCGCCGTTCAGATGAATGCGCGGCAGAGAGTGCTTGGGGGCTTAGGCTAATGGATCGGAACGAAATCAACACCATCGAAGCGGGGAACAACGAGACGCACGGAGTTCTTGCCACAGCCGCGCTGGCTGGCGCCGAGTCATCTTTCATCCGCTCGACGATGGGCAGGCCCCATCCGGCCATGCTCAGCCTGGCGTCGATGATGCTGGCGACGACGGCCGCGACCGCGCAGACCGCCCCACAGGGCGGCGGCACACTGCCGACCATCGATGTGCAGGAATCCGCTGGTACCGGCGGCGACGGCTATCAGGCGACGCAATCGACGATTGCCCGCTCGCCCGTGCCGCTGCTCAACACGGCGCAGTCCATCACTGTCATCCCGCAGCAGGTGCTACAGGAACAGAATACAACGTCCTATGTGGAAGCGCTGCGCAACGTGGCCGGCATCACGTTCCGCGCCGGCGAAGGCGGCAATGGCGGCGACAATCCCTACATCCGCGGCTTCGACGCGCGCAACGATATCTACCGCGACGGCGTGCGCGATCCGGGCTGGTACACGCGCGACACCTTCGCCACCCAGCAGATCGAAGTGCTGAAGGGGCCCTCGTCCTTCCTGTTCGGCCGCGGCTCGACCGGCGGCGTCATTAACGCGACCACCAAGACACCGGAAAAGCGGACGTTCGTCGAGAACGAACTGATCGTTCAGTCGCCCGGCGGACTTCGCGCCACGCTCGATGCCAACGGCCAGCTCAACGAAAACGTCGCGGCGCGTATCGCCGTCATGGGTCAGGATCTGCCGAAAGCCGGCCGGGAGGACATCGAGTCCAAGCGCTGGGGCGTTGCGCCCTCGTTGCGGGTCGATGTCAACGACCAGACCAAGGTCACCGCAAGCTATATCTACCAGCACACCAATCAGGTTCCGGAATTCGGCGTTCCGTTCGTCGCCTCGGCGCCCGGCGGCGTGCGCTATCCGGTGCCGGTGCCGCGCGGCAACATCTACAACGTGCTGACGCCCGGTTTCTCCGACGTAGAAACCAACGACGCGCATATCGCGACGCTGAAGGTCGAGCACGACATCAACGACCAGTGGAAGATCACCAATACGACGCGCTACTCAAATGTTGATCGCTTCATGCGAATTAACCAGCCGGCAGGCACGGGATCCACGCCGACCAACGTGAACATCAACGTCAACCGGAATCGCTGGCAGCTCGACGTTCACAACGACTTGTGGGCGAACCAGACCGATGTGGTCGGCAAATTCCAGACCTGGGGTCTGCTGCACACGCTCGCGACCGGCGTCGAATTCAGCGGTGAAAATCGCTCGCAGTTCCGGCAGACGATCAGCGGTTTGAGCGCGTACAACCTGCTCAATCCCGACCCGTATCCGGTTAATCCGGGGTCCCTCGCGCCAGCGCTCTCTCCTGCTGCAAGCGCCGACGGTCGTTCGGCTGCCGTCTATGCCGCGGACCAGATCAAGATCAACCGCTGGTTCGAAGTGATGGGCGGCGTCCGGTTTGAAAACTACCGGGCATCGTCCAGGGCGCAGCCCACGACAGCGGCTCCCAACCCGCTGAATTTTTCGCAAACCGACGACATGTGGAGCTATCGCGTCGGCGGTATCTTCCATCCGACCGAGAACAGCAGCATCTACGTGATGCATGGCACATCGTTCAATCCGTCGGCTGAGTTCCTGACGCTGTCGGCAGCGAACGCCAATCTCAGTCCGGAATCGAACGAGACCACGGAAATCGGCGCCAAGGCCGATGTGCTGGGCGGACGTCTCAGTCTCGCCACCGCAGTCTTCCGCACCGAGAAGACCAACATGCGCGTGCCGAACCCGGACAACACCGCCGTCAATATCCTTGACGGCGTGGCGCGGGTTGAGGGCATCGAACTGAGTGCCCAAGGCAAGGTTACCGATGCCTGGGAGATCATGGCGAGCTATACGCACCTGAGGTCCGAGATCGTATCGACGACGACGGCCGCGCAGCTCGGCAAAGAGCTCATCATGACGCCGAACAACGCCTTCTCGTTGTGGACGACGTACAAGATCACGCAGGACTTTACGATCGGCGGCGGCGCTTACTACATGGATGGCGTGTGGGGTGACACCAACAACACCACGCGCGTTCCCGACTGGTGGCGCTTCGATGCGATGGCCAGCTACAGGCTGACCCCGAATGCCACCTTGCAGTTCAACATCTACAACATTGCCGACAGGTACTACTACGACTCCGCCTATACGAACTGGGCCACGCCGGCCGCAGGCCGGACCATGACGCTGGCGTTGCGGACGAAGTTCTGATCGCGGGGCAACGGCTAAACTCGCCTTGTTTCCGGAATGTTACGGCGGCGCGATCGGATGAACCGTTCGCGCTGCCGATCTTTTTGTCACACAGCCCATCCGCCAGGAGTGCCAAGCCATGATGGTTCACGTTCCCAACGTTCTGACGCCCGAACAGGTCGCCCGCTGCCGCGAGGCGATGGAGCGCGCGGCGTGGGTGGACGGCAATATCACGGCGGGGCATCAGGCGGGAAAGGCGAAGCATAACTTGCAGCTTCCCGAGGAAGCGCCGGAGACCCGCGAACTCAGCAACATGGTGATCGATGCGCTCGCGCGCTCGAGCCTCTTCATGTCCGCCGTGCTGCCGAAGCAGGTCTTTCCGCCGATGTTCAACCGCTACGATGCCGGAATGAAATTCGATAACCACGTCGACAATGCGGTGCGCGGCATTCCCGGGATGGGAATGCGGATTCGCACCGACGTCTCGTCGACCTTGTTCATTTCGTCGCCGGAGGATTACGACGGCGGCGAACTGATCGTCGACGACACCTATGGCGCTCACTCGGTCAAGCTGCCGGCGGGCGACATGATCGTCTATCCGTCGACATCGCTGCACCGCGTGACGCCGATCACCCGCGGGGCGCGGATCGCGTCGTTCTTCTGGACGCAAAGCATGATTCGCGATGAGGGCCAGCGGGCGATGCTGTTCGACCTCGACATGTCGATCATGCGGCTGTCCAACGACCATCCCGGCCACAAGTCGATCGTCTCACTGACGGCGGTCTATCACAACCTGCTGCGGCAGTGGGCCGAGCTGTAAGTTCGTAACTCCAGCAGGCCGGGTGTGATCTTTCGTCCGGTCGTCCCCGCGAAAGCGGAAATCCTCATGGTGAGGAGCGAAGCGTCAGCCCCGCGTCTCCAACCATGAGCTGGTTTGGCGGGTCTTTGCCTCATGCCCTCATCCTTCGAGACGCGCGCAAGAGCGCGCTCCTCAGGATGAGGGGGACGTGCTACGCTGATTTGGTCTGTGCCGCCATGAAGGCGCGCCAGCCGCCGAAATGGGTGATGTCGCGCGCGCCGTCGATCGCTGCGGCCTCGGCCAGAAAGCCCTTGACGCTGGAGCCGTCGGCGAGATGCACCGTGCCGATCGACAGCGGCGACGGAACGGCGGCGACGAATGCGCCGAATGCCTTTGTCGGCAACGCCCAGACTTCCACCGCGATGGCAGCGCCGCCGGCCTCGACGCGCAGCATTCCCGGTTTCGGCGGGACGGTGCCGCGCAATGCGTAGAGCTTGTAGTCGGGCGTAGTGTCCGCCGCCGCGATCAGCCGCCCGCCCAGCGCCAGCAGTTCGTGATTGAGCGCCATGCCCGACAGGTGCGCGCCGACCACAGCGATGGCGACCTCGTCGGCGGCGAGCGCTTTCGAGAGCGGTGCCAGCGGCGGCTGCTTGAGGCCGTTCGCGCCCACCGCAAGTTTCGTGTCGGCGTGGAACACTCGGCCGATGCTGGCGAGCTGCGCGTCATGTCCCGCGGGCGCCAGCAGCGTGATGCCGAACGGAATGCCGTCGGCGCGCATCGCGGCGGGAACGGCGAGGCCGCACAGATCGAGCAGGTTGACGAAATTGGTGTAGGTGCCGTTGCGGCTGTTGAGTTCGATCGGGTTCGCCAGCACCTGTTCGACGGTGTAAGCGGTCGGCGCGGTCGGCAGCACCATCGCGTCGATGGATTCGAATGTGCGCCGCGCGGTGTAGCGCAGGCCTTCGAGCCGGTACAACGCGGCAAAGGTATCGGCAGCGCTCAGTCGCGCCCCGGCGATGGTGATCTCGCGCGTCACCGGATGGATCGCGTCGGGATTGGAGGCCAGCAGGTCGCGGATGACCAGATAGCGCTCGGCCACCCACGGTCCTTCGTACAGCAGCCGCGCGGTCTCGTAGAACGGCTCGAGATTGATCTCGACGATGGTGGCGCCGAGCGCGACGAGACGGGCCACGGCGTCGCCATAGGATTTTTCCGATTCGCGGTCGCCGAAGAAAACCAGCTGGCCCTTGCGCGGAACACCGATCCTGACCCCGGCGGGAAATTCCGTCAGAGGGCCGACGGTGCGGTCGCGCGAGAACGGATCGGCGGCGTCGAGCCCGGCCATGACATTCAGCGCGGTGACGGCGTCGTCGACGTTGAGCGAGAAGATCGAGACGCAGTCGAGCGTGCGGCAGGCCGGGACCACACCGAAGGTGGACATCAGGCCCAGCGAAGGTTTCAGGCCAACGATGTTGTTGAGCATCGCCGGGACGCGTCCCGAGCCCGCGGTGTCGGTGCCGAGCGACAGCGGCACCAGCCCGGCGGAAACCGCGACTGCCGATCCCGAACTCGATCCGCCGGGGACGAGATCGCTGCGCACCGGATTTTTCGGAATGCCGTAGGGTGAGCGCACGCCGACGAGGCCGGTGGCGAACTGGTCGAGGTTGGTCTTGCCGATCACGATGGCGCCGGCGGCGCGCAGCCGCGCCACGGTGTTGGCGTCCTGCTTTGCGTTGTAGGAAAATGCGGGGCAGGCGGCGGTCGTGGCCAGTCCCGCCACGTCGATATTGTCCTTCACCGCCACCGGCACACCATAGAGCGGCAGCGAGGTGTCGCCCCTTGCTGTCAGCGCCTCGGCTTCGGCGGTGGCTTCGGATTCTTCGCGCAGACTGATGAAGATGGCGGGATCGCCGTGATCGCGGATGCGCCGGAAGCTGCGGGCAACGGTCTTGGCAGGTGAAGTTGTCCCGGCGCGATGCGCGGCGACGATCTCGGCAACAGTCTCGGTCACGGTCTCTCCAGTTCAAGAAGGCGCGCTGTGCCTGCGAGCACAGCGCACCTTGATGTATAACCTATCTGCCGGAGCTATTCAGCAGGCACCGCGGTCGGCTTCGGCATCGGCATCACCGCGCCCGACCGTGCATAGGCGAAGAAGCCCGCGGCCACCACCGCATAGGCCAGCGCCACGCCGGGCGTCACCCCGATCCCCACCGCCGGACCGTGCATGAAGCCGAAGAAGGTCAGCACCGCACCGGCCGCGGCGAAGGCGGACGCCTTGACGAAGTCGCGCTCGATCACGAATACCGCCATCGCGGCCAGCACGAGTCCGGAGAGAATGGAGCCCTCGCCGAGAATCTCGAGGCCCTGATAGAGCACGCCGGTGGCGCCGAGCTTGTCCATGCCGACGGCTGCGGCGCTGGTGCCGGCTGCGGTCAGCGCGCCGTCCACCAGCGTCTTGCCCCAGGCCGCCAGATGCGGCGTCAGCGCCAGCACGATGGCGGGGGCGTGACTTGCCGGCGTGGTCTGGAACGCCTGCGCGCCGACCAGCATGCCGATGTAGAGCAGGATCGGCAGGATCGCCACGACGGGAATGAGATTCAGCAGCAGCGAGATGACGCCGAACCACGCCAGCACGATCACCATGAAGCCGGTCGCAGCCGAATAGCCGATCCGTCCCCCCATCGCCTTCCAGCCGGGATGACCGATATAGACCGCGTTGATGAAGGGGTTGCCCATCAGCGCGCCGATCAGACTGACCACGCCGTCGGCGGTCAGCACGCGGTTGGTCGGATAGTGATCGCCGGCCGCTTCCGCGCTTTCCACATTGTCCATCGCCTCGACCAGATCGTAGACACCGAACGGAATGGCGGTGACGAGGATGATGCCGATGAACTCGAAGCCCGAGAACACATGGCCGATGGCCGGAATCGGCAGCGAGAAGCCGATGTTGCTGAACGAGCCGGTCAGCTTGGCGAGGCTCATGCCGCCGATGCTGAGGCCGAACAGGGTCGATCCCCAGGCGATGATCGCGCCCACCGCGATGGCGATCAGCCCCGCCGGAATGCCCTTCGGATATTTCACGCCGCCGAACCAGCTTGCGAGAATGATGGCGAAGCAGGTGAGGCCGATCACCGGCGTCATGAACATTTCGAACGCGGGGCGCATCGAGATGAAGGCGACCGAGACGCCGGCCAGCGTGCCGAGCAGCGCTGCGCGGGGCGTGATGCGCTGGATCACCGGAGCGATGAAGCCGCCGATCATCAGGATGAAGCTCTGGATGAACACCCAGGTCAGACCCGCTTCCCATGCCTTGATTGGATCGCTGGTCTTGAGCAGGATCGGCAGCATGATGACGAAGGTGACGATGAACATATGCGGTACGCTGACGCCGGACGGCAGCGCGCAGACGTCGGTGCGGCCTGTCTTCTGTGCGAGGCGGTAGGCCAGCCACGCGTAGTACATCGTCGAGAGGAACATCATCAGCCCGAGTGCGGGCAGGATCCGGCCGAACACCAGCGAGTCCGGCATCTTGAGCACGAAGCGCAACAGCGCCGTTAGCGTCAGCATGTTGACGAGGATATTGGTGCCGAAGCCGAAGAAGGCGTTCCAGTCGCCCGGCGACCACAGAACGGGTTTGCTGGTTGTTGTTGTCGCTGCTGTGCTCATCTGGTGCCCCTATGCGATCATTTTTGAAGGTTCGGAATTCATCGCTGCTAAAACGGATTTGGAATTGCTGACCCAGCCGAAGATGCCGCCCTGCGCCTTGATCATGCGCAGGCCCATCTCGTGGAATTCTGGAAAGTACGACGCGCAGCAATCGGCCAGCACGATGCAGCGGTAGCCGCGGTCGTTGGCCTCGCGCACGGTGGTGTTGACGCAGACTTCCGTCGTGACGCCGCACACCAGAAGATTTTCGATGCCGTGTTTTTTCAGGACGTCGCCGAGTTCGGTGGCGTAGAACGCGCCCTTGCCCGGCTTGTCGATCACGATCTCGCCCTTGACCGGATAGAGCGCTGGCACGATGTCGTGGCCGGCTTCACCGCGAATGAGAATGCGTCCCATCGGGCCGGGATCGCCGATGCGCAGCGACGGCGCGCCGCGCTCGATTTTGGCAGGCGGCGCGTCAGACAGATCGGGCAGGTGGCCTTCGCGGGTGTGAACCACCAGCAGTCCGGCCTTGCGAAACGCCGCCAGCACGTCGCCGCACGGTTTCACCGCGCTCGCCAGTTGCGAGACATCGTTGCCGAGAGTCTCGCCGAAGCCGCCCGGCTCGAGGAAGTCGCGCTGCATGTCGATGATGACGAGAGCGGTGTTCGGCCAGGTCACCTCGACCGGTGCCGGTTCGGCTGAAAGCAGGCTTGCGATCTGCATCGATATCTCCCCGCGTTAATCGGAGAGAGGTGCAAAGCCTATGCCATTGTGTACAACGCTGAACGCGACGTCGCCACGTTCATATTATTTTTTGAAATCAAATAATTAGCTATTTTCAGCCGATGTTTTTTGCAGCCGCCCCGCGCTGATTCCGAATCCAGAATGATGAATAATTCATCACGCTTGCACGACGGGCAAAGGCACCGACGGCGGATGTCTTGCATCCGCCGTCGGTGCCATCCGCGGCTTTGTTATTCGCCTGCGACGGGCAGGCTCAGATTGGCATAGACGATGCCGCCGTCCACCGCGATCGCATTGCCGACGACATAATCGCCTGCGCGCGAGGCGAGATAGATCGCGATGCCGGCCATGTCTTCCGGCTCGCCGATCCGCTTCGACGGGATCGCCTTGGCGACGGCGTCGGCGTGGTCGCGCGCCGCCGTGTTCATGTCGGACTGGAACGCGCCGGGGCAGATCGCCGTGACGTTGATGTTGTCCTGGATGAGCTTCGCGGCCATGCGGCGGGTCAGATGGATCACCGCCGCCTTGCTCGCCTGATAGGAATAGGTCTCCAGCGGATTGACCGACAGGCCGTCGATCGACGCGATGTTGATGACCTTGCCCGGCTTGGCCTTCGTGGCGGCGGCGCGTAGCGGCTTCGCCAGCGCCTTGGTCAGGAAGAACAGTGACTTGACGTTGAGATTCATCACCTTGTCCCACCCGGCCTCCGGGAATTCATCGAACGCCGCGCCCCATGCCGCGCCCGCGTTGTTGACGAGGATGTCGAGCTTCGGCTCGCGCTTGATGATCTCGTCGGCGAGTTTGTTGCAGCCTTCCACCGTGGACATGTCGATGGGAAGCGCGATGCACTCGCCGTCATAGGCGGCGGTCAGTTCCTTCGCCGTCTCCTCGCAGGGGCCGGCCTTGCGCGCGGTGATGTAGACCTTCGCCGCGCCCTGCGCGAGAAATCCCGCCGCGATCATCTTGCCGATGCCGCGCGATCCGCCGGTGACGAGTGCCACGCGGCCTTTCAGTGAAAACAGATCCTTGAACATGGTGCCTCCAATGTTGATTGGCGGCGATATAGCCCCTGCGGCAAAGCCTGAGTCAAGGAATGGCGGGAATGCGGACGTCTGTTTGAAACGGGGTTGCCGTCACCCTGAGGTGCCGTCGCCCTTCGAGGCTCGCAAGAGCGCGCACCTCAGGATGACGATTCCAGCGACGTTGCTTGCGAAGAAATTTGCAGTTCGTCCTACGCCGCATCGACCCGGCGGAAGCCGTTCCACATCGCGGTGGCGGCGCCGGAGGTCAGCACCGACAGGAACCGCGCGGTCTGGTAATTGCCGTTCAGCGAGATGCGCGGCAGCGCCGTCATGTGCGCGGCGTTCTCCGGAAAGATCATGCCGGGGCGCGTCGTCACCGCGGTCTTGAATCCAAGTCCACGCGCCAACTTGAATTCGCGCGCGGCGGCGGCAGCTTTATAGCCATACGGATAGGCAAAATGCAGCGCGGGCATGTGCAGTTCGTTCTCGATGCGCGAACGGCTGTCGCCCATCTGCCGCCGCGCCTCGGCATCGCTTTCCCGCGCCAGGTTGCAGTGGCTGATGGTGTGCGCGCCGATGGTGACCAGCGGATCGGCGGCGAAGCCGCGCAACTCGTCCCATGACATGCACAGTTCGCGTGCTATCGCCGCGTCGTCGATCCCGTAGCGCGCGCACAATGCGCTGACTTCGCGCTGCACGGCGGTGTCGTCCGGCAATGTCTGCAGCCAGTCCTGGATCTGATTGAAGGCATCCTGTTTGGCAGCCGCGTCGCCCGCCTCGATCCGCACCTTCGCGCCGTCGCGCACGATCTCGAGGGCCTCTGCGCGGGCGATCACGCGCTCCAGCGCCAGCCACCAGAGTCGTCCCGTTCCTTCGGCGAAATCGCTGGCGACATAGACCGTGAACGGCGCGTTCTGTTCGCGCATCAACGGCAGCGCATGGTCGCGGTTGTCGCGATAACCGTCGTCGAAGGTGAAGCAGGCGAAGCGGCGCGCGAAATCGCGCTCGCTCATCCGGCGCTGTGCTTCGTCCAGCGAAACAATATCGATATCGAGGGCGCGGACATGCGCCAGCACCGCGCGCAGGAAGTCGGGCGTGATTTCGAGATGCCGGTTGGGCTGGAACATATCGTCGCGGGCCGGGCGAACGTGATGCAGCATGAAGATGGCGCCGACGCCGGAAAGCCACGGCCGCAGCACATGATGCGCGCCGGTGAAATACAGCGCGTCGAGGCCGACGCGGATGACGTTATTGCGAAGTTGTTTCATGGCGATGGTTCGGGGGCCGATCATGCTGTCCGGAACCTTCAGATTGGGCCGGAACCGTTGAACAAACGGTTATCCGGATGGCTGAAACAGCATTCGGCGGGGCTTTCCGCCCGGCATGTTCCGGTTCAATGCCTCTGTCCATTTCGCGTTTGACACCCGTGCAAGGGTTTGTTTTGTCAGCATTCTGTCAAGTGAAGGTCCGGGATGAGCCGCATATCAGGTTGGGCACGTAAATGGTGGCCGGGGTTGATTCCCCTGGGCGCTCTTTGGATCGCTGCGATCTGGACCGGCACCGCCCCGCTCGAGGCCGATCTAGCTGCGCGGTCGACCGCCGCGCTCAAGGACACCGTTCTGGACAAGACCCGTATCTCCGTGGCCGGCCGCGACGTCGGCCTCTCGGCAGAGGCCTTTTCGGAAGACGGCCGGCGCAGCGCCACCGCGCAGGTCGAGGCCGTCTCCGGCGTGCGGCTGTTGAATGACGACACCCGTCTGGTCGCGGAAGCCAAGCCCTTCGTCTGGTCGGTGGAGCGCGACGTGGTCCGGATCACGCTTGGCGGTAATGCGCCGCTGCCAGCCAGCAAGGCGCGGCTGGCGGAAGCCGCGCGCGCGGTGGCCGGCGGCACCGAAGTGTCGGATCGTATGGGCATGGCGCGAGGCGCGCCGCCGCGCTTCGATACCGCGGCGCTGCTGCTGGTGGATCAGATCGGCAAGCTCAAGGACGGCAAGATCACGCTTAGCGACACCGGCGTCAGCCTGTCTGGCATGGCGCGGGAAATCGGCAGCCGCGAAGCGATTTTGGCGGCGCTGCGGAATTTGCCCGAAGGTTATTCGGTGAAGGAAAATGCCATCAAGGCGCCGCCCTACATCTTCCAGGCCACCAAGGATCCGGTGGCGAACACCGTGACGCTCGCGGGATATGTGCCGGACAACGCGGTCCATGCGGCCATCGTCGCGGCGGTCGGCCGCAAGTTCTTCTCCGAAAAGCTGGTGGACAATCTCAAGGCCAGCGTTGGCGCGCCGCAGGGATTTACCAATGCCGCCGTGGCCGCGCTCGGCGCGCTGTCGCGGGTCTCGACCGGTTCGCTGGTGATCTCGGACCGCGAGGTCAAACTGTCGGGCGACGCACTTTATGCTGTCGCAGCGGACCAGATTCGCGACAGTCTCGGCGGCCGGTTGCCGCAGGGCTGGACCAACAAGGCCGAGGTCTCGGTGAAGCCGGTCGCCAGCAGTGTCGATCCCACCGTCTGCCAGCAGTTGTTTTACGAACTGCTGGGCAAGGCGCGGATCAGGTTCGAATCCGGCAAGGCAACCATCGATCAGGATTCCATGGGCCTGCTCGACCGGCTGATCGAAACCGCGCTGCGCTGCCCGAATGCCAATATCGAGGTCGCCGGTCATACCGACAGCGACGGCGACAGCAATTCCAACAAGACGCTGTCGGAGAAGCGCGCGCAGGCGGTGGCGGACTATCTGGTCAAGGCCGGACTGCCGATCGAACGCCTGCAGGCGGTGGGTTACGGCAGCGAGCAGCCTATCGCCGCCAATGACACCGACGAGGGCAAGGCCAGGAACCGGCGTATCGATTTCGTGGTGAAATGAGCATGATATGCGGTCGGCGGATGCGTCATCCTGAGATGCGAGCTCTTGCGAGCCTCGAAGGATGGCGCGTGGTTGCGCCGTCGCTCTTCGCTTCGCTCCGGCACCTCAGGGTGACGGCATCGGATCATAAGGACGGGACTCCATGATCTACCTCGCGACATTCAACTGGGGCTGGCTGCTGGGCGCGGGATTGATCGGCCTGGCCATGGGATGGATCGCCGTGGTTCAGCGCGGGCAGGGCTGGACGGCCATCACAATGCAAAAGGTGGCGGTCTTCGTGGCGGCGCTGATCCTCGCCTCCGTGTTTCATCTTGCCCCTGGCCGCGTGGGCTATTGGCTCGATCTCGGTCTTGTGATGTTTGCGGTCTATGTTGCCGGCTGTGCGGTAGGGTCATGGCTCCGCTATCTGGTGGTCTCGCGGCATGCGTCGGCGAGCAAGGCGTAATGGCAGGCGGTCTGACCTCGCATTTCAGGATGATGGCCCGCTATAACTCTTGGGCAAACGCCCGACTTTATGATGCCGCGGCGGGTCTCGATGAAACCCAGTACAAGGCCGACCGCGGCGCTTTCTTCAAGTCGGTCCATGGCACGCTGAATCATCTGCTGGTCACCGATCGCATCTGGATGCAGCGCTTTACGGGCGAAGGCGAGGCGCCGGCCCGGCTCGACGCGATCCTGTTCGAGACGCTCGATGCGCTGCGCGCCGCGCGTGTCGCGGAGGACGGCCGGATCGTGGCTTATGTCGATGGGCTCGACGATACGCGTATTGCGGGCACTATTTCCTACCGGCGCGTATCCAGCCCCGAGCAATTCGTACAGCAATTGGCCCCTGCGCTGGCGCACTGGTTCAATCACCAAACCCATCATCGCGGTCAGGCGCACGTGCTTTTGACTGGCCTCGGCCAGCCATCCACCGAACTGGACCTGTTATTCTTTCAGCGCGAGCAGGTCGCTGCGGCGTGACATCGATATGACGCGTGTGCGGTGCGGTGGACTTAATTCTTAACGTGACTTCCGCCTTATAAAGGGGCTCAAATCGGCCAAGCCGGTCTCGCGGTCGCCACGGCGGTCTGCTAGGACAGCAAACGCCGGGGACGATGTGGTTGATCGAATTTTGAGGTCTGGATGCTGGAGACACTACGCGGGACCATCGCGTACATGCGCGAGAAGCAAATCCTGCACAAGCTAGGTGTTTTGATCAGCATCGCGATCATCGCCATCGCTTGCTTCATCCTCTATGAGATGCTGAAAGGTCTCGACACTGACGACCTCTACGAGGCGTTGCGCGAAACCGAGTTCCGCACCATCCTCCTTGCCGGTCTTTGCGTCGCCGCCGGTTATTTCACCCTGACGTTCTATGACCTGTTCGCGCTGCGCGCCATCGGCCGCGGCCAGGTACCGTACCGCATCGCCGCCTTCGCCGGTTTCACCAGCTATTCGATCGGACACAACGTCGGCGCCAGCGTCTTTACCGGCGGCGTGGTGCGTTACCGGATTTACTCCGCCTGGAATCTGACGGCGGTGGATGTCGCCAAGGTCTGCTTTCTCGCCGGCCTGACGTTCTGGCTCGGCAACGCCGCCGTGCTCGGCCTCGGCGTCGCCTATCATCCCGAGGCGGCTGCTTCCATCGACAAGCTGCCGATCTGGCTCAACCGTCTTGCAGCGATCTGCATCCTCATCGGCCTTGTGGCCTATGTCATGTGGGTCTGGGCCAAGCCGCGCGAAGTGGGTCGCGGAAGCTGGACCGTCACGCTTCCCGGCGGCCCGCTGACGCTGCTGCAGATCGTCATCGGCATCGTCGATCTCGGTTTCTGCGCGCTGGCGATGTACATTCTGGTGCCCGATGAGCCTCATGTCGGGTTCGTTGTCGTGGCGGTGATCTTCGTGTCGGCGACGCTGCTCGGCTTCGCCAGCCATTCGCCCGGCGGTCTCGGTGTGTTCGATGCCGCGATGCTGGTGGGCTTGTTTCAGTTCGACCGCGAGGAACTGCTGGCGGGCATGCTGCTGTTCCGGGTGCTTTATTATCTCGTCCCGTTCTTTATTTCTGTCATCTTGCTCTCGCTTCGCGAGCTTATTGTCGGCCTCCGGGCGAAACGGGTCGCAGCGGCCTTGCAGCGGCTCGACGATGTGGCGAAGCCCAACGGCACGCAGGGATCCGCTCAGGGATCGCGCTCTCCGGTCGCCTAGTGCAGCTTTGTATCGGTGCGTATCCCTTTCCGAATCTCGTGAACGGTGGTGCTGAAACAGACTGCGAACTTCGGAAAGCGGTAAGCGCGCGAAACAGGTACGACGCATGACGATGACGTCTCCGAATTCAGGTTTTGCGCCGTGGTCCGACAGGCTGCGGCGATCGGCGATCATCCTGATCGCGACGGCGCTGGGTCTTGCGGCGTCGATGATGTTCGGCGGCCTGACTTTGCCGCAGGCCGGGATGATCTTTCTCGCGATTGCCGGTGCTGCGCTGGTGCCGTGGAATCTGCATCAGTCCGTTCCGGCAACTGATGACATGGTCGGCGCGCGTCCTGCGGAAACGCCGGTGGTGCAGGCGCTGGTCGGCGGCATGCCGGATGCAGCCGTGCTGCTGGATCGCGCCGGGCGCGTGCTGCATTTCAATGTCGCCGCTTCGCAACTGGCTCCGGCGCTGCGCAAGAACGAACTGGCGCTGTTCGCGCTACGCTCTCCCGAGATCATCGCGGCATTGCGCGAGGCCATCGCCACCCGCGAGCCGCAGCGCGCGAGTTACGTGGACCATGTTCCCATCGACCGCTGGATGGAGTTGATCGTCACGCCGCTGTCGCTGCCGACCGCGTTCGGCGGCAGTGAATACTGCATCCTGATGACGTTCCATGATCAGACGCCGCTGCGGCGGGTCGAGGAAATGCGCGCGGATTTCGTTGCCAATGCCAGCCATGAACTGCGCACGCCGCTGGCGGCGCTGTCGGGCTTCATCGACACGCTGCAAGGCCCCGCGCGCGACGATCCGAAGGCGCGCGAGCGTTTTCTCGGCATCATGCATGCGCAGGCCACTCGCATGGCGCGGCTGATCGACGATCTGTTGTCGCTGTCGCGGGTCGAACTCAGCGCCCATGTTCGTCCGGAAAAAATGGTCGACGTGGTGCCGCTGGTGCGTCAGGTGGTCGACGGGCTGGAGCCGCTGGCAAGCGAGCGTCAGGTCGCCATCGAGGTCGAACTGCCGGACGGTGCAGTCAATGTCGCGGGCGACAGTGAAGAGTTGTTGCGGCTGCTGGAGAACCTGATCGAGAACGGACTCAAGTACGGCGCTTCCGGCGGGCGCGTGGTGGTGACGCTGAGCGAGCCGGCGCCGGGCGACGCCGGGGGCGAGGTTCGTCTCGCGGTGCGCGACTTTGGTCCCGGCATCGCGCCGGAGCATTTGCCGCGCCTCACCGAACGGTTCTATCGCGTCGATGTCGGCGACAGCCGCGCGCAGGGCGGCACGGGTCTCGGCCTGTCGCTGGTCAAGCACATCCTCAATCGCCATCGCGGCCGCCTTCTCATCGAAAGCATGCCCGGTCACGGCGCGACATTCACGGCGTGCTTCCCGGCGGCGAAGGCGGCCGAAAAGCCCTCCGCCGGTGAGAAGGTCCCGGCGAAGGAATAAAGCGGAAAGAGCGGCGGCCGCAGTTTGGCCGCACGGTCACCAAACCGCCTTTTGCGCCGAAGTTCGCAACAAAAAAGCCTCATCGTTTCGATGGGGCTTTTCCGTCATTTGGGCGTTGGCGTTTGGCCTATTTGGTGTTGGGCCGCGCGGCGCGGCGGCGATCGCTCGCCGGCTGGTAAGCGATGCGCGAGTGATGGGCGCAATAGGGAAGCGCGTTGAGGGCCTTGCCGCCACAGAAGAAGAAATCCGCACTGCCGGGATCGCCGACCGGCCAGTGGCAGGTGCTCTCGTTCAGTTCCAGCAGGCTCAGCCGCTGGCTCATCGGCACCACGTTGTCGAAGGCGATCGGATCTGGTTCGGCTTCGACTTCAAAGGCATGGGCGAGCGCGGTGTTGCCGCGCGACACCGGACGGTTGATCCGCATCATGTGCTGCGCGGGGCGCACCTTGCGCTGCCGCGGGGCCGCCGAGGATGGGCTCTTGGCGCGGCCCGACAGGCCGAGCCGGTGAACCTTTCCGATCACGGCGTTCCGGGTGATATTTCCGAGTTCGGCGGCGATCTGGCTTGCCGACAGTCCGGCTTCCCAGAGCTTCTTCAACTGTTCAACGCGATCGTCGGTCCAGCTCATTACCGTCATCGCAATCTTCCTTTTGATCTCGCACCGGCCATTTCCGGTCCGGCGTCGCGCTTGCAAACTTCTCAAAATCCCTGCCGGCAGAATCCCTTAGCCCTCGCCGGTTGCATAAAAAGCGACCGGGCGTTTACGCCGCACAGAAGACAATCGAGGATCAGAACTGCCGCACGAGATGTCGTACCCAACGCCAAGGATGCTACAATATGGCGTGACTCACGCGCAAGAGTCGGCATTTGCCGTCCACATGTTCTGATCAGAAAGCAAATAAATTCGATCATTGTGCGGCGTCAAAATGCCGGTCTTTCTGTTCCGGACAGGCCGCCTGACCGCCGGAATGGCTCTGAAAAGGCCGGATTATGCCGTTGCGGCAGGGATATTCGCGCCGAGGAACGATCCGAACGATGGCCCGCGTGGATTGACACCGCAGGACCCCACAATAGAATGACCACCGCGTGCCGCCTTTTCGGGCGGCACGTTTCGTTTCCGGGGCAGGCAACTGAGCAACACGCGCGTATGCGCTCGCAAGGCTGTTGGTCCCCTACCATCGATCGGGTCGCCATGAGTCATACTGCCAAGCCGCATCTCGACTCTCACATGTTGCCGGTTTTCGCCCGCGCCGACGTTGCTTTCGAGCGCGGCGAAGGCCCGTGGCTGATCGCAACCAACGGCGACCGCTATCTCGATTTCACCAGCGGCGTGGCGGTGAACGCGCTCGGCCATGCGCATCCGCATCTGGTTGCGGCGATTCAGGAGCAGGCCGGCAAGCTGTGGCATGTCTCCAATCTGTTCACGATTCCGGAAGGCGAGCGGCTGGCGACGCGGCTGTGCGATGCGAGCTTTGCCGACGTGGCGTTCTTCTGCAATTCCGGCGCGGAGGCCATGGAAGCCGCCATCAAGATGGCGCGCAAGTTTCAGGCGGTGAACGGCAGACCGGAACGCTATCGGCTCATCACATTTGAGGGCGCGTTTCACGGCCGCACGCTGGCGACGCTCGCCGCGGGCGGACAGCAGAAATATCTCGAAGGTTTCGGACCGCGGGTCGAAGGCTTCGACCAGGTGCCGCTCGGCGATCTCGAAGCCGTGAAGAAGGCGATCGGTCCGGAGACGGCGGGTATCATCATCGAGCCGTGGCAGGGCGAAGGCGGCGTGCGCGCGGCAGAGCCCGCGTTCTTCCGCGCGCTGCGGCAGTTGTGCGACGACAACAAGCTCGTGCTGGTGTTCGATGAAGTGCAGACCGGCATGGGCCGCACCGGCACGCTGTTCGCCTATGAAAAGACCGGCGTCGAGCCGGACATCATGGCGCTGGC
The DNA here is from genome assembly GCF_021502575.1 of Bradyrhizobium sp. G127. Lineage (NCBI taxonomy): Bacteria > Pseudomonadati > Pseudomonadota > Alphaproteobacteria > Hyphomicrobiales > Nitrobacteraceae > Bradyrhizobium > Bradyrhizobium sp. G127. The sequence goes on from NZ_JAKFGN010000003.1 coordinate 132,391, forward strand.
GAAAGCGCTGGGCGGCGGGTTTCCGATGGGCGCGTGTCTTGCGACCGTCGCGGCCGCAGCCGGCATGACGCCGGGTACTCATGGCTCGACCTTCGGCGGCAATCTGCTTGCCGCCGCTGCGGGCAATGCCACACTTGATGTGATGCTGGCACCGAAATTCTTCGAGCACGTGCAGCGCGCCTCGCTGGTGCTGAAACAAAAGCTCGCCTCCATCGTCGATCGCTATCCCGATGTCGTTGAAGAAGTCCGGGGCGACGGTCTGCTGATCGGCCTGAAAGCGGTGGTGCCAGCCGGCGATCTTGTCGCCGCGCTTCGCAACGAAAAGCTGCTTACCGTCGGCGCGGGCGAGAACGTGGTGCGGCTGTTGCCGCCGCTGATCGTGACCGAAGTCGAGATCGAGGATGCCGTGTCGCGGCTGGAGCGCGTTTGCGCAAAGATGACGCGTATTCCTGCGCGGCGGGAGGCGGCAAGATGAGCAAGTCTCCGCGTCATTTTCTCGATCTGTTCGATGTTCCGACCAAGGAGCTGCGCGCCATTCTCGATGCCAGCGTGGCGATGAAGAAGAAGCGCAAGGCCGGCGATATCTCCGACAAGCCGCTCGACGGCAAGACGCTGGCGATGATCTTCGACAAGCCTTCGACCCGCACCCGCGTGTCGTTCGATGTCGGCATGCGCCAGCTCGGCGGCGAAGCCATTATGCTGACCGGCGCGGAAATGCAGCTCGGACGTGGCGAGACCATCGCCGACACCGCGCGTGTGCTGTCGCGCTTTGTCGACGCCATCATGATCCGGATTCTCAATCACGAGGCGCTGGCCGAACTTGCCGCGCATGCCACGGTGCCGGTCATCAACGGTCTCACCCGCCGCTCGCATCCCTGCCAGGTGATGGCGGATGTCATGACCTTCGAAGAGCATCGCGGCCCGATCAAGGGACGTACGGTGGCGTGGACCGGCGACGACAACAACGTGCTGGCGTCGTGGGCGCACGCGGCGGAGCGGTTCGGGTTCAATCTGCGCGTCGCGACGCCGCCGGAACTGGCCCCCAACAAGCTGTTGAAGGACTGGATCAAGGCCACGGGGGCGCCGATCGTGCTCGGCACCAAGCCGGACGAGGCGGTGCGCGGTGCAGACTGCGTTGTCACCGATACCTGGGTGTCGATGGGCGACAAGGACGGCGAACATCGCCACAACCTGCTGAAGCCCTATCAGGTCAACGGCAAGCTGATGTCGCTGGCCAACCCCGATGCCATCTTCATGCATTGCCTGCCGGCGCATCGCGGGGAGGAGGTCACCGACGAGGTGATCGACGGTCCGCAGTCGGTGGTGTTCGATGAAGCAGAAAATCGCCTGCATGCACAAAAGGGCATTCTGGCCTGGTGCCTGAACGCGATCGGGTAGCTTCCAGAGTCATCCGGTTCCCGACCCGGTCCTTTTCTGCCGGATCAAACGGCCTATATTGGGCTGGCGCTGCCATAGACCCACCATTGCCCTGCGGATGACAATCAGGCCGGAAGCGGTTTGAGCATTTCGCCGTTCAATTCACGTCCTTTCGATCCGAGATGCTCTGACATGACGCTTGAAAGCCAAATTCGCGCCCCGTCCGCAACGCCGGTGGACGATGCCGTGCTGCCCTTCGAGGTCAGTGCGCTCGACGTGCGCGGCCGACTGACGAAGATGGGCCCCGCGCTCGACGAGATTCTGACCAAGCACGATTATCCCGCCCCCGTCGGCAAGCTGCTCGGCGAAGCCATTGTGCTGACGACGTTGCTCGGCTCGACGCTGAAATTCGATGGCCGCTTCATCCTGCAAACCCAGACCGACGGGCCGGTGTCGCTGATCGTGGTCGATTTCCACGCGCCGGACCGGTTGCGCGCCTACGCGCGTTTCGATGCAAGCCGGCTTGAGGCGGGGCAGGACTCCGCGGCATTGCTCGGTCTCGGGCATCTCGCCATGACCATCGATCAGGGCGCCGACATGAGCCGCTATCAGGGCCTCGTCGCGCTGGAGGGGGGCAATCTGGAAGACGCCGCGCATGAATACTTCCTGCGCTCCGAGCAAATCCCGACGCGGGTGCGGCTGGCGGTTGGCGAGGAATTTCGCGGCGGCGGCGGTGGTCCCAAGCATCGGTGGCGCGGCGGCGGCATGCTGATGCAGTTTTTGCCCAAGGCGCCGGAGCGCGCGCGTCAGCCCGATCTGCATCCCGGCGATGCGCCGGAAGGCGCTGTTGTGCACGAGATTCCGGACGACGACGCCTGGGCCGAAAGCCGCGCGCTGTTCGGCACCATCGAGGATGTCGAATTGATCGATCCGGATCTGTCCGGCGAGAGGCTGCTGTTCCGGCTGTTTCACGAGCGAGGCGTGCGGGTGTTTTCGACGCAGGTGATGCATGCGCGGTGTTCGTGTTCGCGCGACGCGGTGGCGGGGATGCTCGCAAGTTTCGATCCGAAAGATCGCGCCGAGATGGTCGAGAACGGCAAGGTGGTCGTGACCTGCGAGTTCTGTAGCTCGGTTTATGAGTTCACGCCGGATGAAGCGGGCGTCGTTCCGGCGACCGAACAAGGAGCGTCTGATAATTAATTCAGCGTTCGCTTGGAGTCGGGACTGTCGAGCGAGAAGGCGGGGATGTCGATGTCGAACGGCTCGCCGTCCTCCGTCTCCATCTGATAGCTGCCCGACATGAATCCGGATGGTGTCTGAAGCGGCACGCCGCTGGTGTATTCAAACCGCTCGCCGGGCTCCAGCACGGGCTGTTCTCCGACTACGCCTTCGCCGTGTACCTCCTGGCTCCGGCCGGTTCCATCGGTGATGATCCAGTGCCTGGTTTTAAGCTGGACGGTTTCGGTTCCGGCATTGACGATAGCAATCGTGTAGGCCCAGAAAAACCGACCGTCTTCCGGAGAGGAACGCTCCGGGAGGAAATTCGGTTCGACGATGACTTCTATCTGGCGAGTTACGGCGCGATACATGGGGTCCGTCCAGTTCGAGTCGGATGATAACAGACCTTTCCGTCAGCTAGGCACTGTTATCGGGGTTTCGAGTGGCCCGTCCAGGTCATCTACGACGCGGCATACGCACCGGAACGACCATCGTTCCATACCGTTTTATCGGTTATCCGGCGCGGCTGTCTCCTGGAATGCCGTTCATTTGCCGGTCGCCGCGATCTTCCCTAAAACGAGTGGGTATATTCGCCAGTTTCGAACTGGCCGGGAATGAAATGACGTTGGTAACGACTGAAATGACCGATCAGGTGACCGCGGCCGCGGCGGCCGCCAAGGCGGTCGCGCTTCCCGTTGCCGCGGGCGAGCGTGAATTGCGTCTTGATTTGTTTCGCGGCATGGCACTCTGGCTGATCTTCGTCGATCATCTGCCGCCGAACATCCTGACCTGGTTCACTATCCGCAACTACGGTTTCAGCGACGCGACCGAGATTTTCATTTTCATCTCCGGCTACACGGCCGCGTTTGTCTATGGCCGCGCGATGCTGGATCGCGGTTTCGTGGTTGCGAGCGCGCGCATCTTCAAGCGTGTCTGGCAGATCTATGTGGCGCACGTTTTCCTGTTCACGATCTATCTGGCGGAAATTTCCTATATCGCGACGCGGTTCGACAATCCGCTCTATGCCGAGGAAATGGGCATCCTTGATTTTCTCAAGCAGCCCGATGTCACGATCGTGCAGGCGCTGCTCTTGAAATTCCGGCCCGTCAACATGGACGTGCTGCCGCTCTACATCGTGCTGATGATCTTTCTGCCGGGGATCATCTGGCTGATGCAGCGCAAGGCCGATATCGCGCTGGGGCTGTCAGTCCTGCTCTACGCGCTGACATGGGAATTCGACTGGTACCTGCCGGCCTATCCAAACGGGTTCTGGGCTTTCAATCCATTCGCCTGGCAGTTGCTGTTCGTGTTTGGAGCATGGTGCGCGCTCGGCGGCGCGAAGCGCATGACCCGCATTCTCGCTTCGCCCATTACGCTATGGCTTTGCATTGCCTATCTGGTGTTTGCGTTCGCTGTCACGCTGACCTGGCATGTGCCGCAGCTCAATGTGTTCATGCCACGCTGGCTGGAAAGCTGGATGTATCCGATCAACAAGACCGATCTCGATGTGCTTCGCTTCGCGCATTTTCTGGCGCTGGCGGCGATCACCGTTCGTGTTCTTCCGAAGGACTGGCCGGGTCTGAAATCGCCCTGGCTGCGTCCGGTGATCCGGTGCGGCCAGCACTCGCTCGAGATATTCTGTCTCGGCGTCTTCCTGGCGTTCGCAGGGCATTTCGTTCTGGCGGAAGTATCCGGCGGCGCATGGATGCATTTCTTCGTCAGCGTCGCGGGCATCGTTATTATGTCCGCCGCTGCATGGGTATTTTCATGGTACAAGACCGAAGTCGGCAAGGGTGACAAGCGCGCGAAAAGCGCCGACGCCGATGCCGACCTCGCCGGAGGCGGGTCATGAGAGTGTTGCTGGTTGCAGGGATAGTCGCGGGTGTGTTGATCGGCTCTTTCGCGCGTGCGGAGGACGGTCCCGGCTGCGCTGTGCCGGCTTATCTTCTGGCGACGGAGAACGCGCTTCCCAAGGTGGCCGAGGCGGTCAAGACAAAGAAGAAACTGGATATTCTCGTCATCGGCAGCGGCTCTTCCGCGCTTGCCGGTCCCGACGGCGCAAGCACTTCCTATCCGGCACGGCTTGAGACGGCGCTGCGGGAGACATTCCCCGGCGTGGCGGTCAGTGTAAGGACCGATCTGCGGAGCAAGAAAACCGCCGTCGAAGCGGCGGCGAACTTTGGTGACCTGGTCGAGAAACTGCCGGCTGACCGGAAGCCGGATCTGGTCATCTGGCAGACCGGCACCGTTGACGCCATCAAGTCCGTCGATCCTGACGATTTTCGCAGCGCGCTCGACGGTGGCGTGGGTGCATTGCAAAAGTCCGGCGCCGATGTGCTCTTGATGAATCTTCAATACAACCCACGTATGGAGACGATGCTTGCCGTCTCGCCCTACAATGACACGATCCGCGTCGTCGCTCAGGATCACCAGATTCCGATGTTCGACCGTTTCTCGATCATGCGGCACTGGAACGATGTCGGCGATTTCGACCTGTTCGGTTCGGCGCATGGATATGGAATGGCAAAGCGCGTTCACGATTGTATCGGCCGCTCACTTTCGGCGCTGATCGTCGAGGCGTCGCGTCTCAATCCAGCGGAGTTCAGGATTCAACGTTGATGCGTTTTGATTGTCGTTTTGCGGTTGCCGTCATGGCCGCGGCAACACTGTGCGGATGGCCGTCCGCGCGCCCCGCCGTCGCACAGGCCGTGCCCCCCGCTGCAGCGGCAAAATCCGACGTGCCTGCGCAAAAGGGGCTTGCCACCAAAGCCATTGAAGCCGCCAAGAGCGCGGCCAGTGCGGCGGGAGACATTCTCACCCGCGTGCCGTGCCTGCCCGCCAAGGGGATCAAGGATGTTCCAGGTTCGCTGCCGCGCGTCGCGCGGCGGATCGCGGCGGGCGAGCCGGTCACTATCGTCGCGTTTGGATCGTCGACCACGGTCGGCTACGGCACGTCGTCGCCGGCCTATACCTATCCGAACCGCCTCGCGGACCAGTTGCGCCGCAAGTTTCCGACCGCCGACATCAGCATCATCAATCGCGGCATGGGCGGGCAGGATGCACCCGAGATGATGAAGCGGTTCGACGCCGCCGTGCTCGCCGCCGATCCTGATCTCGTGATCTGGCAGCTCGGCACCAACACGGTGGTCAAGGGAAGCGTCAGCGATGTCGCAGCGACGGCTGCGCTGGTGGAGGACGGCATCGCGCGCCTTCAGGCCCGCGGCATCGACGTTGTGCTGATCGATCCGCAGTATGTGCCCGCCGTCGCCTCGAAGACCGAAAACGCCAGCAAGATGGTGAAGCTGATCGGTGAGGTCGCGAAGCTCAAGAACGTGGCGCTGTTCCCTCGCTTCGAAGTCATGCGGCAATGGCATGAGGACGAGAAAATGCCATTCGAGAAGTTTGTGATCGGTGACGGCCTGCATATGAACGACTGGGGCTATGCCTGTTTCGCCCAGTTGCTCGGCGACACCATCATCAAGTCGGTCGGTCAGGTAAAGGCAGGCGTCGACGTGCCGGGCAACGTCATGACCTACCGGCCGATGTGAGCGGCGATATCGTCATCCTGAGACGCGATCTCTTGCGAGCCTCGAAAGATGACGGAGTGGAAGGCGAGACGCCGTCGCTCTTCGAGGCCTTCGCTTCGCTCCGGCTCCTCAGGGTGAGGCAAGAAAACCTCACGCCTTCTCAAGCGCCGCCGTCAGATCCTCGATCAGATCGTCCTGATGCTCGAGCCCTGCCGAGAAGCGGATGAAGCCTTCACTGATGCCGAGTTCGGCGCGCGCCTCCGGCGTCAGGCGCTGATGCGTCGTGGTCGCCGGGTGCGTGACGATGCTCTTGGAATCGCCGAGGTTGTTGGAAATCCGCGCAAGCTTCAACGCATTCAGCGTGCGGAAGGCCGCGGCCTTGCCGCCCTTGATCTCAAAACCGATCAGCGTCGATCCGGCGCGCATCTGTTTCTTCACGATGGCGGCCTGCGGATGATCGGCGCGGCCCGGATAGATCAGCCGCGATATCTTGGGGTGCTTCGCGAGAACATCGGCGATCGCGCCGGCGGTTTCGGTCTGCGCCTTGACCCGAATGCTCAGTGTCTCAAGTCCTTTCAGCAGCACCCAGGCGTTGAACGGCGACATCGCGGGTCCGGTCTGGCGCAGGAACGTATGGATGTGTTCCTGAATGAAGGCTTCCGACGAGAGGATGATGCCGCCGAGACAGCGGCCCTGACCGTCGATGTGCTTGGTCGCCGAATAGACCACGACATCCGCGCCGAGCGCGAGCGGGCTCTGCCAGATCGGCGTCGCGAACACGTTGTCCACGATCAGGCGCGCGCCGCCGCGATGGGCGATCTCGGCCACGGCTGCGATGTCGACCACGTCGAGGGTCGGATTGGTCGGGCTTTCGAGGAAGCACGACTTGGTGTTTGGCCGCATCGCCTTCTGCCACTGGTCGAGGTCATGGCCATCAACCAGCGTGGATTCAATTCCGTAGCGCGGCAGCAGATCTTCCACGACATAACGGCACGAGCCGAACAGCGCCTTGGCCGCGACAACGTGATCACCGAATTTAAGCGGCGCGAGGATCGCGGTGGTGACAGCGGCCATGCCGGTGGCCGTGGCGCGGGCAGCTTCCGCGCCTTCGAGTTCGACCATCCGCTGTTCGAACATCGCGACCGTCGGATTGGAAAATCGTGAATAGAGAAAGCCGGGATCGGCGCCGGTAAAGCGGGCTTCGCATTGCTCGGCGGTGTCGTAGACAAACCCCTGCGTCAGGAACAGTGCTTCGGAGGTTTCGCCATATTGCGAGCGCAGCGTGCCGGAATGCACGAGGCGGGTTTCGGGGCGATAGTTGCGGGTGGAAGATGGCGGCTTGGCCGCAGGTGTTTTGATCTCGGACATGTGCACTCCATCGTGACCACCTCGCGATGGTCACAAAAAACCGGCCTGGAAAATATTTCCACAAGCCGGGATCACACTGTCCCCGGCCTGTTTAGCGAGTTATTTAACGTGGCTGCAAGCCGGCCGGCTCAAATGACCACGGGATAAGTGGTAGGCTTAATCCCGCATGGTCTTTCCGTCAAGCGCCCCATCGGATAACCGGTAAAATGCACATTTTGCTGGATTAGCCGGCGACCGAGGACACCCACGTGCCTTTCACTCTGCCCCCCGGCGCGACTGGAATTTTGCCCGACCGCATGATCGCGGCGATGGCCGACGCCGGCCTGATCCTTCCGGAATATCCTTTCGTCGAGAGCCAGATCCAGCCGGCCAGCCTCGATCTGCGTCTTGGCGAGGTGGCATTCCGGGTGCGCGCCAGTTTCCTGCCGGGACCGGACATCACGGTGGCGCAGCGTATCGACGAACTGAAGCTGCACGAGATCGATCTGTCCGATGGCGCAGTTCTGGAAACCAACTGCGTTTACATCGTGCCGCTGCTGGAAAGTCTCGCGCTGCCGCCTTCGATTCAGGCTGCGGCAAATCCGAAAAGCTCCACCGGGCGGCTCGACGTGTTTACCCGCGTAATCGCCGACGGCACACGCCGCTTCGATATGATCGCGCCTGGCTATCACGGCCCGCTCTATGCCGAGATCAGTCCCAAGACATTTCCTGTGCTGCTGCGTGAAGGATCGAGGCTGTCGCAGATCCGTTTCCGCACCGGACATCCGCTGCTCAATGCCGATGAACTGCAAGCGTTGCATGCGGCCGAGCGGCTGGTGGACAGCGACGAGGCCGATCTCGCCGGTGGCGTGGCGCTCAGCGTTGATCTCAGCGGCGAAGGCTCCGACGGATTTGTCGGCTATCGTGCCAAGCGTCATACCGGCGTGGTCGATGTCGATCGCCGTTCCGGATATACGGTCGGCGAGTTCTGGGAGCCGATCCGGGCGCGACCGGACCGCAGCCTGATCCTCGATCCCGGCGAGTTCTATATTCTGGCCTCAAAAGAAGCGGTGCAGGTGCCGCCGGACTTCGCAGCGGAGATGGTGCCGTTCGATCCGCTGGTGGGCGAATTCCGCGTTCACTATGCGGGCTTCTTCGATCCCGGCTTTGGCTATGCCGGCGCGGGCGGGCAGGGCTCGCGCGCAGTGCTGGAAGTGCGCTCGCGTGAAGTGCCGTTCATTCTCGAACACGGCCAGATTGTCGGACGTCTGGTTTATGAAAAGATGCTGTCGCGTCCCGCCGCGCTGTATGGTCAGAAGATTGCATCGAACTATCAGGGCCAGGGCCTCAAGCTGTCGAAGCACTTTCGTACCTGAGCACTTTCGCGCCAGGTTTTAGAGTTCATTTCGCTCTGCGGATTATATCTTCACGCGGCACTGGTCTCCCATGCCATCGGAGTCCTCGGGGCCGCTTGCCGTTGCGCACCAAATGCCGGATCATTCCTGAAAACAAGGACCGTTCGGGAGAACGCCATGACCGCTGCAGCGAAGCCTCTGGGCGCGCCTGCTTCCGCGCTGACATCTGAGTTCGGCCTGATCGCACCCGATACGTCGGGCATGAATTTCTATCGCGCCGATCCAATCCTCGCCGACCTGCTGCGCGTCCATCTTCCCGCTGCGCTGTTTCAACATATCGAGCCGCATCTCGATCGGCTCGGTGCGCTGGCCGGCGGTCATCTCGATGATTGCGCGCGTCTTGCCGACAGGCACGGGCCGGTACTGCATCAGCGGGATCGTTTCGGCAACGACCGGCAATGGATCGAATATCATCCCGCGTATCGCGAGCTTGAACGCGCGGCCTATGGTGAATTCGGAATCCACGCGATGTCGCATCGCAAGGGCATTCTCGGCTGGGCCGATACCTATCCGGCGGTAGCCAAGCATGCCTTCACGTTTCTGTTTAATCAGGCGGAGTTCGGGCTTGGTTGTCCGATCAACGTCACCGATGGCGCAGCACGGCTGTTGTCGCGTTTCGGCGACGAGACATTGAAGGCAAAATATCTGGATGGCCTGACGCAGACCGACATGGCGAAGCTCACACAGGGCGGGCAGTTCATGACGGAAAAAGAGGGCGGTTCCGATGTCGGCAAGCTGACTACCAGAGCCGTCCAGGAAGGCCATCACTGGCGGCTGCATGGCGAGAAATGGTTCTGCTCCAATGCGGATGCGGAAGTCGTGATGTTGCTGGCGCGGCCGGAGGGTGCGGTCGGTGGCACGCAGGGTGTGGGGTTGTTCCTGATGCCGCGGCGGCTCGACGATGGATCGCCCAATCACTATCGCATCGTGCGTCTCAAGGACAAACTCGGTACCCGTTCCATGGCGTCGGGCGAGATCAAACTGGAAGGCGCGATCGCCTACGCCGTGGGGCGGCTCGATCGCGGCTTTGTGCAGATGGCCGAGATGGTGAACTGGTCGCGGCTGTCCAACGGCGTCAAATCGGCGGCGCTGATGCGCCGTGCGCATCACGATGCGAACACGGTGGCGAGCAACCGCGTGGTGTTCGGCCGTCGCATCGTTGATATGCCGCTGGCGCGGCGGCAACTGATGAAGATCATGCTGGCGACCGAACAGGCGGTGTCGATGAGTTTCGTCACAGCGGACGCGCTGGATCGCGCCGAGGCCGGGAGTCAGGACGCGGCGGCGCTGCTGCGCGTGTTGACACCGACGCTGAAATATCGCGCAACGCGGGATGCGCGCAAGGTCTGCGGCGACGCGCTCGAGATGCGCGGCGGCATCGGTTATGTCGAGGAGTTTGCCACACCGAGACTGCTGCGCGACGCGCATCTCGGGTCGATCTGGGAAGGCACCGGCAACATCGTCGCGCTCGACACGTTGAAGCGCGCAGTCGGTCGCCACGGCGCGGAGGCCGCGCTGGGCGCCGACCTGCATGCACGGATCGATGATGTCGCGGGTGTTCCGCAACGCTGGCGCGATCGTCTTCACGGCCTGACCGACAAGGCCATCGGCTTTGCGCGCGATGTTGCGGCCAAATCCGAGAATGAGGCCGAGGCCCGCCGTGCCACCAGCGCGCTGTATCACGTCGCCAGCGCCGTCACCTTTGCGTGGGAAGGCAGCCGCATCCATGCCATGCGCGGTGATGCTCGCCGGCTGTTGTTGTCGCGACTTGTGGTCGATCATCGCCTCACGGCGCAAGATCCGTTTGCCGTTCTGTCGGACGGGCGTGGCGATGCGATTGCTGACCGGCTGCTGGGCGACCGGCCACTGACAATGACCGAAGCCGGGGATCTGCTGGCTTCTGCGTAAACCGCAGCTTTTTGGGCTGGATAGGCGCCATGCGCGGTACATGCCTTGTGGCGCGAAGGTTTGCTGTTATGGATTTTTAACGGGGCGGCGCGCTCTCACACAAGAGCATAGCCGCCCGGGGGAGCGAATGTCCGAACTCGGAGTTGCCGAAATTCCTGTGGTGCAGGCGGACCAGAAGCCGCCGCAGCCGCCGGCCAAAGATCCGATCAGGAATCCGCTGCTCGATGGTCCCATCCTGTCGACGCTGCTGAAACTGGCGGCGCCCAATGTCGTCGCGCTGACCGCAGGCACCTGCGTCGCCATTGCAGAGACATCGTATATCGGCCGCCTCGGCGTGGAGCCGCTGGCGGCGATGGCGCTGGTGTTTCCGCTTGTGATCCTGATGATGACCATGTCCGGTGGCGCGATGGGCGGGGGTGTCGCCTCGGCGATTGCGCGCGCATTGGGCGCCAACGACACTGCGCGCGCATCCACCTTGGCGCTCCACGCGCTGATGATCGGCCTGTGCTTCGGGCTGGTGTTCATGACCCTGATGCTGGTGTTCGGACCGTTCCTGCTGGCGACCCTCGGCGGACAGGGCCGCGTGCTGAGCGAGGCCATCGGCTATTCGCAGATATTCTTTGCCGGCGCGGTCATCCCCTGGATCATGAACACACTGGCAGCGCTGATCCGCGGCACCGGCAACATGCGGCTGCCATCGGCGATCATTCTCAATTCCGCGCTGTTTCAGGTTTTGCTCGGAGGCGTTCTCGGCCTGGGCTTCGGGCCGGTGCCGCAATTCGGCATGCGCGGCGTCGCTGCCGGCACGCTGATCGCGTTCTCGATCGGCGTCATCATCATGGGGTGGTATCTGCTGTCCGGCCGCAGCCGCGTGAAACTGAAGTTCAAAGGCTTCCGGTTTCAGCGCGCCATGTTCTACGACATCCTGAAGGTCGGGGCGGTGGCCTGCTTCTCGCCGCTACAAGTCGTCCTGACGGTGACGATCTTCACGCACTTGCTGGCGAATTTCGGCACCGAAGTGCTGGCGGGTTACGGTATTGGCGCGCGGCTCGAGTTCATGTTGACGTCGCTGGCGTTCGCCGTCGGTATTGCGTCGGTGCCGATGATCGGCATGGCGATCGGCGCCGGACGTATTGCGCGGGCGCGACGCATCGCATGGACTGCGGGAGGCGTCTCGTTCGCGATGGTCGGCGTATTCGGCGGCTTCTTCGCGGTCTTTCCGGATATCTGGGTCAATCTTTTTACCGACAACGCCGCTGTCCGCGCCGCGAGCCGGCAGTATCTTTCGACCGCCGCGCCCTTCTTTGCGTTTGTCGGCCTTTCGATCTCGCTCTACTTCTCCTCGCAGGGCGCCGCGAAAGTGCTGGGGCCTGTACTGGCGCAGACGGCGAGGCTGGCCTTCGTCGTGGTGGGCGGCTGGTGGCTGATGGCGCAAGGCGCCACCGGTACGCATTTCTTCTGGCTGGCGGCGGCCTCGATGATCTTGCTCGGCGGTCTTGCCGCCGCGGCGGTGCGCTTCACCAACTGGGGGCCGCGAGGCATACCAGCCGCTGCAGCGTGAGCGGGGCGGTCAAGCATGCGCCGTGACCGGGCGAGCCAGTGTGGCGCGGGCGAATTTTTTTGCGTTGGCCGGCTTTCCGAACAGATAGCCCTGCACAAGATCAAATCCCATTTCATGGGTGGCGACGAGATCCGATCGGGTTTCCACACCCTTGGCGACGGTGCGAACGCCATAATGGTCTGCAAGTTCGAGAATGCTGCGGCAAACCGTCTGCTGTAGCCGGTTGTCGGCGCAGCCGGTGATGTATTCCCGGTCGATCTTGATCTCGGTGAATGGAAAACTCGACAGTTCTGCAAATGACGGCCAGTCGGTGCCGACATCGTCGATCGAGATGGCGATGTTGTGGAATCGCATGCGCTTGGCGACGTCGATAGCGAGATCGAGATTCTGGATGATGTCGCTGCTCTTGATCTCGACGATCAACCCTCCGAAAGCCGGATGATCCGGAATCTGCCGGCACAGCCCTCTGACGGATGCGGGGTCCTTGAGAAAGCCGATCGGCAGATTGATGGAGATGTCGACGGGGCCATACTGGCCGACGAAATAGTGCCAGTCCTCAAGCGCGCGGCTGATCACGAACTCCGACAGTCCCTTGAATTGCGGATCCTTTTCGTCGGGAATAAAAGATGCGGGAGGCACCACGCCCCATGCCGGATGGCGCAGGCGGATCAGCGCTTCCGCACCGCGCGGCGCGAGCGTATGTGCATCGATCTTCTGCTGATACCACAGCTCGAGCCAGTCAGCTTTGAGCGCTTCCGCCACATCGACAGGAGGACTCGGCGGCGCCTTCGCCGGAAGCAGCATGGCGACGCTGGCGCGCAGGCCGTCCGCGCTGAACGGGGTGGCAAGCGGCGGCAGCATCTGGATTCCAAATTCCTCTCCAAGTTGCCGCACCGCGTTCACGATAATCGAATCCCGCGGGCCGATCAGCAGAACCTTGCCGTGGAACTGCCGCCTGACGAGAGTTTTCAGAATATGTCCCGTTTCGGTGCCATCACGCGGCATTCCGAGCACGACAAGATCCGGCAATTGCAGATCGAGCAGCATCGGAAGCTCGCCGGCTGTCGCGCATTCGCAGGCGATGAAGCCGAGTTCTTCGAGAGCTTCGTTCAGGAACGTACGGATATGCCGCTTTTCGTCAACGATACAGACGCGTGGTGCGACCTTGCGCTGACCGAACGTCGCGATCGTATCCAATTCCGCCGGTTTCAAGTTCTGCATGAATCATCTCCGTTTCCCCAGAGGCGAAAGTCTTAGCGTCAGGGCACGGCCGCAAATGTGGAATTGTTGAACCGTCCACTTGTAAGGTTTGGTAAGGTTAAAGCCGCGAGAGTGATTCAAATTTGCTCAATAAATGCGAGCGATGTGTTGGCATCGCATTTTGTTCCAAGCGATTTTGCCGTCCTGAACGGGAGATCGGGCGCGGTTGTTCATTTCGTCGCTTGCTCAAAATGAAAGCAGCACGTTCGGCGAACTCAAACACCGCGCGTGCGCTTCACTTCGATAACAACTTCGGCGATTTGCGTGCTGATCTGTGGCGCGATTTCGTTTGTCGCGCGTCAGATGCAAACGGCTTCGACGTTGTTGCCGTCCGGATCGATCAGGAAGGCGGCATAATAAGTCGGACTGTAATCCTTGCGCGGTCCCGCGCCGCCATTGTCGCGGCCACCAGCCTTGAGGCCGGCTGCGTGAAATGCCTTGATGGCATCGTGATCGTTGGCGCGGAACGCAACATGTGCGCCGGCGCCTTCCGGCACTTTCGACAGATGCAGCCACAGCGCCGGTGCATCCTTCGGCCCCAATCCCGCGCCGGTGTCGTCGCGCGAACACAGCACATGGCCGAGGGGCGCAAGCGCCGCTGTATAGAATCGCACGCTGGCGTCGAGGTCTCTGACTTTCAGTCCGATATGATCGTACATGATGATCTCCTTGAGAGTATGGAGATCATCCTAGTGAGGCTGCCGACAACTGTTCTTGGAGAATCTTGCGGTCGCCGCGCGCGGCATTGCGGAAGCCTCGCGGAGAGACGCCTGCCGCGCGATGAAATGTCCGCACGAAATTTGACAGGTCGCCGAATCCCACGTCCAAGGCAATCGAGGTGATCGATCGCGCATCGTCGGCAAGGAGCCGAGCGGCATGGCGCAACCGCGAGCGGACCAGATATTGGTGCGGCGTCACGCCCAGCACGCTGGAGAAAAGTCGCAGGAAATGAAACGAACTGACGCCAGCTGTCTTCGCGGTGATGTCGAGATCGATCTCGCTGTCGGCATGGGCATCGATCCACAGCGCGCTTTCGACGGCGCGGCGGCGGTCGCGCACGGTGACATCTTGTCTCTTCGTTGTTTTGTCCGATGTCGTTTCGATGAAGCGGTTCACGAACAGCATTGCGGCTTCGTCGATCCCGATGTCGCTATCGCCGCGCCCGGCGGCTTCCGCCAGTTCGCCGTAGACCATCAGTCCAGGCAGCGGCGGTGCACAGCCGATGCGCAGAGCATCCCTGCGCAGGCCCATGCCGTCGGCAAACGCGGGCGAAAGCTGGAACGACAGACATTCGTCGCCGCAGATATGGTGGTCATGGGAGCAGGTGTATTCGTCGCCGGCGTGGCCAACCATCACCGATCCGGCTACCAGCTCGTGAACGCGCCCACGGGTGTCGTAGCCGAAGCTGCCCTTGCGGACGTAAGACAGCGAATGACACGCGTGTTGCTCAAGGAACGGCTTGTCGTCCGGCCCCATCGAGCACCGGTATGCGATCACGGAGAGCGCTTCGCTCTTAAGCAACGGCTTGATCTGCATGATCGAAGTCTATCGCCGCCGCCGTTGCGGAGCAATCGACAGGCCGGGATCGAATAGCATCGGGGCGTCCTCAGATGCGTGGCTCGCGATCCGGGCTCGCTCGATGGCGAGCATCCGGAATTTGGTGGCGACGCCGCCATTTGCGGAAAAGCCACCGGTCTTGCCGTTCGCGGCCAGCACCCGGTGGCAGGGGATGACGATGGGGAACGGGTTTTCGCCCAGCGCCTTGCCGACCGCGCGGGACAGCAGCTTGTCGCCGAGCCGCGTGGCGATGTCGCCGTAGGTCAGCGTTTCGCCGGGCGCGATGGTGCGGGCAATGTCGTAGACGCTGCGGTTAAATGCTGGCACCTGCTCCATATCGACCGCGACGAACGTCAGATCCCTGGCCGCGCCGCGCAGCAGTTCGGCCATGGCGTCGCAGGCCTGCCGGACATGGTCCGGCATGGCGACTTCCCGTGCCCCGGGGGCCTTCTGCGCGAGACGCGACAGCGTCCGGGCTTCGGTGGCTTCGGGCAACTGCACGCCCAGCAGGCCGTGGTCGCCCCACGCGATGCCGCAACGCCCGATGTCGGTGTCGAACAATGCAAGACCGGCTGTCATTCTGCGCCCCAAGCTCTCACAACCTCATAAGCCGAACTTGGAGAATCTTGCTCTTTTCAACGTCGCCTGCCACCCGAATTCTGCGGTCGGAACCACCTTGCGGCTGCGCGCCGGGTATGGCTAAGGTCAGGTCTGCGCGGGCGTAGTTCAATGGTAGAACGGCAGCTTCCCAAGCTGCATACGAGGGTTCGATTCCCTTCGCCCGCTCCAGTTTTTCCCGGATTATCCCCGCATCAATCTAAAGAGGTCTGATGTCGCAGCCCCGATTGTTCACGCCGATTGTGCTACGTGGCGTCACGTCGAAGAACCGCATCGTGATTTCACCGATGTGCCAGTATTCGGCCGACGACGGTCTGGCGAACGACTGGCATCTGGTTCACCTCGGCAAGTTCGCGCAGGGCGGTGCCGGAATCGTGATGACGGAGGCGACCGCGGTTAATCCAGAGGGGCGCATCACCCACGGCGACCTCGGCCTGTGGAATGACGCTCAGATCGCGCCGCTGAAGCGCATCGCGAATTTCCTTCGCGCCAATGGTTCGGTGCCTGCAATCCAGTTGGCCCATGCCGGACGCAAGGCCAGCATGCAGCGGCCGTGGTACGGCAACGCCGCGCTGACCGCGGAGGATGTGGCGCGCGGCGACAAGCCGTGGACCATCGTCGCGCCCAGCGCCATTCCCATGGACGACGGCTGGCTGATGCCGCACGAACTGACCGTGCCAGAACTGAAGCAGCTGTGTGAGGATTTTCGCCTGGCCACACTGCGCGCAGTGGATGCGCAGTTCGAGCTGCTCGAACTGCATTGTGCCCACGGCTACCTGCTGCACGAATTCCTGTCGCCGCTGTCCAACAAGCGCAACGACGCCTATGGCGGCGACCGCGCCGGACGGATGAAGTTTCCGCTGGAGATCGTTGAAACCGTGCGCGCCGCATGGCCCAAGGACCGGCCACTGTTCGTCCGCATTTCATCGGTCGATGGCATCGACGGCGGCATCGATATTTCCGACTCTGTCGCTTTCGTGAATGAGGCCAGCACGCGGGGCGCGGACGTGATCGACTGCTCGTCCGGCGGCTTGATGGGATCGGCAACCGCGGCGCGCATCCCGCGCGGCTACGGCTTTCAGGTACCGTTCGCCGAGCAGATCCGCAATGAGACCAAGGTGACCACCATGGCTGTCGGTCTGATCCTGCATCCGCAGCAGGCGGAGGACATCGTTGCCGAAGGCAAGACCGACCTTGTGGCCGTCGGGCGCGAAGCGTTGTTCGATCCGAATTGGCCGCTCCATGCCGAACTCGCCCTGAGCGACACCAAGGGGGAGATCGGTGACGGCACGTTCGATTCCTGGCCCAAGCAGTATGGCTGGTGGCTGGAACGGCGCGAGCCTGGCCTGCGCAAGCTTGCTGGCCACGCGTTGCCATTTCGCAAGGTTTAGGCGACGCTCCAGTTTGTCGTGGAGCGGACAGGGTATGGCGTCTTCGAAAACCATCTGCGTGGCAGGGGCAGGCAGCATCGGCTGCTTCGTCGGCGGCATGTTGCGCGCCGGCGGTCATCAGGTCTCGCTGCTGGCGCGGCTGCGGGTGATCGATGAGATCAAGCGGAATGGATTGACGATCACCAGTTTTGAAGGTCTCGAACATCGCCTGACCCTTGCGGAAATCACGCTGTCCGACGATTCGGCGATCCTGGCCGATGCTGGGATCATTCTGGTCACCGTCAAGAGCGATGATACCGCGGAGATCGCCGACCTGATCGCACGACACGCTGCGAAGGATGCCGTGATTGTCAGTTTGCAGAACGGCATCGGCAATGTGGCGGTGCTGCGCGAAGCGCTGCCGGATCACGATGTGCTTGCGGGCATGGTGCCGTTCAATGTGGTCTCGATGGGCGGCGGTCACTTTCATCGCGCCACCTCAGGCGACATTCTGCTGGAGAGAGACGAAGCCAATACCGCGAAGTGGCTCTCGCAGCCGGAGCTTGCTTTTCGCGCGGTGGACGACATCGCCGGCGTGCAATGGGGCAAGCTGCTGGTCAATCTGAACAATGCGCTGGTCGCCTTGTCCGATCTGCCGTTACGGGAGCAACTGTCGCAGCGGCCCTGGCGCGTTCTGTTTGCGGATCAGTGGCGGGAAGCGCTGCGTGTGATCAACGCGGAGGGCATCGATCCAGTTTCAACAACGCCACTGCCCGCGTCGTTCACGCCATTCATCCTGAGGCTGCCGGATTTTCTGTTCCAAAGGATTGCGGCGTCGATGGTGAAGATCGATCCGAAAGCGCGTTCCTCGATGTGGGAGGATCTGCAGCGCGGACGCCGCACCGAGATCGATCATCTTCAAGGCCTTATTGTCGGGCTTGCCAAGCGCCACGGGCTGAATGCGCCGCTCTCCGCCCGCATCGTTGCGCTGATCCGGAACGTCGAACAGGCGGGCAAGGGTTCGCCCGCGTTGACGCCGGAGCAAATCCGCAAAGTGGATTGATCAGGGCGCCGGCGGGTTCTTCGCAACCTCGTCCCAGAAATCGATGCAGGCTTTCATCATGCGAATGCCGAGATGCACCGACGCCATGCGGCGTTGCTTGATGTGAGTTTCCCCCGCGGTGCTCGCGATACCCTGATAGGTCGCAAGGCGTTCGCGATAGAGGCGGCCCTGATTGAGAGCGAGGGTGACGAGATCGTCCTCGCTCATGAATTCGCTGAAGAACAATTGCAGCACCGCAATGTCCCGCATTTCGAAAATTTCGCCGGGCGGTGATTTCACCCAGCCCTGCAATGCGCTCCGGCCCGCCTTCGTCAGGGTATAGACCTTGCGATGGCGGCCGCCGTTCTCGCTCTTGCATGAGAGCAATCCCGCTTCGGCCAGCCGCTCCGGCTCGCCGTAAAGCTGAGAATGGGGAAATGGCCAGAAATAGCTGACCGAACGGCTGACGGCGCGCTTGAGGTCGTAGGGCGTCGAGGCGCCACGCAGTCCGATCAGACCGAGCACCAGATACGACGTGGGGCTCAGGCGGACGGCCACGGGCAGCAGCTTGGCTTTGGTATGCGTTGACATAGTCTGTTTCGTACCATACGAATAGGAGTAACAAAAGTGCTGCAATGACGGCATTCACAGGGAGTGAACATGGCTGCCTTGGCAGGTGAACTTGCCTTGTCGCATTATCCGCCGGATCGCTCGGAGCCGGTACTTGAACGCTCCATTGGCGATGCGCTCCGTGCGGCGGCCGCAATCTGGCCGGATCGCACCGCGCTGGTCGAGGGTCTTCCCGATCGGACGAAGCGGCGCCGCTGGACTTTTGCATCCCTGCTTGCGGAATCCGAGCAAGTCGCACGCGCCATCGCGGCACGCTTCGCTCCCGGCGAGCATGTCGCGGTCTGGGCCGCCAACTGTCCGGAATGGGCGCTCGTTGAATTCGGCGCGGCCTTGGCTGGCGTCACGCTGGTGACAGCGAATCCGGCCTATCTCGCCAACGAACTGGCGTTCGTGCTCAAGCAATCGCAGGCCGTCGGCATTTTCGTGCAACCGCATTATCGCGATCGCGATCTTGTCGCGGTGGTCGAGCGGGTCCGTTCGGAGTTGCCGCGCTTGCGCGAGGTGATCCCGCTGTCGTCATGGAGCGAGTTCCTGCAATCCGCATCGGATGCGGCATTGCCTGCCGTCGGTCCGGACGACATTGCGCAGATTCAATACACATCGGGTACCACCGGATTCCCTAAAGGCGCGCGGCTGACCCATCGCGGCCTTGGCAACAACGGCCGCTTCTTCGCGCGCACCGTCGGCGCGGGGGCCGACGATGTCTGGATCAATCCGATGCCGATGTTTCACACCGCCGGTTGCGGGCTCGTCACCCTCGGCGCATTGCAGACCGGCGGCACTCACGTGATGCCGCCGGGCTTCGATCCCGAACTGATGATTCAACTGTGCGAGGAAGAACGCGGCACCATCATGCTCGGCGTGCCGACCATGGTGATCCGGATGCTGGACGATCCGAGCCTGCCGCAACGCGATGTTGCATCATGGCGTCTGGCGCTGATGGGCGGCGCACCAGTGCCGCCCGAACTGGTGCGCCGAGCGGCGCAACTGGTGCCGGGTCTGAAAGTGGCGATCGGCTTCGGCCAGACCGAGTCCTCGCCCTATCTCACGCATACGCTGCCGGATGATCCGCATCCCGACTGGATCGCGACGGTGGGCCGCCCGATGCCACAAACCGAAGTCCGTATCGTCGATCCACAAAGCGGCGATACGTCTCCGCTGGAGACAATCGGTGAAATCTGCGCGCGCGGCTACGGCGTCATGAGAGATTATTTCGACAATCCCGGCGCGACCGCTGGCGCCATCGACGCGGACGGCTGGCTGCATACCGGTGACCTCGGCAGCATGGACAAGTACGGCTATTGCCGGGTGCAGGGCCGGCTCAAGGATCTCATCATTCGTGGCGGTGAGAACATCTACCCGCGCGAGGTCGAGGATGTGCTGTTCACGCATCCGGCTGTCGCTACCGTAGCTGTGATCGGGGTGCCGGATCGCGAATGGGGCGAGATCGTCGTGGCCTTCGTTCAGACCAAGGCCACAGCCGATGAAGCCGCATTGACGGCGTTTTGCCGCGAGCGGCTGGCGTCCTACAAGGTTCCGCGCATCTGGCGCTTCGTCGCGCAATTCCCGCAGACGGCCTCCGGCAAGATCCAGAAATTCGTGCTGCGCGACCAGTACCTCGCCGGAAAAATCTGACGGCCGCAATGCGGCGAAATTCATCGGTGCTGTCTGAGGTCCGCGATTTGTAGTATATTCTGCGAGTGCTGATGGTGCTGCCGGGCGCGGCGGCGTTTCGATATTTGCTCTGCCTGGCTCCTCACCCACAGGAGGCTTACATGCATGCGGACACAATCAATCTGAAACCTCATCGTCTTGTCGCCAGCGATCGGGTGGAGGGAACCCGGGTCTTCAACGCCGATGGCAGGAAAATCGGCGCCATCAAGCGGCTGATGATCGACAAAACCACCGGCAACGTTGCTTACGCCGTACTGTGCTTCGGCGGCTTTCTCGGGGTCGGCGAGGATTATCGCCCGCTTCCATGGACGAGCATGAAGTACAATCCGGCCATCGAAGCCTATGAGCTTCTGACCTTGATGACCGACGAGGAACTGGCGAAGGCGCCGTCTTTCGGCACCGAGAAAGAGTTCGACTGGGGCAATCGCGTGCGCGAGGTCGATGCCTACTGGATCGGCTTCTGACACACGCGACCTGAGAGTCCCTGTCAGCGAGGCGGTCGCACTACAGCACTGCCTTGGCTGCGGCGCGGCCGGCGTTGCGCCCCGAGAACAGGCAGCCGCCGAGGAACGTTCCTTCAAGCGCGCGGTAGCCGTGCACGCCACCGCCGCCGAAACCCGCGGCTTCGCCGACGGCGTACAGTCCGGGAATGATCTGCCCGTCGTTGCCGAACACGCGCGAGTCGAGGTCGGTCTCGAAGCCCCCGAGCGTCTTGCGCGTCAGGATGTTGAGCTTCACTGCGATCAGCGGCCCGTAGGCCGGATCAAGAATCTTGTGCGGCTTGGCGGTGCGGATCAGCTTGTCGCCGAGATAGCGCCGCGCATTGTGGATGCCCATCACCTGGGTATCTTTCACATAGGGATTATCGATCTCGCGGTCACGCGCCTCGATCTGCTGTCTGATCGATGTGATGTCGAGCAGGTTCGCGCCGCTCAGCTTGTTCATGGCTGCGACGAGTTCATCGAGGTTATCGCGCACGATGAAGTCGGCGCCTTTCGCCTTGAATGCCTCCACCGGATCTGGCGCGCCCTTGTTGAAGGCGCGGCGGAGGGTCATGCGCCAGCTCTTGCCGGTCAGGTCCGGATTCTGCTCCGAGCCTGATAGTGCGAATTCCTTCTTGATGATGGCCTGCGTGAGAATGAACCACGAATAGTCGTGGCCTGTTTTCATGATGTATTCGAGCTGACCGAGCGTGTCGTAACCGGGATAGAGCGGCGAGGGCAGGCGCTTGCCGGTGGCGTCGAACCACATCGATGAAGGTCCCGGCAAAATGCGGATGCCGTGACCGGGCCAGATCGGGCTCCAGTTGTGAACGCCTTCGACGTAGTGCCACATGCGGTCGCGATTGATGAGGCGTGCGCCCGCAGCTTCGGTAATGCCGATCATGCGGCCGTCGACATGGGCCGGAACGCCGCTCACCATGTGCTTCGGCGGTGTGCCAAGACGCTTCGGCCAGTTGGCGCGAACCAGATCGTGGTTGCCGCCGATGCCGCCGGAGGCGACGATGATGGCCTGCGCCTTGAGCGTGAAATCTCCGGTCTCGATGCGTGAGGTCTTCATGCCGCGCGATTCGGATGCCGGTTCGAGAATTTTTCCGCGCACGCCGGTCGCGGCTCCTCCCGTCATGTCGAGCGCATCGACGCGGTGGCGGAATTTGAAGACGATGCGGCCGGTCCTGGCATGTTCGCGGGCGCGCCGCTCAAAGGGCTCTACAATGCCGGGGCCGGTGCCCCAGGTGATATGGAATCTGGGAACTGAATTGCCGTGACCCATGGCGTCATAACCGCCGCGCTCGGCCCAGCCGACCACGGGGAAGATCCGGTGTCCCATCGCCTGTAGCCAGCCGCGCTTCTCCCCCGCCGCGAACGCCACGTAGGCTTCGGCCCACTTTCGGGGCCAATGATCCTCCTCGCGGTCGAAACCTGCGGTCCCGAGCCAGTCCTGCAGCGCCAGGTCGTGGGAATCCTTGATGCCGAGCCGCCTCTGCTCAGGCGTATCGACCAGGAACAGCCCGCCGAGCGACCAGAAGGCCTGCCCGCCGAGATTCTGCTCGGCTTCCTGATCGACCACAATCACCCGTTTGCCTGCATCGGCCAGTTCGGTGGCCGCCACGAGGCCCGCCAGTCCTGCGCCGACGATGATTACGTCCGCATCGTTCGCCATTTTTTGTTTCCCCCAGTTCCGGGATTGAAACGCGGCGCGCGAAGCGCGGTCAACGAAAATTGCGAGCGGACGCGCTTCCGCGCGCCTTAGGTCGTCCAATGGACCACGCTGCGATGTTCCAAATCGGGATCATGTGACGCAGGTGCAGCAAGCCAGCAACACTACAACAGAATCCATCTTCACCCGGTTGGCCGATCTGGACAAAATCGCTGAGTCGCAACACGCTGACTATGCCCCGACGATCCACAGGCAGGGGGCGACGGGGCCGGCAATGAAGATTGTGACGGGGATTCTCGCGGCGGTGCTTTTCCTTGGCGGAATGGGCGCGAGCCACGCCGTCATCAGGATTTCCGAAGACCGGGGCGGTCGCATCGGCACCTACGTGGACAGATATCAGGGTCTCAAGGGATCCGGCGAGACTGTCATGATTGACGGCCTTTGTGCATCGGCCTGCACTATCGTGCTGGGCGCCGTTCCTCACGACAAAATCTGCGTAACCTCGCGCGCCAGTCTGGGATTCCATGCGGCATGGGACATTGGGGCCAGCGGCCGGCCGGTGACGAATCTCGAAGCGACGCGGATGTTGTACGAGATGTATCCGACGTCGATCCGTAGCTGGATTTCACGCCGCGGCGGTCTCAAGCAGCGCATGATCTTTCTGCGCGGGCGTGAACTGGCCAGCATGTATCGTCCCTGCTACATGGACGCACAGGCCTCCGCTCACACGCCATCGGCGCACCGGTAAGTTCGACCGGGTCCCCGGTTTTCTGGATTTCGCTCGCTGTCATGTGATCCTGCATGGGAGTGCGGTGCTTGCCCGCATGGGCGTACCGCTCTATCTCAAGACCGTTGCAGCTGAAGCCGCGACATTCCCGCCGCGCGCCTGCGACATCAACGATCAAGGACCGGATTGCGATGGACAAGACCACACGGCCGCTCGTGATCATCGCGGCGTTTGCCGGCAGCCTCGCAATTGGTCTTCTTGTGACACTATGGCTGTTGGGCGGTTTTGGCGGCGTGACCGCGCCGGCCGCGATCGGCGGGCCATTCCGCCTGACGGACCAGAATGGCCAGGCGGTCACCGAGAAAAGCCTGATCGGCCGCCCGACCATCATCTTCTTTGGTTTCACGCATTGTCCCGATGTCTGTCCGACGTCGCTGTTTGAGATGTCGGAAGTCCTTCGCGCCCTGGGCCCGGACGCGGGCAAGATGAATGCGTATTTCGTATCGGTCGATCCGGAACGCGACACGGCCGCCGCGATGAAGGACTATCTTTCGAGTTTCGATCCGAATTTGAAAGGCCTCACCGGAAGTCCGGAAGAAGTCGAGCGCGTGATCAAGGCCTACCGCGTCTATGCCAAGAAAATTCCGCTGAAGGAAGGCGACTACACGATGGATCACACCGCGCTGATCTATCTGATGGATCGGAAAGGTGTCTTTGTGCGTCCGTTCGACTTGAAGCGAAAGCCGGAAGAAGCTGCCGCCGATCTCAAGCGCTATCTTTGATCCAGCTCTTTGCACCGCGCATCCGGCGTGACTGAGGTCGTCGTGAGATGCGCGACGTTCGCGCGAGGCCGTGCTCTGTCTTCTCCCAGCGATAGGGCTCTTTCAGCAGCTGATAGAGCGCACGCCACGCGGCGATGGACAGGCAGACCCAATAGATCGGCGTCAGCGCCAGAACCCATGCTTCGTGCAGCAGGCCCCGCCTGGCCAGCCCCATCAATCCGATTACGACAGTGGTGAGATAACCTGCGGCAATCGTTGCCAGATAAAGTTCGATGAATGGCTTTGTGAAGAACGACGACACACTGCTGTCGAATGCACTAAGAACGCCTCGCACCAGAATTTCGCCGAGCAGCAATGGATGTGCCAGCGCGGTCAGGACGTTTCCGCCGACGATGATGTTGAGGGTAAAGAAGCCGCCCGCTCCGGCGTCGCGCCAGAGTTGCCGCGGCGAGCGCATGTGGACGCTCCATGTTTGCATCCAGCCTTTCATCCACCGCGAACGTTGCCTTAGCCACGCTCCAAATCGTGCCGGGGCTTCCTCGAAGGTCGTCGAGGGAAACATCACGCTGCGATACTTGAAACGCGCCAGCCGGAAGCCGAGATCGGCATCCTCGGTGACGTTGTATGGATCCCAGCCGCCGACCTCGCGAAGCACGCAGGTGCGGAAATGATTGGAGGATCCGCCGAGCGGCAACGGCATCTCGAAATTGGAGAACCCTTGCAGGAAGACGTCGAACTGTCCGGCATATTCGGCCGTGAACATGCGCGGCAGCCAGCCGTCGGCGGTGTTGTCGATGCAAAGGCTCGCCTGCGCGCAGACGACGTCCGGATCGTGGGTGCGGAAGACGTCGAGCGCCGCGCGCAACTGGCCGGGTTCGGGCCGGTCCTCGGCATCGAACACCGTGATGAAGGTGCCGCGCGCGAAGGTCAGCGCGCAATTGAGGGCTTTCGGCTTTGTGCGCGGTCCGGCATCGGGCGCGATGATGACCTGGACGTGCGGCATCGGCCCCAACCGGGCGATTGCCGCGCGGGTACCAAGATCGTCCGGCTCGATGACGAACTTGATGTCGAGTTTCTCGCGCGGGTAATCCAGTTCGTCGATGTACCGCATCAGCGGCGCGACGGAGGACGCCTCGCGATAGAGCGCCGCGACCACGGTATAGACGGGGAGCTGGCTGTCGTGCAGCCGAGGGAGGCGCGGGTGCCGTTTGCGAGGTGAGAAACATCCCGCGAGCCGCAGGCTCGTGAACAGCAGAAACCAAATCGCGAGAATGACGCTGGACACGTCGATGACGGTCAGCGGCGCCAAGGTCAGCAGTACGATTGGGCCTGCGAGCCGCGCCAAAGAGCGGGCAATCGACATCATGCGCCCCCGCGAAACCGGCATTGGCGCGGCGGATAGTTCGGGGAACCGCGCCGCGAGACCATCGGCCGCGACGCGCTCCAGCAAGCCTCCGGATTCAGCTTCGAGGAACTCATTGAGGTGCGCGGTCGAGGTGAGCCGCAGCCGTTCGCGCAAGGATGGAGCCTGCGCAATCCGCCGCAATGTACGGCGCACGGTGTATCCGCGCGGGACCGATACCAAGACAAGACCGTGCTGCCCTCGGATCGGCAGCATTCCGTGGCGCGCGATCAGATGAACCTGGTCGTCCGGGAGCAGGCAATCGGCGCGGCTGGTGTTGCTCAACGTCTCGACTCGCAGGCCGCTGTGAGCGGCGAGCCGGTCAAGATAGACACTCTCCTCGATCACGCCCCACTGGATAAGCACTTGATCAGCTCCGACGCCGATTTCGTCGCTGCGTTGTTCCGCTGCTGCCAGCAGCGAGGGAGCGAGCACATGACGCAGGCAATCGAGTTCCACGGCGGGGCCGGGCTCGCGCTGCCGGGGCCGATTGTCATTCTGCGACTGCGGAAATCCAAGGAAGCCGGCAAGAACCGAGGTAACATTTCGTGCAGACGTTGCCAGGTCGGCAAAACGCAGCCGCCAGGCGCTTTCGTCTGACTCGTTCGCCCGCCCAGCCACGGCCATCCGACCGCCACCCCACGCTACAAACGGCACTCGAATCCGTCCGCGGATGGTCTATAAGACCCGACACGCGGACCCCAATAGATGCAACCACAGATGGCATTTTTCTTCAATAAGCAATTGCGCTCTGCGGTGTTTACAACCGTTGGATGGGTTGCGCTGTGCGGCCTCGCGGTGACGTCGCCTGCATTCGCCCAAGGTGGGCCGGCTCCGGCAAAGCCGTCCGCTCCGGCCGTCATTCCGCAGCCTGCCGCGCCGCAGGCGGTGCCGGGCTTCTGGGATCCACGGCGGCGCCCCGACCGGCCCGATCTGGCACGTTTGACGGTCATCCGGTTTCTGACCGAGACGGACTATCCGCCTTTCAATTTCACCGGTCCCGACGGCAATCCGGCCGGCTTCAACGTCGATCTCGCCCGGATGATCTGCGAAGAAATCAAGGTGGCCTGCACCATCCAGATGCGCCGGTTTGAGACGCTGGTGGATGCGATCAACGGCAACCGCGGCGATGCGATCATCGCGTCACTGGCCGTCACGCCACAGCTTCGCGCCAAGCTCGATTTCAGCGATCCGTATTACCGTGCGCCCGCGCGCTTCGTTTCGCGGCGCGACGCGGTGATGGCGGAGGTTCGCCCCGAATATCTCGAAGGCAAGAAGGTCGGCGCCATCGCCGGCTCCTCTCACGAGGCCTACCTGAAGACGCTATTCACCGACGCGCAACTGGTCAGTTTCCCCAATGACGACGCGCTTCGCCTCGCGCTGCGACGGGGCGAAGTCGATTTCATTTTCGGGGACGCGATTTCGCTGGCGTTCTGGATCAACGGCACCGATTCCGGCGACTGCTGTGCGTTCAGCGGCGGGCCCTTTACAGAGAGCCGTTATTTCGGCGAAGGCGTCGGTATCGGTGTCAAAAAGGGCAACGACCTGCTGAGACAGGCGCTGAACTGGGCGATGTTCCGACTTTGGGAAAAGGGCCGCTACACTGATTTGTGGCTGCGCTACTTTTCGGTCAGTCCCTTCTAGTTTGCGGTCAGGCACATGACGGTCATGCCAACGGCGAAACTCAAGCGGGCCGCCGCGGCGCTTCTCGCGCTCGTCGGCTGGGCGGCGATTGGGCTTCAATATTACCTCACGATGAAGACCAGCGGAGTGATGGGTCTTTCGCAGATCGAGGGCATTGTCCGCTTCTTCTCCTACTTCACGATTCAGGCCAATATCCTCGTCGCGCTGGTGCTGACGGCCTTTGCCATCAAGAGCGGCCCTGATGAATGGCTGGTGCACCCCTTCGTGCGCTCGGCCGTGGCGGCATATATCGCCATGGTCGGTCTGGTGTATGTCGTGCTGTTGCGTCACCTCTGGGCGCTCACCGGCGCGCAGTGGATCGCGGATGTGGCGCTGCATTACGTCATGCCGGTCGGCTATCTGGCGTTCTGGCTGACCTGTGTTCGCAAGACGGGACTGCGCTGGTACGATCCGCTGCTGTGGCTGATCTATCCGCTGTTCTATCTCGGCTTCGTGCTGGTACGCGGAAAGATGTCCGGGTTCTATCCGTACCCCTTTATCGACGCCAAGACCTTGGGTTATGCAGGCGTTGCGGCTAATACAGCCGGCTTGCTGATCGTCTGCGCTGCGCTCGGCGGTTGTCTGGTGGTGATTGGCTTGCGGCTCGCGCGCCGTCAGCCGGCCTGAATGTGTCTTTGCGCGGAGATCCTTGATGTCGAGTGAAATGCCTGCAACCGCGAGCGACCTGCGCGCTCTTGCCGAACAATCCAACGCCTGGCCCTTCGAACAGGCGAAGCAGATTGTGGCGCGGTTGAAGAAAAAACCGAAGGATGAGGTGCTGTTCGAGACCGGTTACGGTCCGTCGGGCCTGCCGCATATCGGCACCTTCGGCGAAGTGGCGCGCACCACCATGGTGCGTTATGCGTTCCGCGTGCTCACCGAGGACAAGATCAAGACGAAACTGCTGGCGTTCTCCGACGACATGGACGGTCTGCGCAAGGTGCCGGACAACGTGCCCAACAAGGAGATGCTGGAACAGGACCTCGGTAAGCCGCTGACCCAGGTGCGCGATCCGTTCGGCACGCATCCAAGTTTCGGCGAACACAACAACGCGCGGCTGCGCGCCTTCCTCGACACCTTCGGATTCGACTACGAATTCGCCAGCTCGACCGAGTATTACAAGTCCGGACGCTTCGACGCGACGCTGCTCAAGATGCTGGAAAACATCGACAAGGTGATGGCGATCATGCTGCCGTCGCTACGCGAAGAGCGCGCCGCGAGCTATTCGCCGTTCCTGCCCATTTCGCCGCGCACCGGAATTGTGTTGCAGGTGCCGATCGTAGCCCATGACACCAAGGCTGGCACGGTCTCCTACGACGATCCCGACACCCAGGAGCGCGTCACCGTTCCGGTCACCGGAGGACACTGCAAGCTGCAATGGAAGCCAGACTGGGCGATGCGCTGGGTGGCGCTCGGCGTCGATTACGAAATGGCGGGCAAGGACCTGATCGACTCAGTCAAGCTGTCCGGCAAGATCTGCTCGGCGCTCGACGGTACGCCGCCGGAAGGCTTCAACTACGAATTGTTTCTCGACGACAAGGGCCAGAAGATTTCCAAGTCGAAGGGCAATGGCCTCACCATCGACGAGTGGCTGCGTTATGCCTCGCCGGAATCGCTGTCGCTGTTCATGTATCGTGAACCGAAAGCGGCGAAGCGGCTGTATTTCGATGTCATCCCGCGCAACGTCGATGACTATCAGCAGTTCATCGATGGCTACCCGCGTCAGGACGCCAAGCAGCGCCTGAGCAATCCGGTCTGGCACATCCATGCGGGCCATCCACCACTGGCCGACATGCCGGTGACCTTCCAGTTGCTGCTAACGCTGGTGTCATCATCGAACGCTGAGAACGCCGAGACGCTGTGGGGCTTCATCGCCCGCTATCGTCCGGGCGTGACGCCGAAGACCCATCCGAAGCTCGACGCAATGGTCGGCTACGCGATCAACTACTATCGCGACTTCGTCGCGCCGACGAAAAAGTTCCGTCAGCCGACGGAGAGCGAGCGGGTGGCGCTTCAGGATTTGCGCGATGCGCTATCGCAGTTACCGCCGGAAGCGTCCGCCGAAGACATCCAGAATGTAGTCTATGAAATCGGCCGCCGCGAGCCGTTCCTCGATCAGGTAAAAAAGGGCAAGGACGGTCGGCCGGGCGTGTCGCTCGACTGGTTCAACATGCTCTATCAGGTGCTGCTCGGGCAGGAGAAAGGCCCGCGCTTCGGATCGTTCGTCGCGGTCTATGGCATCGCCAACGCGATTGCGATGATCGACGGCGCGCTGGCGCGGACAGGATAGCCGTCGCGCGGTTCCGGAGCCACGAATGTCCAAAGTGACGCGCGCAACGAAGATGCTGGAGCAGGCAGGGATCGCCTTCACGGTCCATACCTACGATTACGACGGCGACGCCGACCGGATCGGATTGCAGGCCGCGGAGGCGCTCGGCGAGCCGCCGTCGCGCGTGCTTAAATCGCTGATGGCGCTGGTCGATGGCAGGCCGGTTTGCGTGATCGTTCCTTCGGACCGCGAAGTCTCGATGAAAAGACTGGCGGCTACATTCAGCGGGAAATCTGCGCAGATGATGAAGCCGGCGGATGCCGAGCGCCTGTCGGGATACAAGGTTGGCGGCATCAGCCCATTCGGGCAGATGCGCGCGCCTCGCGCCGCCATTGAGGAAGAGGCGATGGTGAACGATCTGGTGTTCATCAATGGCGGGCAGCGCGGATTGCAGGTGCGGCTTGATCCGCGCGACGCGGTCAAGGTGCTGAACGCACTCGTCGCGCCGCTCGTGGCCTGATGCGGCGCGTTACTGGCTTGCCCACACGATGCGGGCGATCCACTCGACGTTTTTGGCGTCGATGACGCGGTCCTTGTGCGCCGGATTGAGCGATTGCAGTTCGATGACTTTCGCGGTCCGGCGCTTCAGTTCCTTGACCATGACCTCGCCGTCCTTTGTCTTGACGACGACGCGATCGCCGCGCCGGATCGGCGATTCCGGCGAGACGATGATGACGTCGCCATCGCGATAGGCCGGCTTCATCGAATCGCCGGAAATTTCCAGCGCATAGGCATGCTCGTCGTTGACCGACGGAAGACCGACTTCGTCCCAGCCTTTGCCGACGGGAAAGCCGCCATCGTCAAAATAGCCGCCAGTGCCGGCTTCGGCGAATCCCAAAAGCGGCACAGCCTGCACAGTGCGCGCGGTATCCTCGATGAGGTGGACGAATGTATCGATGGTTGTGCCGGTTGCTGCCAGCGCCTTGGCCACCGATTCGGTGGAAGGCCAGCGTTCGCGCCCGTCCGGCGTGACGCGTTTCGATTTGTTGAACGTGGTGGGGTCGAGCCCGGCGCGCTTGGCAAGCGCGGATGCCGATAGTCCTGCACGCTCGGCGAGGCGATCGAGCGCATTCCAGATCTGATCGTGAGTGAGCATGGACGTTGGCCGGATGAATGGCCGGCCAAGGGAGACCGGGCGGTGAATTTTATCGGAAATCTAGGAATTATTACCTTGAATCGCGGGCGTCTGCAATCGGCTGCTATTCCAAATGCTGCCCTTGAAGTGACTGGAGCGCGCCGATACGGTCTGCCGGACTTTCGGCCGAGTGCCGAAAAATCATGAAATAATTCAACAGCTCACGAGAATCCGCCAGCGTGACCACGATCTACAAGATTTGCCCCGCGTCCGCCTGGCGCGAGGCCGAGCGGCAGGGCGTCTTTCGCGGCAGCGCTGACGACCGGCGCGACGGGTTTATTCATTTTTCGGCGGCGTCCCAGGTCGCGGGCACGGCGGCAAAGCATTTTGCCGGGCAGATCGGCCTGTTCCTGATCGCCATCGACGCCGCAGCTCTGGGCGAGGCGTTGAAATGGGAGCCATCGCGCGGCGGTGAGTTGTTTCCGCATCTCTATGGCGAACTCGATATCGGCGCTGTGACCAATATTCTCGACCTGCGCGCCCGATCCGACGGCTCGCACGATATTCCGGAGTTGGTCTCGTGATCCGTGCCTTCGATCTCTTCACGTTGCCGCTGCTGCGCCGGCTTGATCCCGAGGACGCACACCGGCTGGCGATCGGCGGATTGCGGCTGCTTCCCGCCATGAAGCCGCGCGCAGACGACCCCCGGCTCGCCACGCGGGCGTTCGGCCTGAATTTTCCCAATCCCGTAGGCATGGCGGCGGGCTTCGACAAGAATGCCGAGGTGCCGGACGCACTGTTGCGGCTGGGTTTCGGCTTTGTCGAGATCGGCTCGGTGACGCCGAAGCCGCAAGAGGGCAATCCGCGCCCGCGTCTGTTTCGTCTGGAGCAGGATTCCGGCGTTATCAATCGCATGGGTTTCAACAATGACGGCGCGGAAGCCGTGCTCCGGCGCATGGCCGCGCGCGCACGCCTTGGCGGAATCGTCGGCGTCAATGTCGGGGCCAACAAGGATTCGGCTGATCGCACAGCGGATTATGTCCGGCTGATCGAACTTTTCGCGCCGGTGGCGAGTTACTTCACCATCAACATATCGTCGCCCAACACGCCGGGTCTGCGCAACTTGCAGCAGGCGGCGGCGCTGGACGATCTGCTGGCGCGGGTGGTCGATGCGCGCGAGCGCGTACGCAAGAACGCGGGCGATTCGCCGCTGCTGTTGAAGATCGCGCCCGATCTGACATTGCAAGAACTCGACGACGTCGTTCACATCGCGCGCTCGCGCCGGGTCGATGGTATGATCGTTGCCAATACCACGTTGTCGCGGCCGGTGTCTTTGCGTGATCAGGCGCGGGCGAAGGAGCAGGGCGGCTTGTCGGGACGGCCGCTGCTGAGACTCTCCACGCGGATGGTGGCGGAAACCTATGTACGCGCCGAGGGCGCATTCCCGCTGATTGGCGTCGGCGGGATCGATTCCGGCGGCGCTGCGCTGATGAAGATTCGTGCCGGTGCCAGCCTGATCCAGCTCTATTCGTCACTGATCTACAAGGGTCTTGGGCTCGTCGAGGACATCAAGGCTGATCTGGTGTCCACGCTGCGGCGGACCGGACGCGAGAGTCTGTCCGAAATTGTCGGCGCAGATGCGGCGACGATTACTGCGGAGCCCTGGCCGGAATAAGCTGCGGCGCGGTGTCAGCGAACGTACTGCGCGCCAGCGCGGGATAGCGCCAGGCCTGCAGCAGGCCGCGCGCCATGAAGAACACCAGAAGCGCGCCCCAGAGGCCGTTGTTGCCGAGCGGCTGCAGCAGCCACCATGCCGCAAGGTAGATGATGAAGGACGCCACCATCAGGTTGCGCATGTCCCGCGCCCATGTCGCACCGATATAGATTCCGTCGAAGCTGTACGCCATCACGCCGCAGACCGGCGCAAGGGCGGCAAGCCACATGAAGTTGCGCGCGGCGGCGCGAACCTCCGGGCTGGTGGTGATGGCATCGATTAACGGCCCGCCCGCCAAGAGGAAAATTAGCGTCACCGTAGCGCCGAATACAAAACCCCAGAGCGTGACAAGCTTGACGGCCTGCGCGAAGCCGTGCCGGTCGCGCGCGCCGACACTTCGCCCGCACAACTGTTCTGCTGCGTTGGCCAGCCCGTCGAGAAAGAATGAACCGATCAGGATGAAGTTGTTCAGCACCGCGTTGGCGGCAAGCACGTTGTCGCCTGCGCGCGCGCCTTGCGCTGTGAAGAACAGGAATGCAGCAATCAGCGCCGCCGTGCGGATCATGATGTCGCGGTTGATCCCCAGCATGTGCAGAAGCTTGCTGCGATCCAGCAGCACATCGCGCGGGACGCCGATGCGCCCGCCCAGGCTTCGCCATGCAACGGCGGCACCCGCGATCAGTCCGATCCCTTCGGCGATGACGGCTGCGATCGCCGCGCCGGCGATTCCTGTCCCGAGGCCGAGCACTAGCCAGGCCGTTGTGGCCATGTTGACCACATTGATGATCACCTGAAGCGCGAGCGCGGTTCCGGTGCGGGCCTGTCCCACCAGCCAGCCGAGCAGGACATAATTCGCCAGCACGAAAGGCGCCGACCACAGCCGGATCGCGAAATACTGGCGCGCCGCACCGGTTACAGCTTCGCTGCCGCCCATCAGGCTGAAAATCAGCGCAGAGACAGGCGCATGCAGGGCGATTAAAAGAACGCCGACGAAGAGTGCGATCAGCAGCGCCCGCGCGAGAACCGCGCGAATTTCGAGCCGGTCATCCGCGCCCACTGCCTGCGCCGTGAAGGCGACCGTTCCCATGCGCAGAAAACCGAACAGCCAGAACATGCAGTCGAAGACGATGGAGGCGATGGCGACGCCGCCGAGAAGATAGGGCTCGCCAAGACGCCCCACGGCGGCTGTCGCGACGACGCCGAGGAACGGCGTTGTCAGATTGGCCAGCATTGCCGGTGCGGCGATGGCGAAAACGCGTCCGCTGGTGACCTGGAACGATCCGCTCAATCAGCGAGGCCGCTGTGTGTTGAACAGTCGCGAGATCAGCCATACCGGGATCACGATCACCGCGCCCAGTAGGAAGTAGCGCCACACGCCGTTGATGAAGTCAAAGCCCAGATTCCAGATCCAGTCGATCAGGCGGCGAATGCTGTAGACGATATTCCACGGATCGAACCCGATCGCGGCGAGCACCACGCCGACGAGCAGCGACAGCAGCACCAGCCGCAGAAATACGGCCAGCGGCGAGCCGCCGAGAAAGCGCGACAGGGTATCGTCGTTCCTGACTGGCACTTCTCTCACGTCGTCCGGCATCGTCGTCTCCTCAATGTCGTGTGCTCATTGCACACTAGCACGCACATGGGAGATCGTCTCCCCTCCGTCAATGGCTTTCAGCGGTCGCCGGAGACGGAATTGTCTCCTCGGAGATTAACATCCGTTCAAGTGTCTCGAGCCGGTCGGCGTCGCGCGGCGGTTTGTCCCACCGCAGGCGGCTAATGCGGGGGAATCGCATCGCCACGCCGGACTTGTGCCGGGCCGAACGCGCCAGCCCTTCGAAAGCCACCTCGAACACCAGCCCCTGATCCGGCTCATGAACCACATGACGCACCGGGCCGAATTTCTCGGTCGTATGGCGGCGCACGAAGCGGTCGATTTGAATCAGCTCCTCGTCGGTGAATCCGAAATAGGCCTTGCCGACCGGCACAAGCTGGTCGCCATCGTCGCCCTTGGTCCAGACGCCGAAAGTATAATCGGAGTAGTACGACGAGCGCTTGCCGTGGCCGCGCTGGGCGTACATCAGCACGGCGTCGATGATGTGCGGATCGCGTTTCCATTTCCACCACTGCCCTTTTGGGCGACCGGGCAGATAGGGCGCGTCGTTGCGTTTCAACATCACGCCCTCGACCGCATCGGCATCGTCGCCCGCGCCTGCGCTGCCGGGATTGGCGCGGGCGGCGGTGAGATCATTCCATGACGCGAACGGTATCTGCGGCGAGAGATCGATGCGCGGATCGGCAAGCTGCGCGATGAAGGCCTCGAGTTTTGCGCGCCGCTCGATAAAGGTCAGCATCCGCAGGTCGTTCTCGCCATCGCTGAGCAGATCGTAAGCTCGCAGATGGATGGGATAATCCTTCATCAGCTTCGGCGTGACGCTTTTACGATTGAGCCGCTGCTGCAATACGTTGAAGGTCTGCACCCGTCCGTCGCGCAGCACCAGCAGTTCGCCATCGAGAGCGCCGGGGACGTGCAGCGACGGTGCCAGATCCGGAAAGCTTTTGGTGATGTCCTCGCCGGTCCGCGAATAGAGTCGCGTGAGGATGTTGCCACCGTTATCGCGTCCACAGACGGCCTGCACGCGAATGCCGTCCCATTTCCACTCGGCGGTGAAATCCTCCGGCGAGAGATTGGCGAAATCTGTATCCTCGATGGCATGTGCCAGCATCACCGGGTGGAACGGCGCGGGATCGTAGTTGACCGGTTTGTCGGCGCGGCCCTCCAGCCACGCGAACAGATCGAGATAGGGTGGCGCGATCCCGGGCCAGATCAACTCAACGTCGTGCGCGTCTTTCTCGGCAAGCGCCGCCGCGGCGGTCTTTGCCAGCCGCGCCGAGACACCGATGCGCAATCCTCCGGTGACGAGCTTGAGCAGCGCCCAGCGGCCGGTCTCGTCAAGTTCATCGAGCCAGCGCACAAGCTGCGCCGGGATTTCGGTCTTGCCCAGCGTATTGAAAGTGGTAACGACGTCGGTCAACGTTGGCGGGGGCGGCGAATTGTTCGCGCGCCTGTCCGCCGGCCACATCAGCGCAACGGTTTCCGAGAGATCGCCGACGTAATCATAGGACAGCGCGAACAGCACCGGGTCGGTGCGCGCGGCGATCAGGTTACGGATCAGGCCAGCCTTGGCGTGGCGAAAAGAGAGCGCGCCGGTGAGCGCCGCCAGTGCCCAGCCACGATCCGGGTCCGGCACCTCGCGAAAGTAACCGGTGATCAGCCGCAGCTTGTTGTTGCGTCCCGGCTCGTAGGCGAGGCGGTCGAGCAGATGCGCGAAGCGGTTCATGGCGCCGCCGCCTCATCCGCCAGCGCTGAATCTCCGTCCTCATCACCATATCCGACCAGATCGAGCGGCCGCGCTTTTAGTCCCTTCGATTGGCACCAGTGCATCAATGCGTCTTCCTGCCCGTGCGTGACCCAGATCTCGCCTGCGCCGGTCGCATCGATTGTCGCGGTGAGACCGTCCCAGTCGGCATGATCGGAAATCACCAGCGGCAGTTCGATGCCCTTCTGTCGCGCGCGGGCACGCACCCGCATCCAGCCCGACGCAAAGGCTGCGACAGGGTCGGGAAACCGCCGTGTCCAGATGTCGGTGATGGCGGTGGGCGGCGCCAGTGTAACGGTGCCGGTGAGGTCGGCTTTCTTCATACCCCTGGCCATCCGGAGGTCGCCGAGGCCGATACCGCGACTCTCGTAGTAGCGGGTGATCTTTTCCATAGCGCCATGCAGGTAGATCGGTGCGTCGTAGCCGGCGGCGCGGATCATGGCGATGACTCGCTGCGCCTTGCCGAGCGAGTAGGCCCCAACCAGATGCGCGCGGTCGGGAAACAGCGCTACGGAGGACAGCAGTTTTGCGACTTCGGCCGCCGCATCGCCGTGGCGGAAAACGGGGAGCCCAAACGTGGCCTCGGTGATGAACACGTCGCACGGCACAACCTCGAAGGGTGCGCAGGTCGGATCGGGCGCGTCCTTGTAGTCACCCGATGCGACGATTCGGGTTGTCCCGCCCGTCACCGCGATCTGCGCCGAGCCCAGCACATGGCCCGCCGGATGAAATGTGACGCTGACGCCGCCGAGCCTGATGGTCTCGCCATAGGCAATCGCCTGTGTGCTGCCGGCGAAATTGTCGCCATAGCGCAGCCGCATGATGTCGAGAGTTTCCTGCGTCGCCAGCACAGCGTTGTGGCCCGGGCGGGCATGATCGGAATGGCCGTGGGTAATCAGCGCTCGCTCGACCGGCCGCACCGGATCGATGTAAAAGTCGCCGGGCTTGCAGCACAGCCCGGCGGCGATGGGCATCAATATGTCCTGTGGACGCTTCTGCGTAATCATCTGCGCTATATAGTCGCTCCGGAAGCCCGTTGGAGTCTGGTACATCCTGCGCGGTTGTCTCATCGAGGTTCAGATCAAGTCCATGCCTGCGTCCTTGTTCCTGTCATCGGGAAACCTGATCGCCGACCGGCGCTATGATTTCGGACGCGACCTGCAACTGCGCGGCGATCTTGCCGCCGCCGCGGACCTGATGGTGCAAGCGGCGGAACTCGAGCCCGGCTTTGCCTCGGCATGGTTTGCGCTTGGCGACCTGCGCGAGCAAATGGGCCAGCGTGATGACGCCGTCGCCGCTTACCTGCGCGCGCGCGACGCCGATCCTGACGATCGCCACGGCGCGAAGCTGCGATTGATGCGGCTCGGGGCGGAAAATCTCTCCGCCATGCCGCCGGGCTACGTGCGCGCCCTGTTCGACCAATACGCGCCGCGGTTCGAAAAGACGCTGGTGCAGGATCTGGATTATTGCGGTCCGCAGGTTCTGCTGAAAGCGGTCCTCGCGGCACGTCATGCCGCCAAGCAGCCAGCCCATTTCAAACGCGTGATCGATCTCGGATGCGGAACCGGGCTTGCGGCGCGCGCGTTCGCCTCGTTGGCCGATGAGTTCATCGGCATCGATCTGTCACCGGGCATGATCGATCGCGCCCGGGCCACGGGGCTCTATGCGCTGCTGGATGTGGCCGACATGCTGCAGGGCCTGCGCGCAGAAGATGAGACGAGTGCGAATCTGGTGATGGCGGCCGATGCTTTTGTCTATGTGCCGGAGCTTGATCCGCTGCTGCGAGAGGTCGCGCGCGTCTTGAAGCCGCAAGGCTTGCTCGCTTTCACGGTGGAGACGAATCCGGGCAAGGGGGTCGTTCTCGGGCAGGGGCTGCGCTACGCGCACGCGGCGGACTATCTGCGCGATGCCGTCGCCGGTGCGGGATTGAAACTCTGCGCGATAACCCCGGCGTCCACCCGCACCGAGGCAGGGGAGCCTGTGCCGGGTTTCGTTGTGACTGCAAGCAAGGCGTGGCCAGCATGCTCGTGAAGACCGGATTGGCGCGCTGACGATCAGGGCATTCAGGCCGGCCGAGATGGTGCGCAGTCCAACATAGCCCAGCCCGAGATAGAGCGCGTTGTTTGCCACGCCGATCAACGCGAATGCCATGACATCGCGCCGCGCAAAGCCGCGACGCCGGAGAAAAGGGCGGCATCGCGGTGTGGCCGGAGCGCGTTCACTGGCGGACCAGCAAGAAGAATCCGATCGATACGAAAGGCGCAATCGCTGCCGCTGGTGTTCTTCGTGGCCGGGTGTCTCTACCGAACCCGGGCGATCCACGCCATCGAAGCCGCCGGGCGCAACTGGCGCATGGCTTTTACCAATTCGAGCCTGTTCGGCATTCAGGCCGCAGTCGCCGCCGGGCTTGGCTCAGCATCCTGCCGCAGATCGCCATCCAGGCCGACCACCGCGTGCTGACGGCGAAGGACGGTTTTGCACCCATCGATAAAACCGAGGTCGCGCTGGTGGCGTCGCCCGATGCAAGTCGGGCCACACTGCGTCTTGCCGACCGGCTCGCGGAGTTTTGCAGCAGCGTGCAGGCGAAAGCTGCGTAGATTTTAATAACAGCGCGATGCCGCGATGGTGTGAACGCGGCGGTCGCCGAGCACATGCGCCGTAAAGGCCAGCGTCTCGAAGATCGCGGCAAACGCGACATCGCGAATGCTCAAGCCACCGGTATAGGCGCCGAACGCCGGCATGACCGCGCGCAATCCGTCGCTGGCGAAACACCGCCGCTCGACCGAGCGCCCTCGCGTCGCGACCCGCGCCTTTGGATGCAGATGACCAGCGATCTCTCCGACGGCGCCGGTGGGCTCGTGGCGAAACAGGATCGGTCCGATGGCGACTTCATCGGCCACCACGCCGCCGAGATCACGCGGCAGCGCGGGATCATGATTGCCGGAGATCCAGATCCAGTCACGCCGCGCCTGCAAGGCCGACAGCGCGCCGCGATCATCGGGCGAGAGGCGTTCATGAGCATTGCGGTCGTGGAAACTGTCGCCGAGCGCAATCACCGCGCGCGGATTGTGGCGCGCGATCACCGCGCCCAATCGTGCGAGTGTCGCGGCCGTATCGAACGGCGGCAGCAACACCCCGCGCTGCGCGAAGCTGGACCCTTTTTCGAGATGCAGGTCGGAGACGATGAGAAGACACTCGTCTTCCCAGTAAAGCGCACCGGCAAGGTCGGCGGCAAAGGTGACACCCGCGACGGTGACGACCGGAATTCGATCTGTGGCCTGCGCCGCTTGCATCTTGCATCAATCCTGATCGGGCATCGCCTCTTTGACGAGTTCCTCGGCGGCTTCCGCCAGCAACTCGTCCGATCCTTCGCCATAAACCGCTTCGCGGCCGATTTCCAGCATCACCGGCACCGCGAGCGGCGAAACCCGTTCGAGTTCCTTGTGGGTGATTCGGCCTTTGATCCGGGTCAGCATATCGCTCAGGCGGCGAATATCCAGCAACCCGGTGGCGGCGTCGGCCCGCGCCGCACGCAGCAACACATGATCGGGCTGGTGCTTGCGCAGCACGTCATAAACCAGATCGGTCGAGAACAGGACCTGCCGCCGCGATTTCTCCTCACCGGTGAACCGCCGCGGGATCAGGCCCGAGATCACGGCACAGGTGCGAAACGTCCGCTTCATCAGCGCGGATTCAGCGAGCCAAGCTTCAAGATCGTCGCCCAGCATGTCGGCGTCCAACAGCGCATTCAGATCAAGCCGCCCGTTGCGGATCATCGACGACATATCGCCGAGCGACCACACTGCCAGCGCGTATTCATTGGCGACGAAGCCGAGCGGCTTGGCACGCGCACGCTCCAGCCGCCGTGTCAGCAGCATGCCGAGCGTTTGATGTGCAAGACGGCCCTCGAACGGATAGCAGACGAGATAGTGCTTGTCGGCGCGCGGGAATGTTTCGACCACAAGCTCGCGCGGACCGGGCACGCGGGAGAATGCCGCTTGCAATGACAGCCATTCGCGCACCTGATCGGGCAAACCCTTCCAAGCGCGCTGGTCCGCCAGCAGCAGCCGCACGCGCTCGGCCAGATATGTTGAGAGCGGAAACTTGCCGCCCATGTAGGACGGTACTTTGGCGTTGGCATCATTGCTGCGCGAGACATAGACCTCGTCTTCCATCAATGCTTCGTAACGCACCACCTCGCCACCGAACACGAAAGTGTCGCCAGTCACCAGGCCCTCGATGAAATACTCCTCGATCTGGCCGAGCATGCGCCCGCCCCGCGCGATGGCGCCGGTGGAGCCCGAGCCCTTGCTGCGGCCGCGCACCAGTTTCACCTTCAGCATCGGCTCTTCGACGATGGTCCCGACATTGAGGCGATAGCTTTGACGCACCTTCGGATTGGTGACGCGCCAGCGCCCATCTTTATCCTGCTTGATACGCGCGAAGCGCTCGTAACTCTTCAGTGCGTAGCCGCCGGTGGCGACGAAATCGATCACATCGTCGAAATCCGTGCGCGGCAAATCCGCATAGGATGCGGCGCTGCGCACTTCCGCATAAAGCGCATCAGCCAGAAATGGCGCGCCGCAGGCGCAGCCGAGCACATGCTGCGCCAGCACGTCGAGCGAACCGGTGCGCTGGGGCGGCGTGTCCTGCGCATTCTCCGCCACTGCATCGATGGCCGCACGGCATTCCAGCACTTCAAAACGATTGGCCGGGACCAGGACCGCGCGCGACGGCTCGTCGAGGCGGTGATTGGCGCGGCCAATCCGCTGCATCAGCCGCGACGCCCCCTTCGGTGCACCGACATTGATGACGAGATCGATGTCACCCCAGTCGATGCCGAGGTCCAGGGAGGATGTACAGACCACGCCGCGCAGCCTGCCCGCCGCCATGGCATCCTCGACCTTGCGGCGCTGCGCGACGTCGAGCGAGCCGTGATGCAACGCAATGGCAAGGCCGTCGTCGTTGATACGCCATAGGTCCTGAAACAGCATCTCGGCCTGCGCGCGGGTATTCACGAACATCAGCGAGGTCTTGTTGGCCTTGATGAGATCGTAGATTTCGCCGAGCGCATGACGGGCCATATGGCCGGCCCACGGCAAGCGCTCCTTGGTATCGAGCATTTCGACGATAGGCGCGGCCCCGGCGTCCGCGATAACGAGATCGGCCGTGTTCTGCGCCCCGCCAATCTGAGGCATCAGATAGCGGCGCAGGTCATCGGGCTCGGCGACCGTCGCCGACAGACCGACCGTGGTCACCTGCGGGGCAAGCCGCCACAACCGCGCGAGGCCCAGCGACAGCAAATCGCCGCGTTTCGACGTCACCAGCGCGTGCAACTCGTCGAGCACGATACGTTTCAACGACGAGAACAGATACGGCGCGTCATCGGACGACAGCAACAGCGCGAGCTGTTCGGGCGTGGTCAGCAGAATATCAGGCGGATACTTGCGCTGGCGCTGCCGCCGCGACACCGGCGTGTCGCCGGTCCGGGTCTCGACCCGGACCGGCAGCTTCATATCGGCGATGGGACGCTCCAAATTCCGGGCGATATCCACCGCCAGCGCCTTCAGCGGCGAGATATAGAGCGTGTGCAGACCGCCGCTGCGGGTTACGCCCCGGCCTGTGGATATGGTCTTTGCGGATGGTTGCGATCCGGGCGCGCCCAGTTCCACCAGCGTCGGCAGAAACCCCGCGAGCGTTTTGCCCGCGCCGGTCGGCGCGATCAGCAGCACCGAGCGGTTGTCACGCGCCTTGGCAAGCAGGTCGAGCTGATGCGCGCGGGGCGACCAGCCCCGCGCCTCAAACCAGCGCAGGAAGTTTTCGGGCAGCAGACCTGGCGATATCGGAGTCTTGGTGTCCACGCCCTACAGGTAAGGCGTCACAACGCCGGGGTCGAGGGCGGAGGCGAAAATCGCCTCCGCGTGAGATGCTTTATTGGCTGACCGGCGTCGTATCGAGATCCCAGTCCTTGCCGTTGAAAGTTCCGATGAACAGCGTCTTGATCGGCGAGTAATCATCCGGCGACGTTGCGTAGGTAATGCCCGGCAGGAAGATCGGCGCCTTGTAGCCGGCAAGCGAGGTGGCCTGCTTCAGAACGTTGTCGTGGGTAAGCTGGTCGCCGCATTTTTCCAGAATGCGCGCCATGGTCACCGCCTGCGAATAGCCTTGGAAGGCGATGGTATTGTCCTGATCGACATTCGGCAGATACTTGGTACGCAATTCCTGGAATCCCTTCACGTCGGCATCGTCCGCCCATTTCGCGCTACCGACCTCCTTGGTGTAGCTCGCAGCCACGATCCCGATAGCGTTCTCGGCGCCCGCTGCGTTGAGAATCGATCGGCCGCTCGACGTGCTGACCAGAAGGTGCAGCGGCTTCCAGCCAAGCTCAGCAACCTTGCGGATCGATTGCGACGTCGCTTTGCCGGTGGAGATATTGTAGAAAACATCCGCGCCGGATTTCGACAGATTGATCATCTGGGAATCGATGGTCGGATCGGTGAGATCGTAGGAGGCTTCCGCGATCACCTTTGCCTTACCGCCGGCGGTGGTTAGGACCTCCTTGAATGAATTCATGTAGTCGCGCCCGAACTCGTCGTTCTGAAACAGGATAGCGACCTTGGCGTCTGGCTTCTTCTGCAACAGATAGCGCGCGAGGATGCGTCCCTCGGTCGGATAGAGCGGCAGGCCCGGCGTGGTCCATTTGAAATTCTTCGGATCGTTCCAGCGCCCAGCCCCGGTGTTGAGAAGAAGCTGCGGGATGTTCTTGCCGTTGAGATATTTCTGCACCGCGGTCTGCGGTCCGGTGCCGAGCGAGCCGAACAGCGCGAGCACTTCTTCCTGCTCAACCAGACGCCGCGTCGCCTCGACGGTCTTCGGCGCGCTGTAGGAATCATCCAGCGTAAGAAACGTGATCTTGCGGCCGTTGATGCCGCCCTTTTCATTCAGCATCTGGAAATACGCCGCCTGCGTGCGGCCAATCACGCCGTAGAGCGAACCCGGCCCCGAATGCGGAACGGTCTGGCCGAGCTTGATCTCGGTGTCGCTGGCGCCGGGATCGTATTTCTTCTGGGCGTGCGCGGTGGTTGCCGTAACCAGAACCACGGCGGCGA
Organism: Bradyrhizobium sp. G127; assembly: GCF_021502575.1. NCBI lineage: Bacteria > Pseudomonadati > Pseudomonadota > Alphaproteobacteria > Hyphomicrobiales > Nitrobacteraceae > Bradyrhizobium > Bradyrhizobium sp. G127. Next base: position 175,253 of record NZ_JAKFGN010000003.1, read on the forward strand.
GCACCGCTCCAGCGGCGAATGACGAAATTTTTGTATTCATTGTTGTGTCGTCTCCCTGAGCCGTTCCAGCGGCATTCTGTGATGCCTTTGAAATCGAATTATGCATTCACCCCGGATCGTGGCGCTATGCCAAATGGTATGCTGGCAGGGCCGAAATGCCTGTCTTGCGTTTAGTCGTTGCGCCGGGATTTTGCGACGGCGGCTAAACAGCGCAGTAGCGCCTCGTCGCCGCAATGGCAGCGTTGCTGGGTGAGCAGATCACGTGGCGCAAGGTGGCGGGTTTGCTGCTTGGCGTCGTCGGTGTCGCGCTGATCGTCGCGCACCGCATGGCGTCAGGCCCGGATAGTGCGATCGGCATTGCGTTCTCGGCGGGCGCGCTGGTGTCGATCGTGGCCGGCACCATCCTGTTCAAGGTGTTGGCTCCCACGGGAAGTCTCTGGGTCGGCAATGGGGTTCAGAATATTTCCGATGGTCTGGTGCTGCTGCCGTTCGCGCTGATGTTCTCAAACGTCGGCGACATCGTGCCCAGCGCCCGGCTGTTATGGGCCCTAGCCTATCTTATCTTGTTCGGCTCCATCGTGGCCTATGTGCTGTGGTTTCACCTGTTGACCGTGGCGGGTGCCACGGCGCTGAGCGTGTTTCACGTCCTGATGCCGCCGCTGGGCATGCTGTTCGGTTGGATGATGCTTGGCGAATACGTCGCGGCATGGGGTCTGCTGGGAATCATGCCGGTCGCGGCCGGCGTCTATTTGGTGACACAGACGCGTAACCGCTTCATGCTTCCCTGATCCCACGCGGTTCGGTATGGAACTGAACCGCGCCATTTCCGTTGTCCGGCGCGGCTGGACGCGAGTATGACGCATAGCAAGATCGATCATCGAAAGACGCCGGAGGTGACCCATCCGGCACCGAAAAAGGCGCCTGATCCGTTCAGCCTGCGCGGCTTCCTGAAAACCCTCGGCCCCGGTCTCGTCACCGGCGCGTCGGATGACGATCCGTCCGGTATCGGTACCTATAGTCAGGCCGGCGCCCAGCTTGGCTACGGCATCGGCTGGACTATGCTGCTGACGTTTCCCCTGATGGTGGCGATTCAGGAAATCTCGGCCCGGGTCGGCCGCGTTACCGGACGCGGCATTGCCGGCAACGTTTGCCGGCATTACCCGGCCTGGGTTCTCAACATCATTGTGACGCTGCTGTTCATCGCCAACACGATCAACATCGCGGCCGATCTTGCGGCGATGGGGGACGCGCTCAAGCTGCTGATCGGCGGTCCGGGTTTTCTCTACGTTCTGGTGTTCGGTGTGACCTCGGTGGTGGCGCAGATATTCCTCGACTACAAGCGCTACAGCGCGGTGCTGAAATGGCTGACGCTGAGCTTGTTTGCCTATGTCGCGGCGCTGCTGTTTGCGAAAGTTTCATGGAGTGATGCTTTGCGCGGTATAGCCGTCCCCCAGATTCAGTGGACATCCGCATTCCTCACGACCCTGGTGGCGATCCTCGGCACCACCATCTCCCCCTATCTCTTCTTCTGGCAGGCCTCGCAGGAGGCCGAAGACCAGCGGGTGGATGCGAAGAAGCAGCCGCTCGCCGAAAAGCATTATGGCGCGCAAAAGGAATTTCATCGCATCCGCGCCGACACCATCGTCGGCATGGGGTTTTCTAACCTGATCGCGATCTCGATCATCATCACTGCCGCGGCGACGCTGAACGCAACCGGCAAGACTGACATCGAGACCTCCGCGCAGGCTGCCGAAGCGTTGAAGCCGATCGCCGGCGTCTTCGCAGAATTCGTCTTCGCACTCGGCATTATCGGCACGGGGCTGCTTGCTATCCCGGTGCTGGCGGGGTCCGCCGCCTACGCCATTGGCGAGGGCCGGAAATGGACTGTTGGTCTCGCCCGGAAGCCCCGGGAGGCTGCGGCGTTCTATGGCGTACTGGCGCTGTCGGCGGGCATTGGCATTCTGTTGAATTTCACGCCGATCAGTCCGATTTCGGCGCTGTACTGGAGCGCCGTCATCAACGGCGTGCTCGCTGTGCCCGTCATGGTGCTGCTGATGATCATGGTGCGGCGTAGCGACGTAATGAACAAGTTCGTGATCGCCGGGCCGCTGTACTGGCTGGGATGGCTGTCGACGGCGGCGATGGCAGTCTGCGTCGTGGCGATGGGCGTTGGATTTTTTATCTAGTCCTTGCGGAAGATCACGGAGGCCAGCCATCCAGTCATGATCGCCATCAATGCCGTTGCAAGACCGTAGAGCAATCCGTGCTGGCGTGCGGAATTGGCGACGAATTGCTCGAAGCCGACCTTGACGATATCGAATGCGGTTTCGGCCTTGGTCACGAAGGCGCCATTTGCAAACAGTTTGATGTCGATGTCATAGGTGCCGATCGGCACTTCAGCCGGCAGCGGAATCCCGGTGCGGAACAGCGTCGGTGTCAGAAAAGTCACTGCATTGGTTTCTTCGCGATAAAGCCCGTGCTCGGTGCGCAGCCGCACGAAAGCGGAGCGGAACGGATCGCTCGCAACCACATTGGCGACATCGGGTCCCAGGCGTTGCGGCAACGGGAAGCCCGCCAGTCCGATTTGCTGCCGCCGTTGCGTGTCCGGCGAGGCGATGTTGTCGATGGGCCGGTTGGCGAAAATGCCAAGATAGCCCGGCACCTGAATGAACTGACGCGAGTCGACGTTGACCCAGATCCCAAGCTTGCGCTCCTTGCGTCGTGTCACCATGTCGGCGCGTGGCCCGCTGACCGTGACGACGATGTCGTAGCTCGTTCCCGTCGGCAGTGATTTGCTGTCGCGCTCAATCGAGCCGAACAGCACAAGTTCGTCGCCGGAATAGTTCGGCGTTACAGTAATGCGATGGTTGGAAACCGAGACAATCAGGTTTTCGGCGCGCGCCACCCCGCCCGGTGCAAGCGCCGCCAGAAGACAGGCGAAGGCGAGTGCGGGGCGCGCTATCATCCGCCGCCTCCGAGATCGCGAATGGAATAGAGTTCATCCGGCCGGATCACCAGTTCGACGGCAAAGCGAATGCCGACCGACAGGATCAGCAGCCCGAGGAGCAAACGCAGGTGTTCACCGCGGATGCGCTGGCCGGCCTGTGCGCCGAACTGGGCGCCGATCACGCCGCCCACCATCAGCACCAGTGCCAGCACAGCATCGACCAGATGATTGGTGACGGCATGCAGCACGGTCGCGACTACCATCGTCGTCAGCGTCAGCACCAGCGCGGTGCCGATCACGGTGGAGGTCGGCACACGCAGGATGTAGATCATCAGCGGAATCAGCAGAAAGCTGCCGCCGATGCCCATGATGGCGCCGAGAAACCCGACCAGGAGTCCGATGCCGACGATGGGAATCGCCGACAGATAGATTTTGGAGCGCTTGAAGCGCATTTTTAGCGGCAGGCTGAGAACCCAGCCTTGAGCGCGTGCCCGTCGCTTGATTGTTGTGGCGCCGGTCCGTGCGCGCATGATAGCACGCAGACCTTCCAGAAACATCAGCGTGCCGACGGCGGTCAGCAGCACCACGTAGGACAGCGCAATCATGAGATCGAGTTGTCCGACAGAGCGCAGCAGCGCGAAGACCCACACCCCGAGCGCAGTCCCGCTCACGCCGCCGCAGAGTAGAACCAGCGCCAGCATGGGGTCGATGGCGCGCTTGCGCCAATAGGAAAGCGCGCCGGAGAACGACGACGCGGCCATATGGCTGGCGACAGATGCGACGGCGACCCCCGGCGCGATTCCGATAAAGATCAGGAGCGGCGTCATCAGGAAGCCGCCGCCCACGCCGAACATGCCCGACACGAATCCGACCGCCGCGCCCATCGCCAGGATGAGAAAGACATTGACCGGAATATCGGCGATCGGGAGGAACAGTTGCACGCGGATTCGCTTGGGTTTCGGCGCGAGGCCGCAGTCAAGCTCCTCGCAGCAGTGAATATGCCGCGACGCGGGTCATGCGCCGCGCCTCTGCTTAGCCGAAATCGTTCAGGGTTGCGCTAAGGAATCGGAGCGGCGCGCTGAAAAATGTGTGACGTGGTTTTCGGAATTGCGTCACGCGTTAATCTTAACGCGTAGCGCCCGCGCTAGCGCGCGACGTTCTTGGCGGATGCCGGCTTGGCGGCAGGTTTTGCCGCGGGCTTGACAGCCGTTGCGACATCCCATCCACCGGCGGGCGCGCCGACCGCGGTGGCTTCATCAGGCTGCGGCTCGGCCGTGAAGGTCTGGGTCGCGAGTTTCGCCGCCGCAAGCGACTGCGGGTCGAGCCGCTTGGCGACATCGTCACGTTTGCGCGCGGAATCCGTGTCGCCCTGTGCGGCCGCGAGGCTGAACCATTTATAGGACTCGGCGAGGTTCTGTTCGACGCCGATGCCGCGCGCGTAGAGAATTCCGAGGTTGAACTGACTGTCGGCGACGCCGCGTTCGGCGGCCTTGCGGAACCATTGTGCGGCGCTCTTGTAGTTCGGTCCGAGGCCGCCGCCATCCGCGTCCAGGACGGCCAGATTATGCATGGCCTTGGCGCTGCCTTTTTCCGCGGCCTGCAAGTAATAGCCCCGGGCGGCATCGAGATCTTTCTTGGTGCCGAGGCCCTTTTCATAAAGGGTGCCGAGCCGGAACGTTGCCGGCACGACACCGCCCTGCGCAGCGCGCTCATACCATTTCGCTGCGGCGGCATAGTCCGGTGCAACGCCTTTGCCCTCGGCATAGCGAACACCGATCTCGAAAGCCGCGCCCGGCTCGCCCTTGCCGGCGGCGGCGCGAAGCGTCGCGCTGCCGATCGATTCAGGCAGCGGGTCCGAAATCGGGATCAGCACGGGCTTGGTCTTCGGCTTTACGGCCGGCGGAATCGCAGCGGAGATTCGTTCGTTTGGCGTCGCAATGGACCCGGTCACGTCAGGAGCCGCGGGCCGCGCTGCCGGCTCAGACGGCGTGGAGGCAGGAATCTGCGGAATTGCTGCGGGGATTGCCGGCTGCGCCGTCATCGGCTGGCGATTGAGCGGAGTTGGGGATGTGATCGACGGCATCGCAGGTGCGATGTCGGATCGCGGCCCGTTTTCACCGGCAGGCGGGGATGCGGGGGGCGTGACACTCGATTCTGCAGGCAGCGACGGGTTCGCGCTGTCATGGCTGCTGAGCAGGTTCATGCCCATCTTCACCGTGCCCAGCACAATCACGACCACGCTTGCGCCGACGAGGAGGGCGCGGATCTTCGATGAGATTCCGGAATCGCCGCTGGTCGCGGCCTTGGCCGCGCTGCGGGCAGCCTCATTCAGCGCGGTGACGCGATTCGGCTTTGTGCCCGGAGCGGCAGGGGCTGCGGCGGCCGCCTGCGCGGCACGGCGCGCGGCTTGAATGAAGTTGGTTGAACTGACGGGCGCTGGCGCGCTGCCGGAGATTTCGTTCAGGACGACTTCCGACGCGGCAATGCGCTCGGATGGTGTCGATCCACGCGCCGTTTGCAGGCGGGTGCCCGGCTCAAGCGGATGGTCGGGCGGCAGGCTCGGATCGATCGGGCTGCGCGGTAATGGCGGTGGCCGAACTGACGCGGGCGATGGCGCCGCCGCAGGTTCTTCCATACGGGCCAAGGGCTGCGCGATGTCGAGCGCGCGGGCGGTCGACGAATCGGACATGGCCGGCGCACGGGCAATCGGAGCCTGCGCCGCAGCAGGATTCGGCATTTCGGGACGTGGCACCGGCGCGAAGGAGGTCGCCGCACGCGGTGGCTCCGGTGCGTAGGTTTCACGGGCGCGAGGCTCGGACGGCGGCATCTCGCGTGTCGCCGGAGCGGCTCGCGCGGTGCGCAAATCGCCCTCGATCTGCGCCAGTCGATCGACCACATGACCGAGCGTATTGTGAACGGCTTCCAGCGAACTCTGTGTATTCCGGGTGGTTTCCGAGTGGCTGAAACGAAGATCGGACAACTCGCGCTTGATGGTGTCGACTAGATCGCCATCCGTCTGTGTCGGCGAGCGGGAGCTCTGGTCGGCCGCTGCGCTATGGACGCGCTGCTGCTCCAGATGGCGCAGAATGTCCGAAAGGCCTTCCTCGACCCGTCCGAGATTGCCGCCGCGCGGCTCCGACATTTCCAGCCGCTCGAGCAAATGCTGGACGCGCTGCTCGACATGGCTCAGCGACGACGCGCTGTCATGCCCGACCTGCAGATTGTCGAGCCGGTCCGAAATCGTGCGAACCGCGTTGTCGAAGTAAACGGTATCGCCTGCGGGCGGGCGGTCGCGCTGCTCCAGCGCCGTGGTCAGTACGGCGATGCGCTGTTCCAGCGCCGAGAGAATATCGCCGTTACCGCTGGCCCGCGAGAGCTGGTCGACCTTGATCGACAGCGTCTGGACGTGACCGGCGAGCTCGTTCAGCGCGTCGTTCGATGCAACGTTGGATACGATCCCCCTGAGCGCCGCGATGGCGTCCTCAAGCTGGCGGACCGTGGCCGGATCGGTGCTGGATCGCACGATGCTGTCGATCTTGCTGCCGAGATTGCGGATGGCCTCGTCGAAGCCGGCCAATTGCTCGGCGGGCTTGAGCGTGCGCAGTTCGCTGTAGATGTCCGACAGCGCGCGCTCGATGCCGGAGAGCGCCGTCGAGTCGATTCCGCTTGAGCGGGTCTGGTCGATGCGTTGCCCCAGCGATCGAATCTCGCCTTCGAGCGATTCGATCGCGCGCCGTGGCAATGCTTCGGTGATGGCATGACGGATTTCCGCCAGTTCGCTGCGGAATGCGCTGATCGACTGTTCGATTCCGTCGGGACGCCGCAGTGTCTCGATCTGGCTGGTGATATGCGAGAGCTGCCGCTCCAGCCCGGAATAATCGGCCTGCGGCTGGATCGGCGGAGTGTGATCGACGAAAGAGGGGGGCGGCATCCGCGCAGCGGAGGTCCGCGCGCGGGGTAGCAAGCCATCGAGTTCGCCCTGCCGCGCAACAATTTCCGCGATCGAGAAGTCCATGGGCGACATGCCCATCGGGTTGCCCTGTGGGGTACGGGCCGGCGCAGACCGGGAAGGGGCGGGGGAGTCAGAGATTTGCGACAGCCGGGCATCCAGCCGTGAAATTGCATCGTTTAACTGCCGGGCGACGGCAGGATCGCCTTTGGGGCCACCAGGCGTCCGTGAAATATGGTCGACTTGGCGGGCGATGGAATCCAGCCGTTTGTGGATTTCGGCGACATCCTGGGCTTCGCGGGCTGTCGGGTCGGGACTACCGATCGCGGAATTCAGCCAATCCCCCAAGGACATACCGGCACGTCGCGCGGAAGCCTCAGCCCTTTCTCGGACCGAAGGCTCGATTCCGTCAACACTCCACGATACGCGCGCTGTCATGCCTAGGTCCGGTCACAGCGCGGGCTCCTGCCAGCGCGTTTCAGACCCCCCGCGTCCCTTGAAGAGACAATCAAATTTCGACGCGAGACGTCTGTTTCCAGCGCTGACTTTTTCGCGTTACGGTAAATACCCGGTTAATAAACGTCGGCGGCCCTACGATTATTGGTTTTCAGGCCTGAAACGTCAGCTTGAGGCCGGCCGCGTGAACAGGCCGCTGAGATCGCCGAGATCCGCTTCGGTGATCGTTTCGTGAGCGGAGTTCATGACAGACGACTGCCCGATATAGGCCCAGTAAATGAACTCGGCGCGGGGGACCGATGTCCGGGCGTCGACGCCGGATTCGCGAAGAAGCTTGGCGATATAGGCCACGCGCCCCGCATCGACAGCCGCAACGACTTTGGCGGCATCGGCATCCGTCGCAGCCCAAGCGCGGAAGGCGCGATCAAGGCTTCGGTCTTCCTTGAAAGCCAGCTTCATCAGGTAGGTAAGTCGCGCCGGCCCAATGATCGACGAATCGATCTCACGGATCACGCCATCCGTCGCGCGCTCCTGCCATGTGGCCAAAAGCTGGGTGCGGAAATCGGCAATGCTTTCAAAGTGCCAGTAGAAGCTGCCGCGCGAGACCTGCAGCCCTTCGGCGAGCATTCCGGTCTTCAGGGCGGCGGAGCCTTGCCGGGCAAGCGTCCGCAGCCCGTGGGCAATCCATTGCTCGCGGGTGAGGCGGTCTTTTGATTGTGACGATTCCGCAGCTTCGACCATACACAAGTGTATTGACACAAAATCCAGCCGCGCGCTAGGCTCCGTACAGAGGTGTATGGATGCCTTGGCAGAATACGGTTCGTGAACTGGCAGGTCTTGTCGGTGAATGGGCAACGCAATTCTGCGGTGGCTGACTTCAACAACGAGAGCGAAGGCGTCAGTATGAATGGCGTCGACATCCTCGCGCTCGCCCACGACGGCGCGCATTGCGCGTTCCAATGTCATGGTGAGGTCATTGAAGGCGGTCCATGTGCTGAGGCGACCATCGCCAGGCAATTCGTGCAAACCACGCCCATTGTGAACCGAGAGACATTCCATGACGATCTACAAAGCACCCGTCGAAGACGTGACTTTCCTTCTCAACGACGTCTTTCAGATCGACAAGTACAACAACCTTCCCGGCTTCAGCGACGCTACGGCCGATGTCCGCGCAGCGATCCTCGACGAGGCCGCCAAGTTTTCTGAAAAGGTTCTCCAGCCGCTCAATCATTCCGGCGATCTCGAAGGCTGTACGCGCCATGATGACGGCCGCGTCACCACCCCGGCCGGCTTCAAGGATGCTTTCAAACAACTCGCGGACGGCGGTTGGCTCGGCCTGTCGGGTCCGGCGGAATATGGCGGCCAGGGTCTGCCGGTGACGCTGTCGCAGACGGTCAACGAATTCCTGATCTCAGCCAACATGGCGTTCTCCATGTATGGCGGCCTGACCATGGGCGCGATGGCCGCACTGCTCGTTCATGGCTCGGACGAGCAGAAGAACACGTTCGTGCCGAACATGATGGCCGGCAAGTGGGCCGGCACCATGAATCTCACCGAGCCGCAATGCGGCACCGATCTGGGCCTGATGCGCACCAAGGCGGTGAAGCAGGCCGACGGAACCTACAAGATCACCGGCACCAAGATTTTCATCTCCGGTGGCGAGCAGGATCTCACTGAGAACATCGTCCACCTCGTGCTGGCGCGGATCGAGGGCGCACCTGCGGGCATCAAGGGCGTCTCGCTGTTCGTTGTGCCGAAGGTCAAACTGAAATCCGATGGCTCCATCAGCGGCGAGCCTAACGGCGTGGTGTGTGGCTCGATCGAGCACAAGATGGGCATTCACGGCAACTCGACCTGCGTGCTGAATTTCGACAACGCGGTCGGCACGCTGGTGGGCGAAGAGAACAAGGGCATGGCGGCGATGTTCGTCATGATGAACGAGGCGCGGCTCGGCGTCGGTGTTCAGGGCCTCGCGCAATCCGAAGTCGCGTATCAGAATGCCGCGGCCTACGCGAAGGACCGTTTGCAGGGCCGCGCGCTGACCGGCGCGCAAGCCAAGGACAAACCAGCTGATCCGATTATCGTGCATCCGGATATTCGCCGCACGCTGATGTCGATTCGCGCTTTCAACGAAGCTGCGCGCGCGCTGGTGGTGTGGACCTCGCTGAAGAGCGATCTCGCGCATCGCTCCGACGATCCGAAGGAGCGTCAGGCGGCCGACGATCACATGGGCCTGCTGACACCGGTGGTCAAAGGCATGCTGACCGATGTCGGCTTCGCCAATGCGGTCGCCGCGCAGCAGGTCTATGGCGGTCACGGCTATATCGTCGAGACCGGAGTCGAGCAGTTCGTGCGCGATGCGCGCATCGCCATGATCTATGAAGGCGCCAACGGCATTCAGGCACTGGATCTGGTCGGCCGCAAGCTCGGCCGCGACGGCGGCCGCGCCATCACCGCGTTCTTCAACGAGGTTTCCGCTTTCGCCAAGGAGAACGGCGCGAACGAGGCGCTGAAGCCGTATCTCGGCCCGCTCTCCACATCGCTGCAGCACTTGCAGCAGGCGACCATGTGGCTGATGCAGAATGCGATGGCGAAGCCCGACAACGCGGGCGCGGCGTCCACGGACTACCTGCATCTCTTCGGTCTGGTGACGCTCGCCTACATGTGGGCGCGGATGGCGAAAGTTGCGCAGGACAAGCTGGCGGAATCCGGCGAGCAGCCCTACCTGAAGTCCAAGCTCGTCACGGGAAAGTTCTTCATGGAGCGGATGTTGCCGGAAACAGCGCTGCGCCTGTCGCGCATCCAGTCGGGTGCCGGCGCGATGATGGAACTGCCTGCCGAAGCGTTCTGAGATCTCAGTTTCCCCGCGCCGAGCTCCGGCGCGGGCTCCGGCCCAAACACACAACAACCGGGATTTGAAGGAGGGCGTCATGCCTGAAGCATTTATCTACGATCATGTCCGCACGCCGCGCGGCAAGGGCAAGTCCGACGGCTCCCTGCACGAGGTGACGGCGCTGGCGCTGGCCACCGCGCCGCTCAAGGCGCTCAAGGAGCGCAACAATATCGAGGTCGATACCATCGATGACGTTATCCTCGGTGTGGTCGATCCGATCGGCGAAGCCGGCGGTGACATCGCGCGTTTCGCCGCGATGAATGCCGGCCTCGGCGAATCCGTGCCCGGCATCCAGATCAGCCGCTTCTGCGCCTCGGGTCTCGACGCGGTGAATTTCGCCGCGGCGCAGATCATGTCCGGCCAGCACGAACTGACCATTGGCGGCGGCGCGGAATCCATGAGCCGCGTCGGCATTCTGTCCTCGGGCGCATCGTGGCCGATGGACCCGTCCATGGCAGTGCCGTCCTACTTCATGCCGCAGGGCGTATCTGCCGACCTGATCGCGACCAAGTACGGTTTCTCGCGCGACAACGTCGATGCCTATGCCGTGCAGAGCCAGCAGCGCGCTGCAAAGGCTTGGGATGAAGGCCGTTTCAAGAACTCGGTCATTCCGGTGAAGGACATCAACGGTCTCACCATTCTCGACAAGGACGAACATATGCGTCCATCGACCACCATGCAGTCGCTCGGGCAGTTGCAGGCGTCGTTTGCAGCGATGGGTGCGATGGGCGGCTTCGATGCGGTGGCCGTGCAGTCGCATCCCGAGATCGAGGCGGTGAACTATGTGCACCACGCCGGCAACTCGTCCGGCATTGTCGACGGTGCGGGCGCCGTTCTGCTCGGCAATGCGGAAGCCGGCAAGAAGTATGGCCTGAAGCCGCGTGCGAAAATCCGCGCCTTCGCCAATATCGGGTCCGAGCCGGCGATGATGCTGACCGGACCGGTCGATGTGACAAAGAAGGTGCTGGAGCGATCCGGCATGAAGCTCAAGGACATCGATCTGTTCGAACTCAACGAGGCGTTCGCCTCGGTGGTGCTGCGCTACATCCAGGCGTTCGAGATCGACAACGACAAGATCAACGTCAACGGCGGAGCGATCGCCATGGGCCATCCGCTCGGCGCGACCGGCGCGATGATCCTCGGCACCGTGCTTGACGAACTCGAGCGCACCAACAAATCCACCGCTCTCGTCACGCTGTGCATCGGCGGTGGCATGGGCACCGCGACCATCATCGAGCGCGTTTGAGGATCGACACATGACGTACAAAAATTTCAAGGTTGAAACCGACGCCGACGGCATTGCGTTGGTGACATGGGACATCCCCGGCAAGTCGATGAACGTGCTGGACGAGACCACCGGCACCGAACTCGCCGCGATCGTCGACGCGACCACCAAGGATGCGGCGGTCAAGGGCGTGGTCATCACCTCCGGCAAAGAAGCGTTTTCCGGCGGCGCTGACCTCACCATGCTCGAAGGCATGAACCGCACCTATCTGGAGATGCTCACGAGCAAGGGCGAGGAAGCCGCGAACAGGTATGTGTTTGAGGAAGTCGCCAAGCTGTCGCAAAACCTGCGCAAGATCGAGACCTGCGGCAAGCCGTGGGTCGCGGCGATCAACGGCCTCGCGCTTGGCGGCGCGTTCGAACTCGCGCTGGCCTGTCATTACCGCGTGGCGGCGGAGAATCCGAAGACCCGCCTCGGCCTGCCTGAAATCAAGGTCGGCCTGTTTCCGGGCGGTGGCGGCACGCAGCGGCTGCCGCGCATGATCCAGCCGATGGACGCCTTGCAGATGCTGCTCAAGGGCGACGCCATCGATCTGAAGAAAGCGAAGGCTTTGGGAATTGTCGGCGCCGTTGTGCCGCAAGCCGATCTCATCAAGACCGCGAAGGAGTGGATCAAGGCCGGCGGCAAGGCCGTCGCGCCTTGGGACGAGAAGGGTTTCAAGCTGCCCGGCGGCCCGGTCTATTCCAAGGCCGGCATGCAGTTCTTCCCGCCCGCGAACGCGATCCTGCGCCGCGAGACCCACGACAACTATCCGGCGGCGCGCGCCATCCTGCAGTGCGTCTATGAAGGCCTGCAGTTGCCGATGGATGCGGCGCTGCGCGTCGAGTCGCGCTGGTTCTCGAAGATTCTGCGCTCCAAGGAGGCGGCGGCGATGATCCGCTCGCTGTTCGTGTCGATGCAGGAATTGAACAAGGGTGCGCGCCGTCCGCAGAACGTGCCCGCCACCAAGGTGAAGAAGCTCGCCGTGATCGGTGCGGGCTTCATGGGCGCGAGCGTCGGATTCGTTTCGGCGCAGGCCGGTATCGAGGTGGTGCTGATCGACCGCGATCAGGAGAGCGCTGACAAGGGCAAGGGCCACGCCAAGACCGCAGTCGACGCCGCTGTCTCCAAGGGCCGCATGAAGCAGGCCGACGGCGATGCGATCCTGTCGCGCATCACTGCGACACCTGACTACAATGCGATCAAGGATTGCGATCTCGTCATCGAGGCCGTGTTCGAGGATCGCAAGGTGAAAGCTGAGACCTATGCCAAGGCGCAGCCGTTGCTGCGCGACGGCGCGATCTTCGCCTCCAACACCTCGACGCTGCCGATCAATTCGCTGGCCGAGGAATGGAAGGACCAGTCGAAGTTCATCGGCATTCACTTCTTCTCGCCGGTCGAGAAAATGATGCTGGTGGAAATCATCGTCGGCAAGAACACCGGCGACGTGGCGCTCGCCACCGCGCTCGATTACGTCCGCCAGATCAAGAAGACGCCGATCGTCGTCAATGACTCGCGCGGCTTCTTCGCCAACCGTTGCGTGCTGCGCTACATCTCGGAAGGCTATGAGATGTTCAAGGAGGGCGTGCCGCCCGCGATGATCGAGAACGTCGGCAAGATGGCCGGCATGCCGGTCGGCCCGCTGTCGCTCAACGACGAGGTTGCTATCGACCTGTCGTTGAAAATCCTCAAGGCTACCGAAGCCGACATTGGTCCGCAGGCCGTCGATCCGGAGCAGAAGGCGCTTCTGGTCGAGATGGTTGAGAAGCGTGGACGCTTTGGCCGGAAGAACGGCAAGGGCTTCTACGATTATCCGGAGAAGGGCAAGGGTCAGAAGAAGCTGTGGCCGGAGCTGACGACGCTGCAGTCCAGGCATCTCGATCCGGATACCCTGGACGTGGAGGAATTGAAGCAGCGTTTCCTCGTGGTGCAGGCGGTGGAAGCCGCGCGCACTGTGGAGGATCATGTCATCACCGATCCGCGCGAAGCCGACGTCGGCTCGATTCTCGGATTCGGCTTTGCGCCGTTCACCGGCGGCACGCTGTCCTACATCGACTTCATGGGGACGAAGAACTTTGTCGAGCTGTGCCACAAGCTGGAGAAGAAGTACGGCTCGCGCTTCACGCCGCCGAAGCTTCTGATCGACATGGCCGCCAAGGGCGAGACCTTCTACGGCCGCTTCCCGCCGAAGAAACTGGCGGCGTAAGTCTTCACACCATGACATCGAAAAAGGCGGGATCATTGATCCCGCCTTTTATGTTCGCGAAAACGTGATCGCGTTTTACGACGCCTTCAGCAGTCCTTCGGCGGCCAGCGCTTCCTGCACCTTCGGCCGCGCTGAAACCCGCGCCCTGTAAGCGAGGAGGTTAGGCAACCCGGAAATGTCGAGCCCCATCCGCTCCGCCCAGGCCAGCATCGTGAACAGATAGGCGTCGGGCACCGTGAACTGGCTGCCCATCAGATAATCCCGGCCGGAGAGCGCCTGATCGATGTACTTGAACTTGCTCTGAAGACGGGTCTTGAAGAACGCCTTGGTCTCGTCCGAAAGGGCCGGCTGAAACAGCGGGCTGAAGTTCTTGTGCAGCTCACTGGCGATGAAATTCAGCCATTCCTGCAGCTTGTAACGCTCACTTGAGCCGCTGGCGGGCGCAAGGTTCTTTTGCGGCGCACTGTCGGCGATCTTCTGGACGATCACCGCGCCTTCCGTCAGCAGGTCGCCATCGTCGAGTCCGAGCGCCGGAACCTGGCCCTTCGGATTGATCGCATTATAGTCGCGGCCGTCCTCGAGCTTCTTCGCCTTCAGGTCCACTTTGACCAGGTCGAACGGGATACCGGCCTCTTTCAGAGCAATATGGGGCGATAGCGAACAGGCTCCGGGCGAGTAATACAGTTTCATGGGAGGTATCCTTTGTGGGATTTTGATCGCAAGGGCATTGGCAACACCTCTGGCGGTCCACTAAATGCTGTCGTATGTCAAGATTGATGCATCTGCATTTATTGGGTTAAATTCGGCGGCCCACCGCTACGGACGATGCCATGAAACGCAAACCCTCGACTGAGGCGACGGAAGTCTGGATTCGCCTGATGCGGGTCCAGAGCAAGGTGCTCGGCGCTGTCGAGCACGACCTGAAGAAGGCCGGATTTCCACCCCTGGCCTGGTACGACGCGCTGCTTGAACTGTCGCGTGCGCCGGGCGGCGAACTGCGCCCGGTGGAACTCGAAAAGCAGATGCTGCTGCCGCAGTACTCCACCTCGCGGCTGATCGACCGTCTGGTCGAGGAAGGTCTTGCCGCGCGCCGCGAGTGCAAGATGGACAAGCGCGGCCTGTTCGTCGAGATCACCGAGGCCGGACGCGACTTGCAGAAGCGGATGTGGAATTCCTATTCCGCCGCCATCGAGCGCCATATCGGCTCGAAACTCGCCGACGCCGACGCGGTCAAGTTGAGCGGCCTGCTCGATCGTCTCGGTTGTTGCGCCGGCGCAACGCAGGCGACGGCTGTTTCCGCCAAAGAGACTGCCAAAGAAACCGCGTCGTCACGATGAATCTTTCTTTACCCCTCGTGGCTACGGATGCTTGCGTCCGTACCGTCCCTCTGCATCGTGCCCTGACACGTCACGCAAGACCTCTTATCCGGATTTTTCATGGCGCGTGATCAGATTGATATGACGCCGCTGCAATCGCGCGACGAACTGGTTGCGTGGCTGGAAGCGGGCGTAAAGCCGAAATCCGATTTCCGCATCGGCACCGAACACGAGAAAACGCCGTTCACGCTGGAAGGCCATAATCCCGTTCCTTATGAGGGCGCCCGCGGTATTCGTGCGGTTCTCGAAGGCATGCAGCTCCTGCTCGGCTGGGAGCCGATCATGGAGAACGGCAATATCATCGGCCTGTACGATGTGACCGGCGGTGGCGCGATTTCGCTGGAGCCGGGCGGTCAGTTCGAACTCTCCGGCGCGCCGGTGGAAACCGTGCACCAGACGACATCCGAACTGATGGCGCATCTGGCGCAGGTGCGCGAGGTCGCGACACCGCTTGGCATCGGATTCCTCGGACTCGGCATGACGCCATCATGGTCGCGCCAGCAAATTCCGGTGATGCCGAAGGGCCGTTACAAGATCATGACCAGCTACATGCCGAAGGTCGGCCAGTTCGGTCTCGACATGATGTACCGGACCTGCACGGTGCAGACCAATCTCGACTTCTGCTCCGAAGCCGACATGGTCAAGAAGCTGCGGGTGTCGGTGGCGCTGCAGCCGGTGGCGACCGCGCTGTTCGCGAATTCGCCGTTTACCGAAGGCAAGCCGAACGGCTTCCTGTCGTTCCGCTCCGAGATCTGGCGCGATACCGACAACGCGCGCGCGGGCATGATTCCCTGGGCGTTCGAGGACGGCATGGGCTTCGAGCGCTGGGTCGATTACGCGCTCGATGTGCCGATGTATTTCGTCAAGCGGGGCGATGACTATATCGACGTGTCGGGATCGTCGTTCCGCGATTTCTTCGATGGCAAAAACAAGATGATGCCGGGCGAGAAACCCACGCTCTCCGATTGGGCCAATCATCTCTCCACGATTTTCCCCGAGGTGCGCCTGAAGCGCTATCTCGAAATGCGCGGCTCGGACAACGTGCCGTGGCAACAGCTGCCGTCGCTTCCGGCGTTCTGGGTCGGGCTGCTCTACGACGACGAGAGTCTGGACGCGGCGTGGGATCTCGCCAAGCGGTGGACCGCGCATGAGCGTCAGGCGTTGCGCGACGATGTGCCGCGATTCGGCTTCAAGGCGAAAATCGGCAACCGCTATCTGTTCGAGGTCGCCAAGGACTGCATGGTGCTTGCTCACAAGGGGCTGGCGCGGCGCGGTCGGATCGATCATCTCGGGCGCGACGAGACACGGTATCTGGAGCCGCTGGATCACATCATGGATTCGGGACAGACCCCGGCGGAACGGCTGCTTGAGAAATTCAACGGCCCCTGGGGGCATTCCGTCGATCCGGCCTATACCGAATACGCATTCTAGGTCAGGCTCTTAAGTCCCTCACGAGAATGTTGTTCCGGCATTTATCTGCCGTTCATCTGCCATACATCAGTCCGGCGATTGAATAGGCCTGATCCGACCGGACACCGGCCTGATGGTCCGTTTCCCGCTGAAAGCGATGGCATGCCTCGAATCTGCAATTTCAGATCAAGCTTGAGTGCATGTCTTGCGTTTGCGGCGGCGCTGGTGCTGACGGCGCTGGTATTCCTTCAGCCGGTTTTCGCGCAGGCCAATTTCGACCGGCCCGGCAGCGATTATTCGCGAACGCTCTTGCCATCGGGCGACCCCGCGGTGTGCGCACTGCAATGCGAGCGCGACCGCCGGTGTCGCGCGTGGAGCTTCAACTATCCGGCCGTGAGCGATGAAGGCGCAATCTGCTGGCTCAAGAACGCGGTGCCGCCCCGCGTCGCGAGCACCTGCTGCGTCTCCGGCGTGCGCGGCGCAGGCGTCGTCGAGCCGCGCAACAGCGCCTTTGAAGTCGAGATCGACCGGCTCGGGGGAGACTACCGCAATATCGAGGTTGGCACCGATCCCCGGGGAGAAACCTGCAAGGCAGCCTGCGATGCCGACAACAAGTGCCGAGCGTGGACCTATGCACGGCCCGGCTATCTCGGCAAATCCGCGCGCTGTTTTCTCAAGGACCACGTCAAGCCGCCGCGCCGCAAACCGGGGTTCATTTCCGGCGTGGTGCGATAAATCCGCCGGCAAACGATTTTCCGGTTCGCGCGTTGGGGTAGGATGATCAGGATCCGAATCCAACGGAGTGTTCCGATGAAGCACACCCGCGCCGCAATCGCCGGAGTTTCCATGCTCGCAGCTACGACAATGGCTGCGGTCGCACATCACGGCTGGGGAAGCTACGATGCCAACAAGCCGGTCACCGTGGAGGGGCCGATCATCACCAGCACCTTTGAGAATCCGCACGCGACCATTGCCATCAAGGGCGCCGACAAGGTCTGGACCGTGACGCTCGCGCCGACGTCGCGCATGATCGCACGCGGCGCGCCGGCCGAGGTCGTCGCCGTCGGCAAGAAGGTGTCGGCCTATGGTTATCCGTCGACCGTCGAGATGAATGAAATGCGCGCCGAACGGATTTCGGTGGACGGCAAGACCTACGAGTTGCGCTGATGACGGAGTCCGCGCCTGCGATCTTCGCTGCGATCGAAGCATCGGGACTCGGCGCAGCGATCCGGCAGTCGCGCTGGCTCTATATGATCGCCAATATCGGTCATATCGTCTCGCTGATGATATTCGCGGGCGCCATCGCGGTGATGGACGTGCGGATGACGGGCGCGCTGGCCGCGACATCGCCAGGTTATGTGCTGAAGGCGTCACGCCGTGTTGCGCTGATTGGATTCGCCGGGCTTGTGATGTCAGGCGCAGTTCTGTTCACGGCGGAAGCCAGCCACGTCATCGTGAACCGCGTATTCCAGATCAAACTCGGACTGATTGCGCTTGGTCTGCTCAATATCGCGCTGTTTGAAATTCTCATCGCGCCGAAGGTGAAGGATCTGCCACCGCTGGCGCCGCTTCCATCCGGCGCGCGCGGGACGGCCGTGGCATCCCTGATGATCTGGATCGCGGTCGCAATCTCCGGGCGGTCGATCGCTTATTTCTGAGTGCTGGTTCGTGCGTCGTGCCGGCTTCAATGCACCGAAGTGAAGGATCGCGCGATCCGGAAGCCTGACAGCCAGGTCCAGATCGGCTGGCTCCTGATGCCGAGATCCCAGGAGCCGACGATGGCATCGACACGGCCGACAAGATTTTCAATCGGCAGCAAGCCGACGCCGCCGTCGGAAACGCGCACGCGGCTGTCGGCGGAGTTGTCGCGGTTATCACCCATCACGAACAGGCGGCCCTTCGGCACCGTCACCTCTGGGGTGTTGTCGAGAAAGCCGTGTTCGCGCTGCTTGAACAGTGTGTGCTCGTGGCCGCCGGGAAGCGTTTCAACGAAACGTGCCGCCGGCGCGTTGCGTCCGTCTTCCTCCTCGGCCTGACCGACGCCGTCCGGCCGCAGTCCGACCGGCTGTCCGTTGACCCAGAGGCGGCCTTCTCGCATTTGCACGTGATCGCCGGGAAGGCCGACCACACGCTTGACCCAGACCTGCGACGTGTCGCCGGGCCAGCGGAATACCACAACGTCGCCGCGATCGGGCATGGCGCCGAACACGCGTCCAGTCGCCGGCACTGCGACATTCACCGGCAGTGATGCTGCGCTGTAACCGTAGGGATATTTAGAGGCCAGCAGCGCGTCACCGATCAGCAGCGTCGGCTCCATCGAGCCTGACGGCACGTAAAACGGCTCGGCCAGTGCGCCCTTGGCCACCATGACCACCAAAAAGGCTGCGGCGATCTCCACCAGCGAGCGAGTCCAGCCTCGCGACTGTTTCGCGGTGTGCGGAATTTCGCTCATGTCCTAGCCCGTCCCGCCGACAGTGATGCGATCCATGCGCAGGGTCGGCTGGCCGACGCCGACCGGCACGCCCTGACCCTGTTTGCCGCAAGTGCCAATGCCGTCGTCGAGCTGCAGATCGTTGCCGACCATCGAAATGCGATGCAGGTCGGTTGGGCCGTTGCCGATCAGCATCGCGCCCTTCAGCGGCGCGCCCAGCTTGCCGTTTTCGATCCTGTAGGCTTCCGTGCATTGGAAGACATACTTGCCGGACACGATATCGACCTGGCCGCCGCCGAAATTCGCCGCGAAGATTCCATTCTTCACCGAGGCGAGGATTTCCGCGGGATCGCGTCCGCCGGCCAGCATGTAGGTGTTGGTCATGCGCGGCATCGGGACATGGGCGTAGCTTTCACGCCGGCCGTTGCCGGTCGGCTTCATGTTCATCAGCCGCGCGTTCTGGCGATCCTGCATGTAGCCGACCAGGATGCCGTCCTCGATCAGCACGGTCCGGTTGGTCGGCGTGCCTTCGTCGTCGATCGACAGCGACCCGCGCTTCGATGAAATGGTGCCGTCGTCCACAACGGTTACGCCCTTGGCCGCGACCTGCTGGCCCATCAGGCCGGAGAAGGCCGAGGTCTGCTTACGGTTGAAATCGCCCTCAAGCCCGTGACCGACGGCTTCATGCAGCATCACCCCCGGCCAGCCGGGTCCGAGCACCACGTCCATTTCACCGGCGGGGGCGGGCACCGATTCGAGATTGATCATTGCCTGACGGATTGCGCCGTCGGCGGCCGAGCGCCACGCCTTGGTCTCGATGAAGCGCGCATAGCCTTCGCGCCCGCCATAACCATGACTGCCGGTTTCCTGCCGGTCGCCGCTGCCGGCCACGACGGAAATGTTTACGCGGACCAGCGGGCGGACGTCGCGATAACTTTCGCCATCGGGCCGCAAGATTTCCACCACCTGCCATGTCGCGCCGAGCGAGACTGACACCTGCCGCACGCGCGGGTCCTTGTCGCGCACATAGGCGTCGATCTCGGCCAGCAGCTTGACCTTGGATTCGAAGCTCTGGCCGTCGAGCGGGTTCTCGTCGCCATAGAGCCGGGTGTTGGTGTGCATCGGCGCAGACGCGAACGTGCCGGAATAGCCGCTGCGCACGGCATGGACCGCATCAGCGGCGCGAATCAATGCCGGGAGCGACACGTCTGAAGAATGAGCGTAACCGACCGCGTCGTCCTTGACCGCGCGCAGGCCGAACCCCTGCGCCGTGTCATAGGTCGCCTGCTTGAGGCGGCCGTTGTCGAAGCCGAGCCCCTCGGACTGGCGATATTCGAGAAACAGTTCGCCGTCATCGGCACCGGCCAATCCCCGCACAATCTGACCGCGGACCTCGTTGCGGTCGAGCCCCGCGCGCTCGAGCAGGGAAGCGCTGGCGGATACGGCGTCGGACGGCTGACTCATGAAAACTCCTCGAATTCCGGCCTCGCGGTCAATCGCAACCGGATCAGACCTGCAAGATAGGGATGATCCTGCCGGAGGGCGAGGGGTGGCTAGGGCAGCTTGTCGTAGCCTTCGCCGAGCCCTTTCAGGCTGAGGGGGAAGCCGATGCCTTCCTCCGGCGTCTCGAAGATGATGAAAGTCGCCGTCTTGGCGGTTTTCAACTGGTTGAGCAGGGTGTCTTCCATCACGACTTCGGCAACGCAGCCGTTGGGCAGGCAGCGCACGAAGCCGGCTCTCCCGACGTCCTTGTCGTCGAGTTTGAGGCCGAGGCCCGACGGCAGCAGCACGCCCAGCGGTGCGACCACGCGCATCAGCTTGCTCTTCTGGTCGGCGGTCTTGAGGATAATGACGGTCAGCCCTGCATTGGAGCGGTCTTCGGCCACCACGCTCTGAATCAGGGCGCATTGTTCGGCCTGCGCACCGGCAGGGGTATCGCAGCGGATCTGCCAGTCACCATGGACCGACTTCACCGCGCCTTGCCCGACGGCCGGGGCGGATGCGGCCAGAAAAGCCGCGGCCGCGACGATCGCCAGCCGAAACGGCCGGACAGCAAGACCCAAAACTGAAAAAAACTGGTTTCGCTGGCCCATCAGGCTCAATTCCTCGGCAATGATCTCGGCAATTCCAGATGATTTCCCGGCAGTTTCCCCAGCGTCACCTGCCTGTGGCTGGATTGACAGGGCAATGACGGCGTCTTGAGGGCAAGCCCCGGTGGAGGCAAAGCCTGCCGCCGGATACGCCTCACCACCGCGAATCGGGCTTTCGCTGCCTATCCTGCCCGTGGTGGGTACAACGGGCAATCCAAGTGTCAAGCGTCTCGGACTTTGGGACGGCCAGTTTTAGCCCGTTTGACAACGGGATTCGCTGTTCACACGCACCTTATTACGTGCATTGCGGTATGCATGGAATTATGGTTTGAGGAACGGGAAATTTGACGCGTTCTAACCTTCGGCTTTAAGCCGGAATCCGGAGCGCGACCGCGAGAGCGGGCTTAGAAGCAGATCTTGCCGCCCGGCGGGATCGCTGGGGTGACGAGAGCAGGAGCGAGAGCGGCATGAAGATGTCGAAGGGCCAAAACGGCCGCCGAATTCTGGGTTTTGCGGTGGCGGCCACCGCGCTGGTTGCGGCCGGGGCCGTTTTCGCCGCGGGGACGCCGGGTCAGCCCTCTCCATGGGAATATACGCTTCAGCCATCTGCATCGCCGGTGATGGATAACATCACATGGTTCCACAATTTCTTGCTCTGGATCATATCGGCGATCACAATTTTCGTCGCGATCCTGCTGGCGATCGTGGCCTTCAAGTTCAACGCCCGGGCCAACCCTGTCCCGTCCAAGACCACCCACAACACGCTGATCGAAGTGGTGTGGACCATCGTGCCCGTCCTGATTTTGGTCGGCATTGCGGTGCCGTCGTTCCGCCTGCTGTTCCAGCAGCTCGACATTCCGAAGGCCGACCTCACCATCAAGGCCACCGGCAAGCAGTGGTACTGGAGCTATTCCTATCCCGACAACGGCAAGTTCGAGTTCGACTCGCTGATGGTCGCTGACAAGCAGCCCCGGCTGCTGGCAGTGGATAACGAAGTGGTCGTTCCGGTGAACAAGGTGATCCGCGTGCAGACCACCGGCGCCGATGTCATCCATTCCTTCGCCATTCCGTCGTTCGGCATCAAGATCGACGCCATTCCCGGCCGCCTCAACGAAACCTGGTTCAAGGCGACCAAGGAAGGCATGTACTACGGTCAGTGCTCCGAACTGTGCGGCAAGGATCACGCCTACATGCCGATCGCCATCAAGGTCGTGAGCGACACCGACTTCACGGCGTGGGTCGAGGCGGCGAAGAAGAAGTATGCAAGCACCCCGGCGAATTCCTATGCATCGATCGGGGCTGCTGCGCAGTAAGCGCATCGACGCACAAGGGCGGCCGGGCGCATCACGCTCACGGCCGCAAGGCTGACGGGACTAGCTGACGGCACTACGAGGCTCAAAGGATTTGAAAATGGCCACCTCCGCTGCAACACATGATCACGCTCATGACGACCATGCGCACGATCACCCGACCGGGTGGCGGCGTTACGTCTATTCGACGAACCATAAGGACATCGGCACGATGTACCTTATCTTCGCGATCGTGGCGGGTATCATTGGCGCGGCAATGTCGGTCGCGATCCGCATCGAGCTGATGTATCCCGGCGTGCAGCTGTTCCACGAGGCTCACACCTACAACGTGTTCGTGACGTCCCACGGCCTGATCATGATCTTCTTCATGGTGATGCCGGCGATGATCGGCGGTTTCGGCAACTGGTTCGTGCCGCTGATGATCGGCGCGCCGGACATGGCCTTTCCGCGCATGAACAACGTGTCGTTCTGGCTGCTGCCAGCCTCGTTCGCGCTGCTTCTGATCTCCACCTTCGTCGAGGGTGAGCCGGGCGCCAACGGCGTCGGCGCGGGCTGGACGATGTACGCGCCGCTCTCCACCTCGGGTCACCCCGGCCCGGCTGTCGATTTCGCCATTCTGTCGCTGCACATCGCGGGCGCGTCGTCGATCCTCGGCGCGATCAACTTCATCACCACCATTTTCAACATGCGCGCGCCGGGCATGACCCTGCACAAGATGCCGCTGTTCGTGTGGTCGATCCTCGTCACCGTGTTTCTGCTGCTGCTGTCGCTGCCGGTTCTGGCCGGCGCGATCACCATGCTGCTGACCGATCGCAACTTCGGCACCACGTTCTTCGCGGCCGACGGCGGCGGCGATCCGGTGCTGTTCCAGCATCTGTTCTGGTTCTTCGGCCATCCCGAAGTGTACATTCTGATCCTGCCGGGCTTCGGCATGATCTCGCAGATCGTCTCGACCTTCTCGCGCAAGCCCGTGTTCGGCTATCTCGGCATGGCCTACGCCATGGTCGCCATCGGCGGCATCGGCTTCGTGGTCTGGGCGCACCACATGTACACCGTGGGCATGTCTTCGGCGACGCAGGCTTACTTCGTCGCTGCGACCATGGTCATCGCGGTGCCCACCGGCGTGAAGATCTTCTCGTGGATCGCCACCATGTGGGGCGGCTCGATCGAATTCCGCGCCCCGATGCTGTGGGCGATGGGTTTCATCTTCCTGTTCACCCTTGGCGGCGTGACCGGCGTGGTGCTGGCCAACGCCGGCGTCGACCGCGTGCTGCAGGATACGTATTACGTCGTCGCCCACTTCCATTACGTGTTATCGCTGGGCGCCGTGTTCGCGATCTTTGCGGGCTGGTATTACTGGTTTCCGAAAATGTTCGGCTACATGTATTCGGAATCCATCGCCAAGCTGCACTTCTGGGTAACCTTCGTCGGCGTAAACCTGATCTTCTTCCCGCAGCATTTCCTCGGCTTGTCGGGTATGCCGCGCCGCTACATCGATTATCCCGACGCTTTCGCCGGCTGGAATCTGGTGTCGTCGATCGGCTCCTACATCTCTGCGTTCGGCGTGCTGATCTTCCTCTATGGCGTGATCCAGGCCTTCGCGCGCAAGGTGCCGGCTCCCAACAACCCGTGGGGTCCCGGTGCGACCACGCTGGAATGGACGCTGTCGTCGCCGCCACCGTTCCATCAGTTCGAGGTTCTGCCCCGCGTGCAGTGACGCGGCAGGTTGATTGAGACATCCGCCCCGGCCGAATGGCCGCGGCGGGTGAGATGTTCAGGGAGTGAGTCAGGCCTTGTCGATTGTCGACCATCACACCATCGATTTGTCGCCCCGGATTTCCGAGGCGGGGGTCGCGGACTATGTCGCGCTGCTGAAGCCGCGCGTGATGTCGCTGGTGGTGTTCACCGCGCTGGTCGGACTTGTGATCGCGCCGGGTCATTTTCATCCGGTGCTGGCGATTACCTCGATCCTCTGCATCGCCGTCGGCGGCGGCGCGGCTGGCGCATTGAACATGTGGTACGAGGGCGACCTCGACGCGCTGATGTCGCGCACCGCAAACCGGCCCATTCCGCGCGGACGGATTTTGCCGGGCGAAGCCCTGGCCTTCGGCCTGACGCTGGCTTTCTTCTCGGTGATGACGCTCGGTATTCTGGTGAACTGGCTCGCCGGCGCATTGCTCGCCTTCACCATCTTCTTCTACGCCGTGGTCTATACGATGTGGCTGAAGCGCTATACTGCGCAGAACATCGTGATTGGCGGCGCCGCCGGCGCGCTGCCGCCGGTGGTGGCATGGGCTGCGGCCACCGGCTCGTTGTCGCCGGAGCCGATCCTGCTGTTCCTCATCATCTTCCTGTGGACGCCGCCGCACTTCTGGGCGCTGGCGCTGTTCCGTACCGACGATTACGCGCGCGCCAAGATTCCGATGTTGCCCAATGTTGCCGGTCCCGATGCGACGCGGCTGCAGATCCTGCTCTATACGATCGTGCTGGTGGCGGTCGCCATCGCACCGTGGCCGCTGGGATATTTCAGCGCCGTGTATGGCGTGACGTCGATCGTCCTCGGCGCGGGCATGATGTGGTACGCGATCCGCGTCTATCGCGATCGCACCGGCAGCGCGGCGCTGCGCGCCACGCGCGGGTTGTTCAAGTTCTCGATCCTTTACCTGTTCGCGCTGTTTGCCGTGCTGCTGTGTGAAGTTATGGTGTCCGCAGCCGCGCGGATGATCTGGTCATGAGCGCGGGGATTGTCATGGACAGCAAGAAGCCGCAGCAAGGCATCGTTCTCACGCCGGAGCAGAAGAAGCGGCAGCGCGAGCGCTCCATCGCCATTGCACTTGCATTGGGTGTGCTGGTGATCCTGTTTTTCGCCGTCACCCTGGTGAAGGGCCCGGCGGTCCTTCAACGGCCGATCTGAACGGGAGCCTTACCGCCAGATGACGCAGCAGCCCGCCAGCCCACGCAAGACGCCTCGCATCAGCCGCGACATCCTCGTCGCGTCGATCTGCGGCTTCGTGGTTGCGCTGATGGTTGGCGCGTCCTATGCGGCTGTTCCGTTTTATGACTGGTTTTGCCGCGCCACCGGATTCAACGGCACCACGCAGGTCGCGACCTCGGCGCCGGCGGCGTCGCTGGAGCGCCGGATTTCGGTGCGTTTCGATTCCAACGTCAGCGGCGGCTTGCCATGGAAGTTCGAGCCTGAGCAGACCGAAATCAGCGTCAAGATCGGCGAAGTAGTCACCGCTTATTACACCGTGACCAACCAGGCCGCCCGCTCGACCTCGGGCGTTGCCGCCTACAATGTTGCGCCCCTGACGGTCGGCGCGTTCTTCCAGAAGATCAATTGCTTCTGCTTCACGGAGCAGTCGTTCGCGCCCGGCGAGAAGCGCGAGATGGCGGTGGTGTTCTACGTCGATCCGGCGCTGGCGGCTGATCGCGAGTACGACGATCTCAACACCATCACCTTGTCCTATACGTTCTACCCTGTGAAGGAGCCTGCGCCGAAGCCGCTCGCGGCGACGGAGGCGGACAAGCGCAAGGGCAACCTTTGATCTGAGTTTTCGGCTATAACTGCGACACGCGCCGGATGATACCGGCATCACGGAGAGACCACATGGCAACGGGCCAAGCCAAACACCACGATTATCATCTCGTCGATCCGAGCCCGTGGCCGGCCGTCGGCTCGCTCTCGGCCTTCGTCATGGCATTGGGTGCGGTCGCATGGATGCATCACATGTTCGCGGGCGCACCGATCGTGTTCGGCATTGGCACCATCGGTGTTCTTTACACTTTTGCGAGCTGGTGGGGCGACATCATCCGGGAGGCCCAGCACAAGGGCGATCACACCCGCGTGGTCCAGCTCAGCCATCGCTATGGCATGATCCTGTTCATCGCCTCCGAAGTGATGTTCTTTGTGGCGTGGTTCTGGGCCTATTTCAACGCCGCGCTGTTCCCGGCCGATCCGGTTCACGCCACGCGCGAGGCCCTGTTCGGCGGCGTCTGGCCGCCGAAGGGCATCGAGACGTTCGATCCGTGGCATCTGCCGCTGCTCAATACACTGATCCTGCTCACCTCGGGCACCACGGTGACCTGGGCGCATCACGCGTTGCTTGAGAATGATCGCAAGGGCCTGAAGTGGGGCCTGATCATTACCGTGGTGCTCGGCGCGCTGTTCACCTGCGTGCAGGCCTATGAGTACAGCCACGCTGCGTTCAGTTTCGCGGGCAATGTCTACGGCTCCGTCTTCTTCATGGCGACCGGCTTCCACGGTTTCCATGTGCTGGTCGGCACCATCTTCCTGCTGGTGTGCCTGTTCCGCGTCTATGCGGGCCACTTCACGCCGAAGCAGCACCTCGGCTTCGAATTTGCCGCTTGGTACTGGCACTTCGTCGACGTGGTCTGGCTGTTCCTGTTCATCTGCATCTACGTCTGGGGCCACGGCGCATCGACCATGGCGCATGGCGCGCACTGACGTGCGTGCAGGCTGCTCATGATGTTCGGAAGGGCGGCCACCGTGCCGCCCTTTTTCTTGGAAGAGAGTGACGCGTATGACAGAGCACGTTCCCGCGACGTTATCGCAGACGGCCATGCGAGGTCTGACCTGCAAATGCCCGCGCTGCGGCGAGGGCAGGCTCTATTCCGGCTTTCTGACGTTGCGGCCGGACTGCGAAGTCTGCGGTCTCGATTACGCGTTCATCGATGCCGGCGACGGCCCCGCGGTCTTCATCATCATGATTGCCGGCTTCATCGTCGTCGGTTCGGCGCTGGTCGTGGAAATCAAATACCAGCCGCCGTTCTGGGTGCATGCGGCGCTGTGGGGGCCGCTGATTCTGGCTACGACGTTGCTGCCGCTGCGATCGATGAAGGCGCTTCTGATCGCCTTGCAATATCATCACAAGGCTGCCGAAGGGCAACTCGTCGCGCGTAAACCGAAATGAATCCGGCGACGGCAGCCAAGCCCCCGCGCTCGCGTGGCATCTTCGGTCTCGCGGTGATCGCGTTGATCATGGTGTCGGTGCTGGCGAGCCTCGGCGTCTGGCAGCTTCGCCGCAAGGACGAGAAGCGCGCCCTGATCGCTGCCCTGACCGAGCGACTCGCAGGCGCGCCCGCTGCATTGCCGCCTCCCGCCCGTTGGTCTGCACTCACGCCTGCACAAGACGAATTTCTGCGGGTTCGTTTCAGCGCGACCTTTGAGTCCAGGCTGGATGTGATGGTCTACAGTTCCGGCTCGGCCGTGCGGGACGACGTCGCCGGACCGGGCACTTGGGCGTTTATGCCGGCGCGGCTGGCGGACGGCCGTATCGTCGTCATCAATGCGGGCTTCGTGCAGAACACAATGCAGGATCGCGCGCAGCAGGATCGTGCGGTGACGCGGCTTGTGACCGGCGCGCCGGTTGAACTGACCGGCTACATCCGTTTTTCAGAACGCCCCGGCTGGTTCACGCCACAGCCGGACACCACGAAGCGCCTGTGGTTCTCGCGCGATCATCTTGCCATGGGGGAGGCGCTCGGCTGGAGCCGGGACGGCGAGGTCGCGCCGTTCTACATCGATCTCGAATCGCCCGTCCCCGCGTCAGGTGTGCCCAAGCCCGGGCCCTTGCAGATCCACCTCAAGGACGATCACCTGCAGTATGCGATTACGTGGTTCGGCCTCGCGCTGGTGGTGGCCATTGCCTTCGGATTCTGGGTCAGAGGCCGCCGCCGGGATTTAGCCTGAGCGAAAAGGGCGGGTCGGTTTCCTTGTGAAGCCGGATCGCAGCCGATATGGTGCAGCTCGATTTCACCTCGGTGAAGTTATTAATCCATCATTATCAAAGGCTTGAGTAAGGCTCCCGCCTTTGGAGGATCGCTTGACCAGCTATATTTCGACCCGGGGCGAGGCTCCCCGGCTTGGCTTTTGCGACGTGATGCTGACCGGGCTTGCCCGTGACGGCGGGCTCTATGTGCCGGAGGTCTGGCCGCAGCTCAGCCGGGAGACCATCGCCGGATTTTTTGGGCGTCCTTACTGGGAAGTCGCCGTGGAGGTGATCCGCCCCTTCGTTGCGGATGAGATTTCCGAAGCCGATCTTGGCCGCATGGCGGTCGAAGCGTACGCCACGTTCCGCCATCCGGCGGTGGTGCCGCTCAGCCAGATTGCGCCGGATCGCTTCGTCCTCGAATTGTTTCACGGCCCGACGCTTGCGTTCAAGGACGTCGCGATGCAGTTGCTGTCGCGGCTGATGGATCATGTGCTGGCCAAGCGTGGCCAGCGCACCACCATTGTTGTCGCAACTTCGGGTGACACCGGCGGCGCCGCGGTCGATGCGTTTGCCGGCCGCGACAACGCCGATCTCATCGTGCTATTTCCTGATGGGCGCATTTCCGATGTGCAGCGGCGCATGATGACCACCAGCGGCGCGGCGAATGTTCATGCACTCGCGATCGAAGGCACCTTTGACGATTGCCAAGGCATCGTGAAGGGCCTTTTCAATCACCACAAGTTCCGCGATTCGGTGTCGCTGTCCGGTGTGAACTCGATCAACTGGGCGCGCATTGTGGCCCAGGTGGTGTATTATTTCACTTCGGCGGTGGCACTCGGAGCGCCGGCGCGCGAAGTCGACTTCACCGTGCCGACGGGAAATTTCGGCGACATCTTCGCAGGCTATGTCGCCAAGCGGATGGGGCTTCCGGTTCGGCATCTGCGCATTGCCGCCAACGTCAACGACATTCTGGTGCGGACGCTCAAGACCGGCATCTACGAGGTGAAGCAGGTTCACGCCACCACGTCGCCATCGATGGACATTCAGATCTCGTCGAATTTCGAACGGCTGCTGTTCGAGGCCACCGGCCGCGACAGCGCTGCCGTGCGCGCGCTGATGGGCTCGCTGGCGCAGTCGGGACGCTTCGTGCTGAGCGATGCCGTTCTGAAACAGGTGCGCGAGGATTTCGACGCCGGCCGCGCTGACGAGGAAGAGACCAGCGCTGCGATCCGCGCCGCATGGCGCGAAGCCGGCGAACTGGTCGATCCGCACACTGCGGTTGCGCTGGCGGTGGCCGATCAGGACAAGCCGGTGTCCACGGTGCCCAACATCGTGCTCTCGACCGCCCATGCGGCCAAGTTCCCCGATGCCGTCGAGGCGGCCTGCGGGGTGCGTCCGGCGCTGCCGGCGTGGCTCGATGGCTTGATGACAAAGTCCGAACACATCAAGGTCATGAAGAACGATCAGACCGAGGTCGAACGGTTCATTCTCTTGGTGAGCCGGGCCGCGAAGCAGGGAATAGCCGGATGAGCGTCAACATTACCAAATTGCCCTCCGGACTGACGGTGGTCACCGACACCATGCCGCATCTCGAGACTGCGGCACTCGGCGTCTGGACCGGCGTCGGCGGCCGCGACGAGAAGCCGGACGAGCACGGCATGTCGCACCTTCTGGAACACATGGCTTTCAAGGGCACGACGAGCCGCACCGCGCGCGAGATCGCCGAAGAGGTCGAGGCCGTGGGCGGCGACCTCAACGCAGCGACCTCCACCGAGACTACCGCCTATTACGCGCGCGTGCTGAGGGACGATGTGCCGCTGGCGCTCGACGTGCTCTCCGACATTCTCGCCAACCCATCGTTCGACGCAGATGAACTCGAACGCGAGAAGAGCGTGATTGAGCAGGAGATCGGCGCGGCGCAGGATACGCCGGACGATGTGATCTTCGAGCACCTCAGTGAAATGTGTTACCCCGATCAGCCGATGGGCCGCTCGCTGCTGGGCACGGCGCAGACGCTGGCGGCGTTCGATCGCGACAATCTGCATGGCTATCTGTCGCGGCACTATCGCGGCCCCGATATGGTGGTCGCCGCCGCCGGTGCCGTCGATCATCAGCAGGTGGTTGCCGAAGCCGAGCGGCGCTTCGCCAGTTTCGATGGCACGCCCGCGCCGAAGCCGACGCCTGCAATGTTCGGCAAAGGCGGCACCCGCGTCATTCACCGCGATCTCGAACAGGCGCACCTGACGCTGGCGCTCGAAGGCCTGCCGCAGTCCGATCTCGGGCTGTTCAGCCTTCAGGTCTTTACGAACATCCTCGGCGGCGGCATGTCGTCACGGCTGTTTCAGGAGGTGCGCGAGAAGCGCGGGCTTTGCTATTCAATTTACACATTCCACGCGGCCTATTCCGACACCGGTTTCTTTGGACTCTATACCGGGACCGATCCCTCAGACGCACCGGAGATGGTGGAGGTCATCGTCGACGAGATGAACAACGCGGTCGAGACTCTGACCGAAGCGGAAATCGCTCGCTCCAAGGCGCAGATGAAGGCCGGCCTGTTGATGGGGCTGGAAAGCTGCAGCACCCGCGCCGAGCAGATGGCACGGCACATTCTGGCTTACGGGCGCCCGCTGACGTCGGAAGAACTGGTGGCGCGGATCGATGCGGTAACTATTGAATCGACGCGCCATGCAGCGCGCGGTCTGCTCAGCCGCAGCCGTCCGGCGGTGGTCGCGCTCGGCAGCGGCCGTGGCCTCGACACCGCGGTGAGCATCGCCGAAGGACTGGCGCGTCCGAAGGCCAAGGCGTTGCTGCACTGACGCCACCGCTTTGGCACGTGATGGCGTGAGCAGCGATCCCCCAGGCAACGGTTCTCGTTCCCCGCGTTTTATGCGGGCCCTCTTCCTCGGTCTCGGGTTTTTCTTTGTCGCGCTTGGCTTCATTGGCGCGTTTCTGCCGGTGTTGCCGACCACGCCGTTCCTGATCCTGGCGGCGGCATGTTTCGCGCGTTCCTCTCCCAGGTTTGAAAATTGGCTGCTGGCTCATCGCCGCTTCGGGCCGCTCCTGTCGGCTTGGCGGTCCCGGGGCGCCATTCCCCGCAAGGCTAAATTGGCCGCACTGGCCGGCATGATTTTGGGTTTCACTTTGTTTCAGATAGCGGGCAGTCCCGGCCTCCCGCTCACGGCGGCCGTTGCCGCCCTGATGCTGGCGGGCCTCGCTTATGTGTTTTCAAGGCCTTCCTAGAATACAGCGGGTCCCCAGCCTGGCTCGGATTGAGCGGCGAATTGTGGTAAAGGGAACTGACCGGACGCGTCATCTGCGCCCGGATACGGGAAGGAGGGTCCGGCATGGCCCTGTTTCGCTTACCCTCGACGACGGCACCCGCACTCGCGCCGCGCGGACACGGCGTGCTGCTGCGCGCGCCGCAAATGGCTGACTATGCTCAGTGGAGTGAGCTGCGCGAGATCAGCCGGGCGTTCCTGACGCCGTGGGAGCCGATCTGGCCATCCGACGATCTGACCCGTTCGGGATTTCGCCGCCGCCTGCGCCGCTACGCAGAAGATGTCGCCGAGGACCGGGCCTATCCCTTCGTGGTGTTTCGTGAAGACGATGGCGCGCTGATCGGCGGCGTGACCCTCGCCAATGTGCGGCGCGGGATCGTGCAAGCCGGCACGGTCGGTTACTGGATCGGTCAGCCCCATGCGGGCAAGGGCTACATGACCGCGGCGCTGCGCGTGCTGCTGCCCACGCTGTTCGGTGAACTCAACCTGCACCGTGTCGAGGCCGCCTGCATCCCGACCAATCAGTCGTCGATCCGCGTGCTGGAGAAATGCGGCTTCGCCCGCGAAGGGCTGGCGCGGCGCTATCTCTGCATCAACGGGGTCTGGCAGGACCATTATCTCTATGGCCTGCTGGACGAGGATTTTCGCGGTTAACCAGCGCGTCACCAGGCAATGCAGCGCCTTTGGTTCGCCGTCTTTGCCCTGCTATAAGGCCGTCACGGATCGGCGGGGATCGACGGGACATATGATGGCGGGTGACAGGCGTTTGAAGCGCGCAGCGGTGGCTGCGCTGGCGGTCGCGGCAAGCACTGCGCTGTCGGGTTGCGGCGGCGGCAGCATGTTCGGCTCGTCGGGCGGGAGTTCGTCGGGATCCTCGTTCGGCAGCAGGTTCAGCCAGTTATTCGGCTCGAAATCCCAGGAAGCCAGCACGGCATCCAGCCCGTCGACGCAGGCGACCGAGAACAGCGATCTGACCTGTCCCAGTGTGGCGATCCGGTTCGGCGCATCTACTCTCTCGGTCGGGCTGCCGGGCAAACCGGCCTCCGGCAGCGATCTGCGCTATCAGGGGACGATTACGCGCACGGCGCGCGACTGCAATCTGCAGGGCGGACAGATCACGGCGCGGATTGGAATCGTTGGCCGGATCATTGCCGGGCCTGCGGGCGCGCCGCCCACCGTCGACGTTCCCATGCGCGTTGCCGTCGTGGAGGATGGAGCGCCGGAGAAGGTCATCACCACCAAGGCGATCCGGACCACCGTGACGATGGAAGGCGAGAACACCGAGTTCAGCCTTGTCGCCGAAGACATTACCTATCCGACGCCCACCGAGACTGCGAACGACAAATACGTGTTCTATATCGGTTTCGATCCGGCTGCACTGAAACCCGAGCCGGCGCGCGGCAGGAAGAAGAAATAAGCCCGAACATTCTCCGGCCCAAACAAAAAGCCGGCCGCAACGAATGCGGCCGGCTTTTTGTTGAAGGGCGAGGTGTCAGTTCAGCTTGCCGCGAACGTCCTGGATGCCCTTGGCGATCAGGTCGTCGGCGACCGAACCCTTGACCGACTGCGCCATGATCGAGGACGCAGCAGTTACGGCGGCTTCGGCCGCGGCGGCGCGGACGTCGGCGATCGCCTGGTTTTCGGCCTGGGCGATCTTGCTCTCCGCGGTCTTGGTGCGGCGCGCGACGAAATCTTCCATCTTCGCCTTGGCTTCGGCTGCGATACGTTCTGCCTCGGCCTTGGCGCTGGTGACGATGTCCTGTGCTTCGCGTTCGGCGCTGGCGCGGCGCGCACGATATTCCTCGACCAGCTTCGCCGCCTCGTCCTTGAGGCGGCGGGCGTCGTCGAGTTCCTTCTGAATGCGGTCGCGGCGATGGTCGAGCGCCGTCAGGATGGTGCGGTGAACGCCGAAATAGCCGAACACGCCCATCAGGATCAGGAAGGCGATGGCGACCCAGAATTCTGCTTCGAACATCGTCGTTATCCCTTCAAGGACGCTTCGACCGCGCTATCGACGGTCTTGCTGTCGGGTGCGACGCCGGTGAGGCGCTGAACGATGGCCGCAGCCGCGTCCGATGCGATCGAGTGGACGTTACCCATCGCCGTGGTGCGGGTTGCGGCGATGGTCTTTTCCGCATCGGCGAGTTTGGCGGCCAGAATGGCTTCCAGTGCCTTGCGGTCGCTTTCGGCCTGCGCATTCAGCTTGTCACGGGTCTCGGAGCCGATGGCCTGAGCCCGTGCGCGTGCATTGGCGAGCTCGGTTTCATAAGCCTTCAGGGCCTCATCCGACTCGTCCTTCAGCTTCTGCGCCTGGGCGAGATCGTTCTCGATCACGCCTTCGCGGTTAGCGATGATGCCGCCGACGCGCGGAAGCGCGAACTTCGACACGATGAAGTAAAGCAGCGCAAAGGCGATCGCGAACGACACCAGCTGCGAGGCAAACGTCTCCTTTTGGAAAGGAGGGAAACCCGCCTTGCCATGACCGTCTGCCTCGGTGTGGGCGGTCGCGCCCTTTGCAGTGCCCTGACCCGTCGCCATGAGCGTCTCCTGTAAGTGTTAGCCGCGGCGCATCAACAGGGCCGCGGCGAACACGTCATCTGAAATCAGACGGCGAACAGCAGCAGCAGCGCGATCAGCAGCGAGAAGATGCCGAGCGCTTCTGTCACGGCGAAGCCGAAGATCAGGTTGGCGAACTGGCCCTGCGAAGCGGAGGGGTTGCGCAGCGCACCGTTGAGGAACTGGCTGAAGATCATGCCGACGCCAATACCTGCGCCGCCCATGCCGAGACATGCAATGCCGGCGCCGATGTACTTTGCTGCAACTGGATCCATAGTAAAACTCCTTCTAGGGGTGTTGGTGTCAGTGGATGAGTGAAACCCGGTCAATGTCTTGATGTCAGTGGCCCGGATGAAGTGCGTCGTTGAGGTAGATGCAGGTCAGGATGGTGAAGACGTAGGCCTGCAAGAAAGCCACGAGAAGCTCGAGGCCGGTGAGCGCGGTCGTCATCGCCAGCGGCAACACCGAACCGAAGATGCCGAGAGCACCGAGTGCGCTCAGCGATGTGACGAAGCCCGCAAACACCTTGAGGGTGATGTGACCCGCCAGCATGTTTGCGAACAGACGCACGGAATGGGACACCGGCCGCGACAGGAACGAGATCACCTCGATCACCATGATCAGAGGCAGGATGTACATCGGGATGCCCGACGGGACGAACAGCTTGAAGAATTTGAAGCCGTTCTTGTACAGGCCGTAGAGCAGCACGGTGAGAAACACCATCAGCGCCAGCGCCAGCGTCACGATGAGGTGGCTGGTCACGGTGAAGGTGTAGGGAATGATGCCGATCAGATTCGCGGTCAGGATGAACATGAACAGCGAGAACACGAAGGGGAAGAACTTCATGCCCTCTGCGCCGACGCTTTCTTTCAGGGTATTGCCCACGAATTCGTAGGATAGCTCGGCGAGAGACTGGAAGCGGTTCGGAACGAGGCGGCGGCCTGCGCTGCCCCCCAACATCAACAGCGAAATGATGGCGACTGCGCCAAGCATGTAGGCCGATGAATTAGTGAACGCGATCTCCTGGTTGCCGATATGGCCAAGGGTGAAGATCTTGTGGATCTCGAATTGATGGATCGGATCGGCCATCCGCGTTCGTCTTTCATCGTTTGCCGGCAAGCCGGCTTTGCATCGTTACCGGCAAGGCCGGCCATTCGTATCCGCCAGCGGGAACTGGCTGAAATTCCAAGAGCGATTCCCGGATCGGACGCCGGATCCTGTCAGGAGCGGTCGGACGCGTCGCGATTGGCAACGCCGGCTGCCCGCATCACGTTGATTACGCCGGCGGTGAAGCCGAGCAGAAAAAACACGATCAGACCCCAAGGGGATGTCGACAACAGACGGTCGATGCCCCAGCCGATGACCGCTCCGACAAGGACGCCTGCAATCAATTCGGAGGAGAGGCGAAACCCCCGTGCCATCGCGGATGCGTTGGAGGAGGCAGCCCCGCTTCCTGACTGATCGGTCTGGTTCTTGCGATCTTTCCGGACTTCGGAAAGCCGATGATTCAGACGGTCGAGCCTTGCGGAGAGCGCAGCTTCGTCGGCTGGCGGTTCGTCTCGTTCCCCTTCGCTGCGACCATTTTCACGTGTGCCGTTCGCCATTGCTGTCGACACCCATGCCCCGTCGCGCGATTTCAGAGAAAAACGCCCCGCCACCCACGGAAACCGCGCGGACCATACTGACGGCCTGTGGTCAAGTCAAGATTGCCTGATTGCTATGTATCATATTGAAATATTGCATGAAATTCCGGAAAAATTTCATCCGCTGCGCGCACTCGCCGCACTGCGATAAATGCGATGTGCACTGCTATGCTCGCAGACGCCATTTGGGTCCGCTATGCTGGTTTCTCAATTCACCGAATCTTTGCAGCCGGAGGGCCGATGGCGCGCCAGATTGACTACTATTTCTCGCTTCAGTCGCCATGGGCCTATATCGGACACGCACTGTTTCATGACGTTGCCACCGCGCAGGAGTTGAAGGTCAACTACAAGCCGGTGGTTCTGGTCGATCTGTTTTCCGAAACCGGCGGATTGCCGCTGGCCAAGCGCCATCCGGCGCGGCAGCGCTATCGGCTGATGGAATTGCAGCGCTGGCGCGATAAGCGCGGCCTGAATTTTCATATCAGGCCGCAATATTGGCCGCTTAACGCGCGGTTGGCCGACGGCGTGGTGATTGCCGCCATCCTGGCGGGGCTGGACCCCGAGCCGTTCGTGCGCCGCGCCTTCATCGGAATATGGGAACAGCAACTCGATCTGGCGGATGCGGCGACCATTACACGCGTGGCGGATGAAGCAGGTCTGCCCGGTGCAAAACTGGTGGCGCGCTCGCCATCCGATGAGATCGAGAAGCTCTACGATCAGAATCGTCAGGATGCGATCGCGGCCGACGTGTTCGGCTCGCCCGCCTGGGTGCTCGACGGCGAGGTTTTCTGGGGACAGGACAGGATCGAATTGCTGGCCGACGCGTTGAAATCCGGACGCAAAGCCTACACATCTGACGTGTAGGCCAACGCGCAGCTTTATCGCAATGCGGCTTATCGCGATGAGGGAGCAATGCATCCCAGGACGATGATTGTTCAAGGCGTCGCCGCAACCGCGTTGACGGCGCTGATGTTCAGCGCTGAAGCGCGCGCGCAGGCGGCGCCCGACACCGACAACGGCCGCTTCACGCTGTCGCCGGTCGCCGACGGATTCCTGCGGCTCGATACCCGCACCGGCACGGTATCCACCTGCGCCAACAAAAATGGCTGGACCTGCCGTGTTGTGCCCGACGAGCGCACGGCGCTCGATGCCGAGATCGGCCGACTTCAGATCGACAACAAACGGCTGACGGACGAACTTGCTCGGCGCGACACCGTGAGCGGCAAGACCGAGGCGCCGCTCGCGAAGGAAGATTCGAAGAAAAGCGCGCAGGCAACGCCCGAAGGCAAAGCGTCACCGGACAAGAAGGTCGAGCTGCAGTTGCCGCCGGAGCACGAGAAGCTGCTCGCTCTGATGGATCGCGTATGGGACCGGCTGATCGAGATGGCCCTGCGCCTTCAGAAACGGTTGTCTGAAGGAATTTGACAAGCCCAAAAAAGACGGCCGCGGATTGCCCCGCGGCCGTTCTGATTTGGAAGGAAAGGATCAGGCGGCGCGAGCCGTCTGATCCTCAAACCATTACTTGGTGATGTCGACGTCCTTGGTTTCCGGCAGGAAGAAGAAGCCAACCACCACCGTGATCAGTGCGAAGATCACCGGGTACCAGAGACCTGCATAGATATCGCCGGTCGATGCCACGATCGCGAACGATGTCGCGGGCAACAAACCGCCGAACCAGCCGTTGCCGATGTGGTAGGGCAGCGACATCGAGGTGTAGCGGATGCGGGTCGGGAACAGTTCGACCAGCATTGCCGCGATCGGGCCGTACACCATGGTGACGAAGAGCACGAGGATGAACAGAAGCCCGATCAGTGCAGCGACCTGCGGCCGGAAGATATCGAACGGATTCGACATCTTCACAATGCCAGCCGCGCCGGCCTTGGGATAGCCAGCGTCCGCGACAGCAGCAGCGACTGCCGGGTTCGAGGTCTTGGCGTCGGTGTAAGGCACTTCCTTGCCGTTTACCGTCACCTTCACGCCCGAGCCAGCCGCACCCGCTGTGGTCGAGTATTTGACCGATGACTGGGCGAGGAAGGCGCGTGCGGTATCGCACGGCGCGCTGAAAACGCGGGTGCCGACCGGATTGAACAGATCGCCGCAGCCTTTCGGATCGGCCACAACTTCAACCTTGATCGTCTCGATGGCCTTTTCCAGCGCCGGGTTGGCGTTGCTCGAGATCATGCGGAAGATCGGGAAGAAGGTGAGAGCCGCGATCAGGCAGCCTGCCAGAATGATCGGCTTGCGGCCGATCTTGTCCGACAGTGCACCGAACACGATGAAGAAGCCGGTGCCGAGCAGCAACGACCAGGCGATCAGCAGGTTGGCGGTGTAACCGTCGACCTTGAGGATCGATTGCAGGAAGAACAGCGCGTAGAACTGGCCCGTGTACCAGACCACGCCCTGACCCATCACGCCGCCGAGCAGCGCGATGATCACGATCTTGGCGTTGCTCCAGTTGGCGAAGGCTTCGGTCAGCGGCGCCTTCGACGCCTTGCCCTCGTCCTTCATCTTCTGGAACACCGGCGATTCGTTCAGCTTGAGGCGGATGATGACGGACACACCGAGCAGCACCACCGAAAGCAGGAACGGAATGCGCCAGCCCCATGCGGCGAATTCAGGCTCGCCGAGGATCGTGCGGGTGAACAGGATCACGAGCAGCGAGAGGAACAGGCCGAGCGTTGCCGTGGTCTGGATGAACGAGGTGTAGTAGCCGCGCTTGCCGGGAGGCGAGTGCTCGGCGACGTAAGTCGCGGCGCCGCCGTATTCGCCACCGAGTGCGAGGCCCTGCAGCAGGCGAAGGCCGATCAGGATGATCGGGGCCGCGATGCCGATGGTAGCCGCGTTCGGGAGCAGGCCGACGATGAAGGTCGACAGACCCATGATAAGGATCGTGACGAGGAAGGTGTACTTGCGGCCGACGATGTCGCCGATACGACCGAACACAATGGCGCCGAACGGACGAACCAGGAAGCCGGCGGCGAATGCCAGCAGCGCGAAGATGTCACGGGTGGCCGGCGGATAGGCGCTGAAGAACTGCGCGCCGATGATCGCGGCCAGTGAGCCGTAAAGATAGAAGTCGTACCATTCGAAAACGGTGCCGAGCGATGAGGCGAAGATGACGAAACGTTCGTCCTTCGTCATGCCCCCCGTGCGCGGCGAGGTCGTAGTCATGGTGGCCATTTCAATGCTCCCCAAACGTGTTGCTGAAAAATTCGCTCCTGCGCGCCGTTCTTTCGCCGGTTCCAAAGCACGAGAGTTCGCAAATACGGTAACATCGGCGTGAAACATCGCCCTATAAGACTTTCGGCCAGCGCACAGGATCTGCTGCATGTACCTTGCAGTGCACAATCCCCGTCCGTTAAGGTCATTTCCGTCTTGGGGTTGCAAGACTTACCGCTACGGTAAACACTCAAACTCCACGCGGCCTTTGGGCACAATCAGCTCTTGCCAGCAGGATAGATGAGCATCGTTTCCAGCACGCATCTTGTCGTCGCCGACGATCACCCGCTTTTCCGCGACGCTCTGCGACAAGCTGTCGCGAGCGTTGTTGCGTCCGCGCGCATCGACGAGGCCGGATCGTTCGAGGAATTGACGGCGCTGCTCGATCGCGAATCCGACGTCGATCTGATCCTGCTCGATCTGTCGATGCCGGGCATCAGCGGTTTCTCCGGACTGATCTACCTGCGGGCGCAGTTTCCGGCGATTCCCGTGGTCATCGTCTCGGCCAGCGACGATGTCGGCACCATCCGCCGTTCGATGGATTTCGGCGCGTCGGGCTTCATCCCCAAGCGGTTCGGCGTCGAGACGCTGCGCGAGGCCATCGGCAAGGTGATGAATGGTGACGTCTGGGTGCCCGACGACATTGATCTTGCCGCGGCCGCAGACCCCGACATGACACGTTTGCGCGACCGTCTCGTGACACTGACGCCGCAGCAGGTGCGCGTGCTGATGATGTTGTCGGAAGGCCTGCTCAACAAACAGATCGCCTACGAGCTTGGCGTCTCGGAAGCCACCATCAAGGCGCATGTCTCCGCCATTCTGCAAAAGCTCGGCGTCGAAAGCCGGACGCAGGCCGTGATCGCCGCTGCAAAAATCTCCGGCGGGCAGTGGAATCAGGCCGACACCACGCAGTGAGTGCTGTTGCGTTGTGACCTCAGGATGAACGGCAATGGCGGCGATATGCTATTCCGCGGCCACCATCTGCTGCGCTCGCCATTGTGCAAGCAGCGCGCGCAAGGCTGCCGGTTTCACCGGCTTGTTGAGCACCACGATGCCGTCCTCGCGCGCCGCGTCGCGGACATGGGGGCTGCGGTCCGCGGTGATCAGAATGGCCGGAATGTTTTCGCCGAAACGCTGGCGGATGTCGCGTATCGCGGCGATGCCGTTACCGCGGTCGAGATGATAATCGACCAGCAGACCGGTGATGCGTTCGTCGGTGGCGGCGATGGCTTCCGCGGCCGAGGCTGGATCCACCGCCGCGATCACCTTGGCGTCCCAGCCGGTCAGCAGCGTCTTCATGCCGTCGAGAATGGCGCGGTCGTTCTCGATACAGACAATCAGCGTGCCGCTCATCGGTGCCTTGGTGGAGATGTTCGCGCCGGACAGCGCCGCCGTATGGGTGACGGTCTTGGCGATCGGCATCGTCACGGAAAAGCGCGATCCG
Source organism: Bradyrhizobium sp. G127 (assembly GCF_021502575.1). Classification (NCBI taxonomy): domain Bacteria; kingdom Pseudomonadati; phylum Pseudomonadota; class Alphaproteobacteria; order Hyphomicrobiales; family Nitrobacteraceae; genus Bradyrhizobium; species Bradyrhizobium sp. G127. The sequence goes on from NZ_JAKFGN010000003.1 coordinate 215,460, forward strand.
CCACTGCGGTTTGAATCCACAGCGATGCCGTGGTTCAGCACGCGGGCGAGGCGTTCCACGATCGATAATCCGAGCCCAAGGCCGCGCGCGATCCGGGCGCCTTGATCGAGACGGTGAAATTCCTTGAAGATTTCCGTGCGCTTCAGGACCGGAATTCCGAGGCCGGTATCGTAGATGCTGATTTGCAGGGATTTTCCTTTGCGGCGGCAGCCGACCAGGACGCGGCCCTTGGGCGTATATTTGATGGCGTTTGAAATCAGGTTTTGCAGCAACCGCCGCAGCAGCACGCGGTCCGATGTGACGGGCAGCGAGCAGGGCACGAAGGTGAGCTTCAGTTTTCTGGCCTTCGCGATCGGCGTGAATTCCACTTCGAGAGAGCGCATCAGGTCGCTCATGCGGAAGCTGGAGATTGACGGCGTCATGGCGCCGGAATCCAGCCGCGAGATGTCGAGCAGCGCGCCCAGGATTTCCTCGATGGCCTCCAGCGAGTCGTCGATATTGCCGACAAGGCGGGCGTCTTCGCCGCCGTCCTGCCGCTCCACCAGACTGGTGACGTATAGCCTCGCCGCGTTGAGCGGCTGCAGAATGTCGTGGCTGGCCGCGGCGAGGAAGCGGGTCTTGGAAATATTGGCTTCCTCCGCGGTACTCTTGGCCAGCGCCAGTTCGCTGTTGAGCCGGGTCAGTTCCTCGGTGCGTTCGCGGACGCGCTTTTCCAGTGTCGCGTTGGCGCGCTCGAGGGCTTCCGCCGCCTCGAAACTCGGCGTGATGTCGGAGAACGTGATGACCAGCGCGCCGCCCGGCATACGATTGGCGCGGACCTCGACCACCATGTTCCGGTCGCTCAACCGTTCCAGATAGGGTTCGCCCTCCGTGGTATAGGCAGCGAGCCGGCGTTGCAGCACGGATCGGTCGGCATCGGGAATGGCCTGTCCATTGCTGCCGATGAACTCGATGATCTCGATCAGCGGAATGCCGATCTGGGCATATTGCGCGGGCAGATCGAGAATCTCGCCGAACTGCCGGTTCGAGGTGATGAGCTGGAGTTCGGGGTTGAAGACCGCGATGCCCTGACGGACGTGATTGAGCGCCGTCTGCAACATCTCGCGGTTGAAATGCAGCGCGGTGTGGGCATCGTCGAGCAGCTTCAGTGCGGCCTTTGCGGACACCGCCCGCTTGCGCAGCAGCAGCGACAGCACCAGCCGCGACGAAGCAGCGCCGATTGAGGAAGCGATCAGGTGTTCGGCATGACGCAGCAGGCGGAAGTCGGCGGGGGCCGCGCGGTCGATGTCGATGTGATGGGTCGTGGCGAAGGTCTCGAACGATAGCAGCGCGCGCTCGGGTCCGAGATATTGCGCCACCGTACTGAGCAGATCCTGCACCGTCACCGTGGTTCGCCAGCGCCGGAAATTGGGCGCGATCGGCGCGAGTTCGTTGGGCACGAACAGGTCGGCCTGAACCCGCTCGATCGAAGTCGGCTGGCGCCACAGCGACAGCACGACATAGGTCAGCATGTTGAGCGACAGGCTCCACAGCACGCCGTGAATCAGCGGCGCCATTTCGGTGCCGAGCAGCGCCTGCGGCCGCAGGGCCGTGATGCCGAACAGCCCTTGCTTCAGCCAGATCGCGCCGAGCGGATCGACGTCGGCGAAGCTCGGCAGGAACAGCGTGTAGGCCCACACCGCAAAGCCGATCAGCATGCCGCCCATCGCGCCGCGCGCGGTGGCGCGCCGCCAGAACAGGCCGCCGAAAAATGCCGGCGCAAGCTGCGCCACGGCGGCGAACGATAGCAACCCGATCGCTGCGAGCTGTGCGTTGCCCAGCGCGTGATAGTAGAGATATGCCATCGCCATGATGGCGAAGATCGCGACGCGGCGGACCTTGAGCAGGAAGCCGCCGAAATTGGCCTTGCCGCCCTGCGAAGCCGGCCGCCGCTTCAGCACCAGCGGCACGATGATGTCGTTCGACACCATGATCGCCAACGCCACGCATTCCACGATGACCATCGCCGTGGCGGCGGACAGGCCGCCGACGAACACGATCACGCTAAGTGTTGTCGCGCCCGCCGAGATCGGCAGCGCCAGCACGTACATGTCGCTGTCGGATGCGCCGAACGGAAAGGTCACAAGGCCGGCGATGGCGATGGGAATCACAAAGAGGTTGATCGCAATCAGGTAGAGCGGGAACAGCCAGCGCGCGCGGCGCACCTCGGCCTCAGTCGAGTTCTCGACGACACTGACGTGGAATTGCCGCGGCAGCAGCATGATCGCCAGAAACGACAGCAGCGTCATGGCGAGAAAGTTGCCGACCGAAGGCGTGGCTTCGATGGCGCGCACCGCCTCCGGCGTCTTCATTGCGCGTTCCCACAAGTCGGTGGGACCGAACATGATGAAGGTTACGAAGACGCCCGCCGCGATGAATGCCACCAGCTTGACCAGCGATTCCGTCGCCACCGCCAGCATCAGCCCGTGCTGGTGTTCGGTGGCGTCGGTCTGCCGCGTGCCGAACAGCACCGCGAAGGCGGCGAGGGTAATGGTGACGATGAAGGCGATGTCGCCGATATAGGGAATACTGGAGACGTCCTGATCCTGATTCAGGATCGTTTCCAGCGAGGATGCAACGGCCTTCAACTGAAGCGCGATGTAGGGCACCGAGCCGATGATAGCGATGCCGGCGGCGGTCGCGGCGACGGCTTGGCTCTTGCCGTAGCGGGCGGCGATGAAGTCGGCGATCGAGGTGATGTTCTGCGATTTCGCCAGTTGAATGACGCGCATTAGGAGCGGCGTGCAGAACGCGATCATCAGGATCGGCCCGACATAGATCGCGAGAAATTCGACGCTGGTCCGCGTCGCCAATCCGACCGAGCCGAAGAACGTCCACGAGGTACAATAGATCGCCAGCGACAGTGGATAGATGAACGTCCCGAGACGGCCGCGCTGAACCTGCGTTAGCCGCTCGCCATAACTGGCGACGACGAACAGAAGCCCGATGTAGCCGAACGCGGCTGCGATCACGCCCCAGTCATGCAGCATCGATTGCTCCCTCGCGGGCAAGCGCCCTCGGCGGAGACCTTAGCCCGGTCTGCTGTTAGGTGCATCCATGCGCCGTTGGCGGCCGCAGGGGGATTTTGAGAATCAGCCAATGCAACCTATGATTGTATTGGCTGTATCGGTTATTCGGACTTGCGGCCCATGCGCTGCGCGTCCGGCTTGGGCTTTATTCGGCCGCCAGCGCCTTGGCGTGCAGCGGCAGATCGAGCTGCTCCCAGACCTGGACCAAGGCCTCGGCAAGCTGATCGATCAGGCCGTCGTCATGATAGGGCGATGGCGTGATACGCAGGCGCTCGGAGCCCTTTGGCACGGTGGGATAGTTGATCGGCTGAATGTAGATGCCGTGCTGTTCCAGCAAGAGATCGCAGGCCTTTTTGCAGCGGTCAGGATCGCCGACGAACAGCGGCACGATATGCGTGTCGCTCGACATCACCGGCAGGCCGGCCGCCGTGAGAATGGCTTTGACGCGCGCTGCGCGGTCCTGATGACGCTCGCGCTCCCACGACGATGATTTCAGATGCTTGATCGCGGCGGTCGCGGCCGAGCAGATCGCAGGCGGCAGCGCGGTAGTGAAGATGAAGCCCGGCGCATAAGAGCGCACCGCATCGATGATCTTGGCGTTGCCCGCGATGTAGCCGCCGAGGCAGCCGAACGCCTTGGCCAGCGTGCCTTCGAGAATATCGATCCGGTGCATCACGCCGTCGCGCTCGGCGATGCCACCGCCGCGCGGGCCGTACATGCCCACCGCATGAACTTCATCGACATAGGTCATTGCGCCGTAGCGCTCCGCGAGATCGCAAATCTTCGCCAGCGGCGCGACGTCGCCGTCCATCGAGTAGAGGCTTTCGCACACGATAAGCGTCGGGCGGCCCGGATTTGCGCGCAGCAATTCTTCAAGGTGCGCGACGTCGTTATGGCGGAACACGATGTACTGCACGCCGGACTGGCGGATGCCCTCGATCATCGAGTTGTGGTTCAACGCGTCGGACAGGATCAGGCAGTCCGGAATCAGCTTCGCCAAGGTGGCGATGCCGGTCTGGTTGGAGACGTAGCCGGAGGTGAAAACCAGCGCAGCTTCCTTGCCGTGCAGATCGGCCAATTCCTGCTCGAGTTGGATCAGTGAATGGTTGTTGCCGGCAATGTTGCGGGTGCCGCCGGCACCGGTGCCGGTGCGGGTCGCGGTTTCGACCATCGCGCCGACGACCTTCGGGTGCTGGCCCATGCCGAGGTAGTCGTTGGAGCACCACATCACGATGTTGCTCTGGCCCTTCGGCGAGTGCCACACAGCATGCGGGAAACGGCCTGCGATGCGTTCCAGATCGGCAAAAACGCGATAGCGACGCTCGTCATGCAGGCGTCCGAGGGCGTCGTCGAAGAACTTATTGTAATCCATCATGAAAACCCTGGATAAGGGACCGGATTACGGCAGCCGGCCCGGGGGGTCTTCTGTCGCGCGCGGGCTCTTTTTAGAGCTTTTCCAGGTTGGGTGTCGAGGCCGTTTTCGCCGGTCTCGTATGCTGCAAAACGCTGATCCAGATCAACGCGCGATTAATTGCAGTCAATCAGCTTGTCGTTCCAGTCATGTGGCCGAGAAGCGCAGCACGCCGTCCGCGCCGAGACTAGACTTCAGGCGACGGTGCGCCAGCATGTGGTTGACGTGGGCGATCAGCTCGCCGGCGGCGAAGCCGGTCTGGTGGGCGTCCAGCACGTGCTTGTGAAAGACGACCGGCACCAGTTCGGCCGATGTCTTCGGCGATGTGCGGCAGGCCTCGGCGATCAACTGACACCGCTCTTCGTGATGATCGGCCAACTGCCGGATGCGGGTGGTGACGCCGTAGAATGGAACGCCGTGACCCGGCAGTACCAGCACATCGTCCGGCAGCAGTTGTTCAAGCTCCGCCAGCGAGGTGAGATACTCGCCCAGTGAATTCGCGTCCGGTTCAACCGCCCATACGCTGACGTTCGGCGAGATCTTGCTCAGCACCTGATCCGCCGAGAGGAAGATGTTGTCGGCTTCGCAATACAGCATCACCTGATCGAGGGCGTGGCCGCCGCCGGTGATGACCTTGAAGTGCCGCGAGCCGATCGTGATGTCGTCGCCCTTGGACAGGCGGCTATAGGATGCGGGAAGGATTGACACCCGCGTCAGGTAATCCTGGCCACGGCCGAGCAGCGCCTCGGTGATTTCTTCGTCCATACCGTGACGGCGGAAGAACATCCGCTGCGCCAGCTTGCGTTCGGGTGACCCGCGATGCTGATGATAGGCAGCCTGCAAATATTCGACTTGCGACATGTGGAGCGCGCAGCCGAAACGTTCGACGATCCATCCCGCCAGTCCGACATGATCGGGATGCGCGTGGGTAACGATCAGCCGTGTGATCTTGAAGCCCTTGAGCGGACCGTCGAACAGCGTCGTCCATGCCGCGATAGTGGCGTCATTGCCGATGCCGGTGTCGACCATGGTCCAGCCGTCGCCGTCCGCGAGCAGATAGATGTTCACGTGGTTGAGGCGAAACGGCAATGTCAGCCGCACCCAGATCAAGCCGGGCGCGAGTTCGATCGCTTCGTCCGGCCTGGGCGGCGTTTCAACCGGATAGCGCAAGCCGTCGGAGGCTGCGGTCAATGTGGCGGTGCTGCTGTTCATCGTCTCGCAATCGCGTTTTTCTGATCCGGCTTAACGCGGCAAATCCCGCCGCGCTAGCTGAAATTGGCGAATTGCGAGTTACAGCGGCATGGTTGCCATGCAGGCAACCAGTTCCGGCGTTTGAAACAGCTCAGGACGCGGCTGCGCCGCTGACCGATACGGCAGCGGCAGGCTTTGCGGCGGCATGGCTATGGCCGTCGTGTTTCACGTCGTCGAGCTTCGAATTGATGCCGAGGCGATCCAGCAGGTTGGCGTCGCGTTCGGTCTGTGGATTTCTCGTGGTCAGCAACACGTCGCCGATGAAGATCGAATTCGCGCCGGCGACGAAGCACAACGCTTGCAACTCGTCGGTCATGTACTGACGGCCGGCCGACAGGCGAACGACGCTGCGCGGCATCATGATGCGCGCGACCGCAATCATGCGCACCAGCGCGATCGGATCGGGCCGCTCGGCGGTGTCGTTGACCGGCACGCCCTTGACCTCGTTCCACATGTTGATCGGAACGCTCTCCGGATGCTCGGGCAGGTTGGCCAGCAGCGCCAGCATGCCGAGCCGGTCGTCGACCTGCTCGCCCATGCCGATAATGCCGCCGCAGCAGACCTTGAGGCCGGCTTCGCGGGCATGCGCCAGCGTGTCGATGCGATCCTGCATGGTGCGCGTGGTGATAATGTTGCCGTAAAACTCCGGCGAGGTATCGACGTTGTGGTTGTAGAAATCGAGGCCGGCATCGTGCAGCCGCTTCGCTTGGCTGTCGGTCAGCATGCCGAGCGTCACGCAGGTCTCCATGCCGAGATCCTTCACGGCGCTGACCATCTCGCAAACCCTGTCGAGATCCTTGTCCTTCGGATTGCGCCACGCCGCCGCCATGCAGAAGCGTTCCGCGCCGGCTTCCTTTGCGCGCTTTGCGGTCTCGACGACGTCGTCGTGTTCCATCAGCTTCGTGGCCTTGAGGCCGGTGTCATATTTGGCGCTTTGCGAACAGTAGCCGCAATCTTCCGGGCAGCCGCCGGTCTTGATGCTCAGCAGGCTCGCAGTCTCGACATGATTGGGATCGAAGTTGCGGCGGTGAATGCTCTGCGCCTGGAAGATCAGGTCGGAGAAGGGGAGATCATAGACCGCCTGTGCTTCGGCGCGCGTCCAGTCGTTGCGCGGCTCGGTCAGCGCATCGCGCCCGATCGTTCCACCTTTCACATCCGAACCCGGCACTATGCTCATGCGCTAACCCCTTGCATGCGGGACATCAAGTCCCGTTTCGTCAGGAACAGCGCGACCACGATAGCAATCCCGATTGTTCCGCTTGTAAGACTCTAGCAGGGAGCATGGAGGCCAAAAAGAGTCAATCTGACCGGCTGCGCCTGCCATGCGAGGCCGCCATGCAGCGTGTAACCACAAGAACGGGCAGTGATTTGCGAGCAGGATTCGTGAGTGTTCTGGAGTTTCCGGCCGGGTGTGGCCCGGCCGGAAAATGCTGATGTTCCGCGTGTGGACGACTACGCGGCCCGGATATTGAGCAGGAAGGCATCAACCTCGGCGCGCAGGATATCCGCTTCGCGGCGAAGCTCGCCCGATGCGTTGAGCACCTCGGTCGCCGCGGTGCCCGCCTCGATCGAGGCCTGGCTGACACCGACGATGTTGCTCGACACTTCCGAGGTGCCGCTCGCGGCATGCTGAATGTTGCGGGCGATCTCGCGCGTTGCCGCACCCTGTTCCTCGACGGCGGCGGCGATGGCGGTGGTGACCTCGTTGATCTCGCCGATGGTGGACCCGATGCTGCGGATCGCGCCGACCGCGGACGCCGTGACGTTCTGCATGCTGGAGATCTGCGCGCGGATTTCGTCGGTCGCTTTCGCCGTCTGCTCGGCGAGACTCTTCACTTCGGATGCAACGACCGCGAAACCGCGGCCGGCTTCACCCGCGCGGGCCGCCTCGATGGTGGCGTTGAGCGCGAGCAGGTTGGTCTGCGATGCGATTTCCTGAATCAGGTCGACGACGCTGCTGATGCGGTTGGCGTTTTCGGCGAGGCCCTGCATGGTCGCATCGGTCTTGCCCGCTTCGCTGACGGCGTTGGCGGCGATCTTGGTCGAGTTCGAAACCTGACGGCCGATCTCCTGGATCGACGACGACAGCTCTTCGGTGCCGGCCGACACGGTCTGCACGTTGACCGAAGTCTCCTCCGCCGCGGACGCGACGGTGCTTACCAGCGCGCTGGAATGCTCGGCGCTGGTGGACATGCTTTCCGCTGTCGACTGCATGGTGTTGGCGGACGTCATCAGGCTGTCGAGCGCCGCACGGACCTTGTCTTCGAAGTGCATGATCTGGGTTTCGATGCGCGAGGCGCGTTCGGCCTTGGCAGCGCGATCCAGATCCTGTTCGCTGCTGAGGGTGCGTGAGCGGATCATGCTTTCGCGGAACACTTCCAGCGAGCCAGCCATGACGGCGATTTCATCCTGCTGGCGGCTGCGCCGGACTTCGGCTTCCAGATCGCCCTCGGACAACCGGCGCATCACATCTTGCAGGTTGCGGATGCGGCCCAGGATATTGCGGCCGACATAGAGCCAGACGAACACCGCGGATCCGACCAGCGTAAGTGCGCCGAGTGCCAGCATCACCATCGTCGCCAGCGTGATCTGGCTACCAGCCTGGGTGGTGACCTCGGTGGTATGGGCCTGCACGTCCTCGACGAGCTTCTTGACGCTCATTTCTAGGCCGCGATTCAGCTTGCGCGTTTCGTCAACGATCAGCTGGCCGTATTCGTTGGTGTCCATCTCCTTCTGGCGAACCTTGAAGACACCCATCTTGCCTTCCGACAGCGCGATAACCTTGAGCAGCGGCTCACGGATCGTTTCGCCGGGATCATCCTTTTTCATATTGCCGAGTTTGTAGAGTGCGCTTTTCTTCTTCGCCTCGAAAGCTTCCTGAAGCGCTGCCAGAGCATCGCTGCTCGGCGCGGCAAGAGCCGCGGTCAGGTCGGATGCCATCAGGTTGCTGTCGGTGATGACGTTACCGAGCAGGTCGATCGCCCGCGCCGCATCCAGTGCATCGCTCTGCGAGAAGTTGGCGGACCCCAGAATGGCGTTCATCTGGGTCTGCGCATCGAGCATGGCAAGGGTTGCTGCGGACAGGAATTCGGTATGCGCCTTGCGCAAGGCGGCGGCCTGGGTCTCACGCATTGCCGCCACCTCGAGCCGTTCCTTCGCGGCGGCTCCGATGCTGCCGACCATATCGCCGATGCTCTTGCTGGTTTCGGTCATCGCGTCCATGACCGGCTTGTCGGCTCCGAGCCGCGCGATCTCGGCCAGTTTCTCCGCAACGATCCGCTGGGTGTTCTGCATTTCAGCGGTACGCTCTTTCAGCGTTGCATCGCTGTCTGAGCCGAGCAGGGCCTGGCCCTGATTGGAGAGGCTGGTGCTCTGCGCCGAGAGCTGAAGGCTGGCTGCGAGGCGCGGAATATCATGTCCGCTGAGGGTATTCATCATGCCGCCGAGCTGGCCCAGCATCACACTGGCGCTGACGCTGATGATGATCGCCATGCCCGCGATGACCGCGAAGGCAAGAAAAAGGCTTCCCCGAACGCCGAGCGCGAGGCTCGGCATCTTGAAGCGAAACATTTTTTTTCCGAAACCAAGTTTCCAACCCATAGCTGTTCTAGCCCCCGCATTCCGCAGATGTACATGCGGCGGCAGTATCGGGACGGCTGGTTAAAAATTTCGGGAACCGGGGGAGTTTTCTGCCAAAAATTTCGCGCAGATCTGCAATGCAGACGCCCGCCCGCAGCGCAGTATGTGCAGCAGATCGCGATCCGCGCCGCGCGGTGTTTACGTTTCGTTAAGGCGCTGCGACAGGTTGACCTGAGATCATTCCGCCCGTGCGGATCGCGTCCGGCACCGGCCGCATCTTTGCGGTCTCGATCAGCCACTCACGGAATGCGCCGATGGCTGGCGTCGTGGCCTGGTCCTGCGGCGTGACGAAGTAGTAGCCCGCGGACGGCGTCACGATGTCGAACGGGACGACGAGACGTCCTTTGGCAATATCGTCGGCGACATAGGCCGTGTGACCCATGGCGACGCCGAGGCCGTCGATGGCGGCCTGCACGGTCATGAACGCCAGATCGAATGTCATGCCCGGGCTTTGCGCGATCTCTACCGGCAGACCAGCCGCGGTCAACCATATGCGCCAGTCGTCCCGCGTCGTCGCGGTATGCAGCAGCGTGACGCGTGAGAGATCCTCCGGTTTCAACAGCGCGCGCTCGCCGGTCATCAGCTTCGGGCTGCACACCGGAAACAGATCCTCGGCCATCAGCCACTCGGCGCGCAGCCCGGGCCATTGTCCGCGCCCATAGCGGATCGCGGCGTCGACATTGCTGCTGCGGAAGTCGACCAGTTCGGTCGAGGTGGTGATGCGGACGTCGATCTCCGGATGCTGTTCCTGAAACGGCGACAGCCGCGGCAGCAGCCACTTCACCGCAAGCGAGGTCAGCGTGCTCACCGTCAGCACGCGGTCGTTGCCGGTGCGCAGCAGCCGGTCGGTGGCGGTGCGCAGGTCCTGAAATGCAGCACGGATGCTGGGCAGGTACTCGGCGGCCTGCGGGGTCAGCGCCAGCGCGCGGCTTTGGCGGACGAACAACCGGAGGCCGAGTTCTTCCTCCAGCCGTCGGATCTGATGGCTGATGGCGGTCTGGGTAACGTTCAGCTCCGCTGCCGCCTTGGTGAAGGACAAGTGCCGCGCGGCGGCCTCGAAGGCGCGCAAGCCGTTCAGGGAGGGCAGTCTGGCGGTCATTTGATACCCCTCTATACATGAGATTATATCATAATAAGGAGGACAAGCTGTCGTTTGTCAACAAGCCTTTTCACTCCGATATTGCAAGCATCGAATTCGTTTTTAGGAGGCTATCATGTCCATCTGCACCAACGATCTGATGACAAATCATCATCATGATTTCTTCGCTCACCCGCTCACCTCGATTGCGGATGTGCTGCACACCTGGCGGCAGCGCTACCAGCGCCGCGTGGAATTGACCCAGCTCTCCGACAAGGACTTCCACGATGTCGGTGCAAGCTGGAGTGATTTCGCCTGTGAGGCCAACAAGCCGTTCTGGCAGGCGTGAACTGCGCGCGAGCCTGATCCGTTCCTCCGAATCGGGCCCGCATTTTTCTCATGATCCTCACACCTTATCGACGGAGCCGTGCCATGCTCGCCGCTGCGGATCGCTTCACTCTGAGTAACCTTGGCCGCTATACCGATGTGCTTCGGCTGAAAGGCGGCAAGACGCTGGCTGTGCGCTTCCTGGAGTTGCGCGATGCGGATGCGCTGCTGGATTATTTCCGGTCGCTGTCGACGCGTTCGCGTTACAATCGCCTGTTAGGGGCTGCGAGCGAGCTGCCGCCGTCCGAACTCGACAAGGCGCTGCATGTGGGTGAAGGCAATAGCTTCGCCGTCGTTGCCGATATGAAGGTCGATGGCGTCGACACCATCGTTGGCGAAGCCCGTTACAGCTTTGACGCGGAAACGGGAGACGGCGAAATGGGATTGTCGATCGGCGACCGCTGGCAGGGCCAGGGGATCGGTGCGGCGATGATGGCGAATCTCGAATGCCGCTCGGCCGCGCTGGGCGCGCAACGGCTGTTCGGAGAGACGCTACGCAACAACGATCAGATGATCGGTCTCGCGCGCAAGCTCGGCTATTCGTTCGCGCAGGCGCCGAATGATTGGCGACTGGCTCGTTTCGAGAAGCCGCTGCATCGTGCGGCTGAAATCCCCTGCGAAAGCTGGAAACAGGCGGCTGCCGCCGGCTGGCCGCTGAAGGGCGCGTTGCAGGCTGCTGGCTGATCGCCGCGCCGCCTCGCTTGTGTGCTGTTGGCTGGATCGAATAGTGTCGCGGAGCGCCCTGTAAGGCGTTCGATCCAGGAGTTGTCCCCGATGGCGCAATCCACCAAAACCGATGCAGGAAACGACATCTGGCTGGCGGCGGGCGTCCGCACGCCGTTTGCCAAGGTCGATGGCCCCTTGAGCGGCGTCGACGCTATCGCGCTGTCGGTGCCGGTGGTCAAGCACATGATCGATCGCCTTGGCGGCGGCAAGCCGGACTTCGCGGTCTGGGGCAACGTCGTTCCCAACCTGACCTGGAGCAACATCGCCCGCGAAATTCTCATGGATGCCGGCGTCGACGCCACGGTGCCGGCCACTTCCACCGTGATGGCCTGCTCGACCAGCATGATGGGCGTGTTCGAGGCCGCAGGCTTAATCGACGGCGAGGTGCGCAATCTCGCGCTGGTCGGCGGCGTCGACAGTCTCAGCCAGGTGCAGCTTGGCCTCGGCACATCGTTGTCGAACTGGGTGCGCCAGTTCCAGACCGCCCGCTCGCTCGGCCAGAAGCTCAGCCACGCCATCGATCTCAAGCTCAGCGACGTGCGCCTCTACATTCCGGCGGTCAGCAACCGCACCACCGGCATGAGCATGGGCGAGCATACCGAGATCACCGCCAAGGTCTGGAACATCTCGCGCGAGGCGCAGGACCAGATCGCGCTGGAAAGCCATCAGCGCGCGGTCGCGGCGTGGGATCGCGGCTTCTTCGACGATCTCGTGATTCCGTTCGGCGGGGTGAAGCGCGACACCATTCCGCGCAAGGATACATCGCTGGAGAAACTGGCGCGGCTGTCGCCGTCGTTCGACCGCACCAGCGGCAAGGGCACGCTGACCGCGGGCAACTCGTCGCCACTGACCGACGGCGCGTCGAGCATCTGGGTCGCTTCGACGGCGGGTCTCACAAGGCTGCCTGCGAGCACGCCCCGCGTGAAACTGGTGGACTGGGAAATGGCGTCGGTGGATTTCCGCACCGAAGGTCTCCTGATGGCGCCGCCTTACGCGATCCCGCGTCTGCTGAAGCGGCAGGGACTGACCTATGCGGACATCCATCTCTGGGAAATTCACGAAGCGTTCGCCGCTCAGGTGCTGGCGCATATCAAGGCGCTGGAAAGCCCCGAGTTCATCCGTGACAAGGCGGGCGTGACCGGAGAATTCGGCAAGTTTCCGCGCGAGCGCATGAATCCGAACGGCGGCTCCACCGCGCTCGGGCATCCGTTCGGCGCGACCGGCGCGCGAATCCTCAGTCAGGCGGTCAAGGCGCTGGCCGCGATGCCGAAGGGCAGCCGCGCCATCGTCAGCATCTGCGCCGACGGCGGGCAGGGGACCGTGGCGCTGCTGGAAGCCGCGTAGCGTCTCAGCCGTTCCTGAACACCGGCTTGCGCTTTTCGACGAAGGCTTTCACCGCTTCCTTGTGATCGGCGGTTCCGGCGGTGCGCACCATTCGTTCGGCTTCGTGATCGAGCGAGGTGAGGAAATCGTTCATCAGCGCCTCGTCGAGATTGTCCTTCATTAGCCGCAAGGCTGTCGACGGACCTTCGGCAAGCGTCTTTGCCCAGGCGAAGGCTTCGTCGCGCAGCCGGTCGTCGGGCACCACGCGGTTGACAAGGCCAAGCGTCTCGCAGCGCTTCGCATCGATCTTCTCGCCGAAGAACATCAGCTCGCGCGCCCGCGACGTGCCGACGAGGCGCGTCAGCAGCCACGACATACCGTAGTCGCCGCTGAGACCAATTTTCACATAGGCCGTGGTGACGAAGGCGGACTCCGCCGCAATGCGCAGGTCGCAGGCCAGCGCCAGCGAAAGGCCCGCTCCCGCCGCTGGACCCGGCAGGGCCGCGATGGTCGGTTTGCGGACATTGACCAGAACGCCGGTCAGCGTGCGCTGGCGCTCCTGCAGACGCGCAACCTTCTGGTCGAATGTCAGTTCGGGTGCGTTGCTGCTGCCGGGTTTGCCGCCCATGCCCTTGACGTCACCACCGGCACAGAACGCCGCGCCCGCGCCTGTGATCAGCAGCGCGCCGACATTGGCGTCTTCGCCGCACAGCTTGATCATCCGGCGCAGCGCAGGCGTCAGATTGTCGGAGAGCGAATTCCGCGCCTGCGGGCGGTTGAGCGTGATGACGGCGACGCGGTCGCGCACTTCGCAGAGCAGTTCGTCCGTGCCGGTGTCGATCACGGTGTTGGCGCTGATGGGGACAGTGGCTGTGACGGTCATGGCGCTGTTCCGATGTTGGTTTCGAAACAGAACTGTGAACGCAACAATGCCGGTTTTCCAGCGAAACCTCGCGCAACCCAGTCATGTTGCGCGAGGTTTGAAACCCGCCGCGCAGCGCGCATTCATCGGCCATTCAAGAACAAAGTAGCTAAAAAGAGCGTGGTCGAAACAATGACCCCGCCGCGCCAGGCGTGTATGCTGATCGTCACACGGCCACCTTATGGTCGCTTGCTGGTTCATTTCGGAGATCATTCCATGCGCAAGATTTTGACGGTCCTCGCAGCGCTCGCGTCGCTGAGCCTCACCAATTGCGGATATAATGCGATCCAGCAGAACGATGAATCGGTAAAGTCGAGCTGGTCCGAGGTGGTGAACCAGTATCAGCGCCGCGCCGATCTGGTGCCGAACCTCGTCAATTCGGTGAAGGGTTTTGCCCAGCAGGAAAAGGACGTCCTGCTCGGTGTCACCAACGCACGCGCCAAGGTCGGCACCATCCAGGTTACGCCGGAAGTTCTCAATGATCCGGCCGCGTTCCAGAAATTCCAGGCCGCGCAGGGCGAGTTGACCGGCGCATTGTCGCGCCTCTTGGTGACGACGGAAAATTATCCGCAGCTCAAGTCGGATCAACTGTTCCGAGATTTAGTGGCGCAGCTTGAGGGCACCGAAAACCGCATCGCCGTGGCGCGCAATCGTTATATCAAGGCGGTGCAGGACTATAATGTCGGCATCCGCACCTTCCCGAACAATCTGACGGCCATGGTGTTCGGCTACAAGGAAAAGCCCAACTTCACGGTCGAAAACGAGAAGTCGATCTCCACCGCGCCGAAGGTCGATTTCAACGTGCCGCCGGCCACTGCTCCAGCCACACCAGCGCCTGCAAAGTAGCGGCGCAAAGAGCGCCCGCTATGAAAGCGGTCAAGGCGGTCATTCTCGCGTTCCTGCTGTGCTTCGCGTCCGCCGGTTGGGCGGACGTCGCGGTGCCGCCGCTGACCGGCCGCGTCGTCGATCTGACGGCGACGCTGTCATCCGATCAGGCTGCCACTCTCGAACAGAAGCTGAAGGATTTCGAGGATCGCAAGGGCAGCCAGTTGGCGGTGCTGATCGTGCCGACGACGCAGCCGGAAACCATCGAGCAGTATTCGCTGCGCGTGGTCGAGCAATGGAAGCTCGGACGCAAGAAGGTGGACGACGGCGCGCTGCTGATTGTCGCCAAGAATGACCGCAAACTGCGTATCGAGGTGGGCTACGGCCTGGAAGGCGCGCTGACCGATGCGACGTCGAAGCGCATCATCGACGAGATCATCACGCCGAAGTTCCGCAGCGGCGATTTCGCCGGCGGCATTTCCGACGGCGTCGACCGCATCCTGAAAGTCATCGACGGCGAGCCGTTACCCGCGCCGAAGCCCGAGGGCGAACTGCCCGACCTCAGCGCGATCGGCGAATATTTTCCGTTCCTGTTCATCGGCACGCTGTTCGCTGGCGGAATTTTCCGCGCGATCTTCGGGCGGCTGCTCGGCGCGCTGATCGCCGGCGGCGGCATCGGCATCGTGATGTGGCTTCTGATCGGCACATTGCCACTCGCGGCCATCGCCGCCCTGATCGTGTTCGTGCTTACATTGATCGGCGACGCGCTGGTGTCCTCCGGAGGCGGCGGCCGCTCCAGCGGCGGCTTCAGTTCGGGCAGCTCAAGCAGTTCGGGTGGCGGGTTCGGCGGAGGCGGCGGCAGCTTCGGCGGCGGCGGCGCCTCGGGCAACTGGTAGCGGCAGGTATCTGACAATCATGGGTATCAAGCGCATCGGAAAGCATCTTCTTCTCAATCGTTGGCGGGTCCGGCGCGCGTTTCCGCGCCAGGCGCTGGCCAATATCGAGAAGGCCATCAAGACAAGCGAGGCAAGCCATGCCGGCCAGATCCGCTTCGCGGTGGAAGGTGCGCTCGACGGCAGACCGCTCTTCAAGGATCAGCCGGCGCGCGACCGCGCTATCGATGTGTTTTCAGAGCTGCGGCTCTGGGACACGGTGGATCGCAACGGCATCCTGATCTATCTTCTGATCGCGGACCGCGATGTGGAGATTGTCGCCGACCGCGGCATCAGTGAGAAGGTGGTGCAGACGGACTGGGAAAAAATCTGCCGCATCATGGAGGCGGAATTCCGCGCCGGAAATTACGAGGGCGGTGTGCTGAAAGGCATCGCCGCCGCCACGCAGTTGCTGGCGAAGCATTTCCCGGCGGCGGGGAAGCATCCGAACGAACTTCCGGACGAGCCGGTGGTACTATAGATTGATATGTCATGCGCGGGGCATAGCCGTTCGAAGAACGGAGTCGCTTGCGCTCGCCTATGACCAGCGCATCGGTCGCTCTTCATCCAATTTTTGGAAGAAGATGGATTGCCGGGTCAAGCCCGGCAATGACCATCCGTAAAGGTTGCGCACCGCACTCCTACTCCCCTGTCATCAGCCCGACATTGCCGCCCGCAGCGGCCGTATTGATCGTCACCGTCTGTTCGGTGGCGAGGCGCGGCAGATAATACGGCCCACCGGCTTTCGGGCCTGTCCCTGAAAGCCCATGTCCGCCGAACGGCTGCACCCCGACCACGGCGCCGATCATGTTGCGGTTGACATAGACATTGCCGACGCTGAGCCGGTCAACTGCCGCTTCAACCGTATCGTCGATGCGCGAATGAATCCCGAGCGTCAGGCCATAGCCGCTGGCCGCGATGGATTGCAGCACGCGCTCGAGATCCGCCGCCTTGTAGCGCACCACATGCAGGATCGGACCGAAAACTTCTTCCGTCAGTTCCTCAGCGCCTTTGAGTTCGAAGACATGCGGCGCGACGAAGTTGCCGGGAGGCGCTTCACCCGCAAAATGCACGCGCGCGCTGTGGATCATCCGCACGATATGGGCATCGAGCCGTGCTTTCGCCTCGGTATCGATCACCGGGCCGATATTGGTCGCCGGATCGCGCGGATCACCCAGCTGAAGTTCACGTGCTGCGCCCGCGATCATCTCGATCATCCGGTCGGCGACATCCTCCTGCACGAATAACAGGCGCAGCGCCGAGCAGCGCTGGCCTGCGGAGCGGAACGCCGAGGTTACGACGTCATCGGCGACCTGCTCGGGCAGGGCGGTTGCATCGACGATCATGGCGTTGATGCCGCCGGTTTCCGCGATCAGCGGCACGATCGGACCATCCTTTGCCGCCAGCGTGCGATTGATGGAGCGCGCCACGTCGGTCGAGCCGGTAAACACCACGCCGGAGATATGCGTGTCTGCCACCAGCGCCGCGCCGATTGTGCCGTCGCCCTGGACGAGATGCAGTGCCGAATCCGGAATGCCCGCCTCATGCAGCAGGGCTACGGCTTCCGCCGCGATGCGTGGCGTCTGTTCGGCGGGCTTGGCGACAACGGCGTTGCCGGCCATCAGGCACGCGGCGACCTGTCCCGCAAAAATCGCCAGCGGAAAATTCCACGGCGAGATTGCGATCATCACGCCGCGTCCGCGCAGCCGCAGCGTGTTGCTCTCCCCGGTCGGGCCGGGCAGCGGCACGCCATCGCCGAACAGCTTGCGTCCTTCCATCGCGTAGTAGCGGCAGAAGTCGATGGCCTCGCGGACCTCCGAGACGGCGTCGTCGATGGTCTTGCCGCCTTCGTCCTGCAACAGTGCGGCGAAGCGCGGCATCCGTTGCTGAAATAGATCTGCGGCGCGTTCGAGCGCCGTGGCGCGTATTTGCGCCGGCGTCCGGCTCCAGAACGCGAATCCCGTGCGGGCGAGGCCGATGGCAATGGCGGCCTCCGCCTCGGTCACGTTCTTGACGTCGCCGGACGGCTCGATCGCGCTCGCGACCGATTGCAGCAACCCGTCGAGCGCCGCGCGATCACCGAATTCGATGCCGCGTGAGTTCACGCGCGGCAGATAGAGGTCGCGCGGCAGCGGCAGGTTTGCGGGGCGCGCCTGATCGGGCGTTGCGATGATCTGCTCCGGGCGCCGGAGCAATGAAGCGACGGGGATGCTGTCGTCCGCCGCTTGCGCCACGAAGGAGGAGTTCGCGCCGTTCTCCAAAAGCCGCCGCACCAGATAGGCCAGCAGATCGCGGTGATTGCCGACCGGCGCGTAGGTGCGCAGTGACAGTGCCGGCTTGTCGGCGTGAAGCTGCGCGTAAAGGGCATCACCCATGCCGTGTAGCCGCTGAAACTCGAAGCTGTCGTCGTCGCCCGCGAGCTCGGCAATGGTCGCTACCGAAAGCGCATTATGCGTTGCAAACTGGGGAAAGATGTGCGGGCGCAAGTTCAGCAGCTTCTGCGCAGTGGCGATATAGTTCAGGTCAGTCATCGCTTTGCGGGTAAAAACGGGATAATCGTCGAGGCCGCGCTCCTGCGCGCGCTTGATCTCGGTGTCCCAATAGGCGCCTTTGACCAGACGGACGACCATGCGGCGGCCGGTGCGCTGCGCGAGATCATAAACATGATCGATCACGGCTTCGGCGCGCTTTTGATAGGCTTGGATTGCCAGCCCGAAGCCGTCCCAGCCGTCGAGCGATGAATCCGAAAACATCGCGCCGATCACATCCAGCGACATTTCGAGCCGGTCGGCTTCCTCGGCATCGATTGTGAAGTTCAGGTCGCAGGCTTTGGCCTGCTGGGCGAGCGTGAGCACGCGCGGCGCCAGTTCGGCCGTCACCCGCGCGCGGCTGAGCGGCTCATAGCGCGGATGCAGCGCGGAGAGTTTGACGGAAATCCCCGGCCGGTCCGGGAACGGGATGGTTCCGGCGTTCGCGCCGATCTCTGCGATGGCGGAGGCGTAGGAGTCGAAATAGCGCGTAGCATCGTCCGCCGTCCGTGCGCCTTCGCCGAGCATGTCGAACGAATAGCGGTTGTGATGATGGTGGCCGTCGTAATCGGCCGCGCGGGCGAGCGCCGCGTCGATGGTCTCGCCCAGTACGAAGTGATTGCCCATCAGCCGCATCGCCTGCCGGGTTGCGGCGCGGACGGCGGGCAGACCGATGCGTTTCGCGATCTGGCCGATCGTGCCGTGCGGGGTTTCGCCGGGCTGGATGATCCGCGCCGACAGGCCGAGCGCCCATGCCGACGCGTTGACCAGAACCGCATGGGATCTGGTCTGGTGACGGGCGAAATCGCCCTGACCGAGTTTGTCCTCGATGAAGCGATCGGCGGTGGCGGCATCCGGAACGCGAAGCAGCGCCTCCGCCATCACCATCAGGGCGAGGCCTTCTCTTGTGGAAAGCGCGAATTCGCGCAGCATGTCCTCGACCCCGCCGAAGCCGCTATCCTCGGCGCGGACGGCATCGATCAGCCGCGTGGCGGTGACCTCGATGCGGGCGTTCTGTTCGGCGGTGAGGGGCGGAAAGGACAATAGCCGCGCGGCGATCTCGCCATCGTCTGGCGCGTAGGGCGCTGCAAACAGCGGAACGCTGACATCCGGCCGGGCCATGACGCCATGGTACACGCAAATTGCGATGCGGGAAGCGACACGGTTCCGGGATTGACGGCGCATTCACACGAATGTGGGCGAAGGCCGCCATCGCACTGTTGATCTCGCGGAAAATCCGCCATAGTCCTGCGGTCCGAGGTCTCAAGAAATCACGTTGTTCCGCGTCATGTCCCGCATTTTTCTGATTGCCGCATTCCTGGCCAGTCTTGCACTCGGCGCGCCTGCGTCCGCCATGCAACTCAGCCCCGAGCAGAACGAACTCTACACATCGGTATCGATCAATCCGCCATCGCCGAACGGAATGACGGTCTGCTACGGCTTCGTCTGTCGCCGCCGGGCGGAATTGACCTTTACCGCCGCGGATCAGAAGCAACTGTCGCAGCTCATGGCCGCCGGCAAGGCCTCGGCGATTGCCGAGCGTGCGGCGGTTCAGAAGGCGGTGGTCTGGTTCGACAAGCGGATGGGGCCGGTGATCGGCACGACAACGCGAGTTGCGCGGGCGGACATCCGCAATCGCGCCGATGCCAGCAACTATGATTGCTGGGACGCGACACGCAACGTGTCGAGCTTCCTGCTGGTGCTGCAGGAATGGGGCTTGCTGAAGCATCACACGGTGGGCAATCCGCGTTATCGCGGCAACATTCTGGCCATGCAGTTGCCGCACAACACGGCGGTGCTCACGGAAAAGGCAAGCCGCGTGGACTGGGTCGTCGATATGTGGACCACGCGCTACGCGCAGCCGCCCGATGTCATGCTCGTGGAGCAGTGGCTGAAGGAGGAGTGAGCGTCGCCGCTCACGCCTGCGCCGGGGTCTTCTTCACCTTCGCCCAGTAGCGGTCGCGCAGATGCCGCTTCACCAGCTTGCCGGTGGGCGTGCGCGGCAGCTCCGCTTCAAAGTCGACGCTCTTCGGGCATTTGATCGGCGACAGGTGCTTGCGGCAAAACAGAACCAGTTCGGCTTCCAGTTCCTTGCCGGCGCGCGCCATGTCGTGCGGCTGCACCACGGCCTTGACCTCTTCGCCCATTTCCTCATTCGGCACGCCGAACACCGCGACATCCGCCACGGCGGGGTGGGTGATCAGCACGTCCTCGGTTTCCTGCGGGTAGATGTTCACGCCGCCGGAAATGATCATGTAGGCCTTGCGGTCGGTGAGATAGAGAAAGCCCTCGCTGTCGAGATAACCGACGTCGCCCAGCGTCGACCAGCCCTGCGCGTTGTAGGCGCGCTTCGTCTTTTCATCATCGTTGTGATAGGCGAACTGCGGGCCGCCTGCGAAATACACCGTGCCGGTCTCGCCCACGGGCAGTTCGTTGCCGTCGTCGTCGAGGATCTTGAGCGATCCTACCACGGCGCGGCCGACGGTGCCGCGATGCGCGAGCCAGTCCTTCGAGGTCGAGACCGTGACGCCGTTGCCTTCCGATCCGGCGTAGTACTCGATCAGAATCGGCCCCCACCAGTCGATCATCTTCGCCTTGACATCGGCAGGGCAGGGCGCCGCGGCATGCACCGCGCCCTTCAGCGAGGATACGTCATATTTCTTGCGCACGTCGTCCGGCAGCTTGAGCATCCGCACGAACATGGTCGGCACGAGTTGCGATTGCGTCACCTTATGCTTCTCGACCAGCCGCAGGAATTCCTCGGCGTCGAAGTGTTCCATGATGATCGATGTGCCGCCAAGCGCCGCGCACATCATGTTGAAGCGCAGCGGAGCTGCATGATAGAGCGGCGCAGGCGAGAGATAGACGCTGTCCCCCGTCATGCCGCACATTGTCGAGCAAAGCAGTTTCAGCAGCGGATTGGGCACCAGGATCGACGGCTCCGTCAGCGGGCGTTTGATGCCTTTTGGCCTTCCCGTCGTGCCTGACGAATACAGCATGTCGTAACCGGCGGATTCGTCCGCGATCGGTGTCGCGGGCTGCGCGACGATGGCCTCGTCCCACGATTTGAATTGTCCCTGCGCGGGACCGGTGATGTAGAACACCGGCTCGCCCGGTGCGCCGGTGATCAATGGGGCGACAGCCTCCACGCACTTCGGTGTCGTGATCACAACGCGCGCGCCACAATCCTTGACGATGTAGGCGATCTCGTCGGCGGTGAGGTAGCGGCTGATCGCCGTGTAGTAGAGTCCGCTGCGCTGCGCCGCCCAGCAGATTTCCAGGAAGACCGGCGTGTTCTCCATCAATAGCGCAATGTGGTCGCCTTTCTGCAGGCCAAGGGAGCGGAACAGTTGCGCACCCTGGTTGGAGCGGCGGTCGAGATCGCGATAGGTGACGGCTTCGCCGCTTCCCGCCATCTGATAGGCGATCTTGTCGGGCGTCGTCTGCGCGTGAATGGACGGATGAGACATAAGGCTCCCTCGGCGTTTCCCGATGCATCGGCGGCTTTTGCCGCTCGTTGATTGGTTTTGAAGTGTCGATGTGACGGCCTGTGAACAGCCGTCAGAAAAAAAGGGCGGGTGTTGAACCCGCCCTTCACAAGAGACCGTTACAGCCGCTCGACGATGGTGACGTTGGCCATGCCGCCGCCTTCACACATGGTCTGAAGGCCATAGCGCTTGTTGCGCTGCTTCAGCGCGTTGACCAGCGTGGTCATCAGTTTGGTGCCGGAGCCGCCGAGCGGATGGCCGAGCGCGATCGCGCCGCCATTGACGTTGAGCCGCGCCGGGTCCGCGCCGGTATCCTTCAGCCAAGCGGTCGGCACCGAGGCGAAGGCTTCGTTGACCTCGAACAGGTCGATGTCGTCGATCTTCATGCCAGCCTTCTTGAGCGCGCGATGGGTTGCGGGCAGCGGCGCTTCCAGCATGATGACCGGATCGCCGCCGATCATGGTCATGTGGTGGATGCGCGCCAGCGGCGCGATGCCGAGTGCCTTGAGGCCCTTCTCGTTCACCACCATGACGCCGGAGGCGCCGTCGCAGATCTGGCTGGCGCTGGCGGCAGTGAGCTTGCCGCCTTCCGCAATCGTCTTGACGCCGCGGATGCCTTCGATGGTGGCGTCGAAGCGGATGCCTTCGTCGATGCTGTGGATGTCGCTGGAGCCGTCATCGCGTGTGAACTTCAGCGGAACAATCTCGTCCTTGAAAGCGCCGGCCTGCGTCGCCGCGATGGCCTTCTGGTGGCTCTGGTAGGAGTACTGGTCGAGATCGTCTTTCGAAAGACCGTATTTTTCCGCCATCATTTCCGCGCCGGTGAACTGGCTGAACTGGATGTTCGGATATTTCCGCTGGATGTTCGGGCTCATGTAGGTGCCGAAGCCGTTCTTGGCGGCCAGCGAGGCCGGAAGTCCCATCGGCACGCGGGTCATGCCTTCGACGCCCGCCGCGATCACGATGTCCATCGTGCCGGCCATCACCGCCTGCGCCGCAAAGTGCAGCGCCTGTTGCGACGAGCCGCACTGGCGGTCGACCGAGGTGCCGGGCACGCTTTCGGGAAGTTTCGAAGCCATCACGGCGTTGCGCGCCACGTTGTTCGACTGTTCGCCGGCCTGCATGACACAGCCCATGATCACGTCTTCGACCTGGGCGGGATCGACGCCGGTGCGGTCCACCAAAGAGTCCAGCACGGATGCGGCGAGATCGACCGGATGCCAGCCTGCGAGGCGGCCTCCCTTGCGTCCCCCTGCGGTGCGGGCGGTGGCGACGATATAGGCTTCGGCCATGGTGGTGCTCCCTGTTTGATTGTTATGTGTTGCGGCCGATTAAAATGGCCCGGCGAGATTTAGTCAATCGCTCAATTAACTCTTGAGCCGGGAGCCATCATCGGCTTAGCTGTCTACTCCCTATAATGAGAGATGCATGTCATCGCCCCTGACCCAAAAAGCGCCGCGGCCCTCCGCGCCGTCGAAGCAGGCTCCTGAAAAGGAGGCCGCGCCGATGAATGCGACGGCTGCCAAGCTGCTGGTGGCCGCGGGCGATCTGATGATCGAGCGCAACACCACCGAGGTGTCGCTGAGCGAGATCGCGCAGAAGTCCGGCGTCAATGCGGCGCTGGTGAAATACCATTTCGGCAACAAGGATGGTCTGCTGCTGGCGCTGCTGGCGCGCGACGCCGCCGCGGAAATGGCGAACCTCGCCTTCGTGCTCGATATGCCGATCTCGCCGACGGAGAAGATGCGTCGGCACATCGCCGGCATCATCAACGCCTATTATCGCGTGCCGTATCTGAACCGGCTGATTCACCTGCTGCTGCATCAGGGCAGCGAGGCGACTTCGAAAGAAGTCCACCGCTTCTTCATCAATCCGCTGTTCGATTTTCTGCGCCGGCTGCTCGAAGAAGGCATCGCGGCGGGCGAGTTCCGCAAGGTCGATCCGGCGCTGTTCTACATCAGCCTCAACGGCGCGTGCGATCACCTGTTCTACGGTCGCCAGATGAATGCGCGTTTTATCGGATCGCGCGGCATCACCGACGAGGTGCGGCGTCAATATATCAGCCACATGACGAAGCTGATCCTGGGGGGATTGCTGACCGACAAGGCTGGCATGCCCTCCGATCTTCAGGAAAAGCCCGCCGGCAAAGCATGAGACTGGCATGATCGTGACGCCGAAAGGTTGTCCGGACGGGCATGCTCAATGAAACAAGCAGTGAGTTTGACATCAGCGAAGCTGAGCGGACTCGGAAACCAAAACAAAAAGACGTTGAGTTCGGGAGAGGCGTATGAAGGAGCAATCGGCGGCAACGGGGCCACTGCGCGGCGTGCGCGTGATCGAATTTGCTGGCATCGGACCGGGGCCGTTCGCCTCGATGTTGCTGTCCGACATGGGCGCCGACGTGGTGTCGATCGCGCGGCCCGGGCAGGGCAAGCGCGATGTGCGGGATTTCGTCAATCGCGGACGGCGGGTCATCGAGCTGGATCTGAAAAGCGCGGCCCATATCGAGCAGGCGCTGGATCTGATCGCCGCCGCTGACGTACTGATCGAGGGTTTCCGTCCGCAGGTGATGGAGCGTCTCGGCCTCGGGCCGGACGTGGTGCTCAAGCGCAATCCGCGTCTGGTCTATGGCCGAATGACGGGCTGGGGCCAGACCGGGCCGCTGTCGCAGGCAGCCGGTCACGACATCAATTATATCGCGATCACCGGCGCGCTGGACTCGTTCCGCTCCGGCAGCGGCGAGACCGTTTCGCCACTCAATCTGGTCGGCGACTATGGCGGCGGCGCGCTCTATCTCGTCGTCGGCGTGCTGGCTGCCGTGATCGAGGCGCGCGCCTCGGGCAAGGGGCAGGTTGTGGACGCCGCGATGTGTGACGGCGTCTCCAGCATGTTGACCATGTTCCACAGCCTGCGCGCCACGGGCCGCTGGACCGAACAGCCGCGCACCAACTTGCTCGACGGCGGCGCGCCGTTCTATCGCACCTACGAGTGCAAGGACGGCGGCTTCATGGCCATCGGCGCGCTGGAGCCGCAGTTCTATGCGGAGCTGCGCCAGCTCGCCGGTCTCGACGAGGAATGTTACGACGCGCAGATGAATCGCGCCGAGTGGCCGAAGGTGCAGGAAAAGATGGCCGCGCTGTTCAAGACCAAAACGCGCGACGAATGGGCCAGGATTCTCGAAGGTTCCGATGCCTGTGCCGCGGCGGTCCTGGGATTGTTCGATGCGCCGAAGCATCCGCATCTTGCCGCGCGGCAGACCTTCGTCACCGCCGACGGCTATGTGCAGCCTGCGCCGGCGCCGCGCTTCTCGCGCACGCCATCCGCGATTCAGGGATCGCCTGCCGTCCCGCCGGTCGATGCCGCCGATATTCTTGCGCAGTGGTCGGAGACAACCGCCGCGCAGACCGTCTAGAAAACGTCTCGTAGAAACCTTCAACGCAACTCAGGCAGGAAACAGATTATGCAGCTCCAGGATATTTCGGTACTCGTGACGGGCGGCGGCTCGGGCCTCGGCGCAGCGACGGCGCGCGCCATGGCGGCGAAGGGCGCGAAGGTCGCCGTCATCGACATGAACAAGGACGGCGCGGAAGCCGTCGCCAAGGAAATCAAGGGCCTCGCACTCACCGGCGACGTGTCGGAAGAAGCGCCGGTCAAGGAAGCCATCGCGAAAGCCGAAGCGGCGCACGGCCCGATCCGCGTGCTGGTGAACTGCGCCGGCATCGGCGGCGCGGTGAAGACCGTGAGCAAGAACGGGGCCTATCCGCTCGATCACTTCTCGCGCATCATCAAGGTCAATCTGATCGGCTCGTTCAACTGCATTCGTCTGGTTGCCGAGCGCATGCAGTCCGCGCCGACCATCGGCGAGGAACGCGGCGTGTTCATCAACACCGCGAGCGTCGCGGCGTTCGACGGTCAGATCGGCCAGGCGGCGTATTCCGCGTCGAAGGGTGGCATCGTCGGCATGACGCTGCCGGTGGCGCGCGATCTGGCCTCGCTCAACATCCGCGTCATGACCATCGCGCCCGGCCTGTTCCTGACGCCGTTGCTGATGGGCCTGTCGGAAGAGGCCCGCAAGAGCCTGGGCGCGCAGGTGCCGCATCCGGCGCGTCTCGGCGATCCCGGCGAATACGCCGCGCTCGCGGTGCATATCGTCGAGAACCCGATGCTCAACGGCGAGACCATTCGTCTCGACGGCGCGATCCGTATGGCGCCGCGGTAACACACGGTTGTCGCCCTTCGAGGCCGTCGCTGTGCGGCGGCGCCTCAGGGTGACGGGCACACGATATGCGTCATCCTGAGGTGCGAGCTGCGCTTGCGGCGAGCCTCGAAGGATGACGCAAGCTCTGCCGGTGAGGGGCGCATCACAAGAATGCCCCCGCCGCTCTCCCGGGAGGAAGTTTGCGATGAGCGCGAGTTCTGGTTTCTGTCTGGCGGAGAAGAGCGCGGAGGCCGCGCTCTCGAAGCCGCCGTTCCGCAAGATCGAATGGCTTGCGCGCGACATCGCCGTCGAGCGCCGTCCCGACGGCGTGATCGTTCTCAAGTCGAAAATCCCGCTCGATCCATTCGAGCCGCACATTCCGGCGTCACTGGCGAAGTGGGCGAAGCTGCGCCCCGATCACATCTGGCTGGCGCAGCGCAAGGGACCAGAACGGCAATGGCGCAAGTTATCCTATGGCGAGGCCAAGCGTACCGTCGACGCGCTGACGCAGGCGCTGCTCGACATGAAGCTGCCGGAAAGCAGGCCGCTCGCGATCCTCAGCGGCAACACCATCGAACATGCGCTGATAACGCAGGCCGCGATGCAGGCGCGAATTCCGGCCGCGCCCGTCTCACCTGCCTATTCGCTGATGAGCCAGGATCACGCCAAGCTGAAATACCTGTTCGACCTCATCAAGCCTGCCGTGGTGATGGTGCAGGACGGCGTTGTCTTCGAGAAGGCGCTGGCCGCGCTCGATCTGCGCGGCATCACGGTGGTCCACGTCGACCGCGCGCCCGCCAATGTCAAAAGCGTGTCTTACGCAGATCTCGCCGCGACTTCGGTGACGCCCGCAGTCGAAGCGTCGATTGCGAAGATCACGCCGGATACCGTCGGCAAGTTCCTGTTCACCTCGGGTTCGACCGGCATGCCGAAGGCCGTCATCAATACCCATAAGATGATGTGCGCCAACGCCCGCATGATGATGCAGGTGCGGCCGCGCCCGCCGGGCGATTCCGAAGGCATCTATCTCGACTGGATGCCGTGGAATCACACCATGGGCGGCAACGCGCTGTTCAATCCGGTGCTGACCGAAGGTGCCACGCTCTATATCGACGACGGCCGTCCGCTGCCAGGCATGATCGATGAGACGCTGCGCAACCTGCGCGAGATTTCTCCGACCTATTACGCCAACGTGCCCGCCGGCTATGCCGCGCTGGCGGCGGCGATGGAGAAGGACGACGCGCTGTGTCGCAACTTTTTCCGGAACCTCGGTTTGATTGCTTATGGCGGCGCACGGCTGCCGGATGATCTGTACGAGCGCGTGCAGGCGCTGGCGATGCGAGCGACCGGCGAGCGCATTGTGTTCTACACCGGCTGGGGTTCGACCGAGACCGCGCCGACGTCCACCGGCACCTATTGGGACACCGAGCGCGTCGGGCTGATCGGCCTGCCGTTTCCGGGCGTCGAACTGAAAATGGTGCCTGCCGGACCGCAATACGAATTGCGCCTGCGTGGCGTCAACGTCACGCCGGGCTATTACGGCCAGCCCGAACTGACCCAGAAGGCGTTCGACGAGGAAGGCTTTTATTGCATCGGCGATGCCGGCGTGTTTGTCGATCCCGAGGATCCCGCGAAGGGTCTGATCTTCTCCGGCCGCGTGGTCGAGGACTTCAAGCTCACCACCGGCACGTTTGTGCTGGTCGGCTCGCTGCGCACCGATGCGATTGCGGCGGCGTCGCCGGTCGTTCAGGATGCGCTGGTCGCGGGCCAGGATCGTCCCTGCATCGGGCTTTTGGCGTGGCCGAATCTCGACGCCTGCCGCCGCCTGATTGGCGACATGGATGCGACTATGAAAACGGTCGTTAATCATCCCAAGGTGCGCATGCATCTGCGCGATGGCCTGATGACCCACAACAAGGCCTGTGGCGGCGCGAGCAGCATGAGGATCGCGCGCGCCATGCTGATGGCCGAGCCGCCATCCATCGACGGCAACGAACTCACCGACAAGGGTTACATCAACCAGCGCGCGGGTCTGGAGCGCCGCGCGGCGCTGGTCGAACAGCTTTATGCAGATCAACCGGGGCCGGATGTCATCGTCCTCTCATAGTTTCCTCTTCACAATGCGAGTCCCAAACCCATGAATTTCGAATTCTCCGACGACCAGAAGCAGTTGCGCGATCAGGCGCGGCGCTACCTCGCCGAACATTCCCCGTCGAAGGCGGTGCGCTCGGTGCTGGAAGGCAAGGCGCCCTATGACAAGGCGCTGTGGAAGGGCCTCGCCGAGATGGGCTTTCTCGGTGTGGCAATCCCGGAGGAATTCGGCGGCGCAGGTGCGGGCCATCTTGAACTGTGCGTGATTGCCGAGGAAATCGGCCGCGTGCTCGCGCCGGTGCCGTTTGCATCGACCATCTATCTTGCAACCGAAGCCATCATGCTCGCAGGCAGCGATGAGCAGAAGGCCAAGTGGCTGCCAAAGATCGCGTCGGGCGAAGCCATCGGCACGCTGGCGCTGTTCGAGGGCGCGGGCAATCCGTCACCCAAGGGGATCAACGTGTCGGTCTCACAGGGCGCTGTCTCCGGCACCAAGAAGCCGGTGCCGGATGGAGCCATTGCGGATTTCGCCATTGTCGTGGCGCGCACCGGCTCGACCGGCCGCGAGACCGATATTGGCTTGTTCATTGTCGATCTCAACGGCGCGGGCGTGACGCGCAAATCGCTGGCGAATATCGATCAGGCGCACGGTCAGGCCGAAATCACGTTCGATAAAGCCAAAGCCGAACCACTCGGCGCGGCCAACGAAGGCTGGAGCATCCTCACCCGCGTGCTCGACCGCGCCGCCGTTCTGATGGCGTTCGAGCAGGTCGGCGGCGCGGACCGCGCGCTGGAGATGGGGCGCGACTACGCGCTCGACCGCATCGCCTTCGGCCGTCAGATCGGATCGTTCCAGGCGGTGAAGCATCTGCTCGCCGACATGTATGTCTCGGCGACGCTGGCGCGCTCGAACTGCTATTATGGCGCGTGGGCGCTCTCCACCGACGCGGCCGAGTTGCCGGAAGCAGCAGCCGGCGCGCGCATCAGCGCGACCCAGGCGTTCCAGCATTGCGCCAAGAACAACAACCAGGTGCACGGCGGCATGGGCTTCACCTGGGAATTCGACTGCCACTTGTACTACCGGCGCGCGAACGCGCTCGCGCTGGCGCTCGGAAGCCTGTCGTACTGGGAAAACCAGTTGATCGACCGCATGCGCCTGCGCAACGCGGGGTGAGATTTATGACGTCATTCCGGGGCGCTCGTCTTCGAGCGAACCCGGAATCCAGTTGGGATGAGATTCCGGATCGATCCGCGAAGTGCGGATCGTCCGGAATGACGAAAAATGAAGGATCGCTCTCATGAATTTCGATGACACCCCGCAGGAAGCTGCATTTCGCGCCGAAGCCCGTGCCTGGATTCAGGCCAACGCGCCGCGACATCTTGAGCCCGAATTGTCCGAGCCGTCGGTCGGACGCATCAAGCTGCGAAGCGGCGACATCCTGACCGAATCGAAGAAGTGGCAGAAGAAGAAGGCCGAGGCCGGCTGGGCCTGCCTGCACTGGCCGAAGGAATATGGCGGTCGCGGCGCATCGCCGATCGAGCGCGTGATCTGGCAGCAGGAGGAAGGCGTCTTCATCAAGCTGGAAAGCGTGTTCCTGATCGGGCAGGGCATGTGCGGCCCGACCATGATGGCCTATGCCGGCGAGGACGATAAAAAGAAGTATCTGCCGAAGCTCGCTTCCGGGGAAAACATCTGGTGCCAGTTGTTCTCCGAACCTGCGGCGGGTTCCGACGTCGCGGGTCTGCGCACCCGCGCCGAGAGGAAGGGCGACGACTGGATCATCAACGGCCAGAAGGTCTGGACCACCGGCGCGCATTTCTCGGATTACGGCATCGTCATCACACGCACCGATCCGGCCCAGCCCAAGCACAAGGGCCTGACCATGTTCTTCCTGGACATGAAAAGTCCGGGCGTGGTGGTGAAGCCGATCAAGCAGGCCAACGGCCAGGCCGAGTTCAACGAGGTGTACTTCACCGACGTGAAAATTCCGGACTCGCAGCGGCTCGGCAAGGTGAACGACGGCTGGAATGTCTCGCTCACCACGCTGATGAACGAGCGCATGTCGATCGGCGCGCGTATCGTGACCGGCGTGCCGGAGATGTTCGACTTTTGCAGCAAGCTGATGCTGGAGGATGGTCTGGCCATCGATGACAAGAACGTCCGCTCCAAGCTCGCAAGCTGGGCGGTGAAGGCCAGCGGCCTGAAATACACCAGCTACCGCTCGATCTCGGCGCTGTCGCGCGGCGAGCGTCCGGGACCGGAGAACTCCATCGGCAAGCTGGTGTCCGGTTCGATGCTTCAGGACATCGCGATGTTCGCGCTCGATCTTCAGGGCGCGGCGGGCGTGCTCAACGATGCGGATGCCGTCGCGGGAGCCGGACAGTTCCAGTCGATGCTGCTGCGCTCTCCCGCAACGCGCGTCGAGGGCGGCACCGACGAAATCCTGCGCAACATCATCGCCGAGCGCGTGTTGGGATTGCCGGGTGATATTCGTGTCGACAAGGATGTGCCGTTTAATGCCATTCCGACCAAGGGGCGCTAGATAATGTCTGCAACAAACGACAGTCGCGACATCGAGGTTGTGGAGAAGCTATTGGGCGCGCGCTATTCCTGCCGCGCGTTCAAGCCTGAACCCGTCGCCCGTCCGGTCATCGAGCGGGTGTTGAGCGCCGCGCAGAAAACCGCGTCCTGGTGCAACAGCCAGCCGTGGCAGGTCATCATCGTCAGCGGCGATGCGACGCGCGCCTTTGGTGATGCGTTGTACAAGAACGCGAGCGAGGGCAAACACGCTTCGGATTTTCCGTTTCCGCGCGAATACACGGGCGTCTATCTCGATCGCCGCCGCGAGAGCGGTTTCCAGCTTTACAACGCACTCGGCATCCCGCGCGGCGACAAGGCGGGTTATCAAAAGCAGATGCTGGAAAACTACCGCTTCTTCGGCGCGCCCCATGTGGCGATCATCACCACCGCCGAAGCGCTCGGCGTTTATGGCGCGGTGGACTGCGGTGGCTATGTCGGCAATTTCATGCTGGCGGCGCAGGCGCTTGGCATTGCGACCGTTCCGCAGGCGGCGCTGGCGGGGCAATCCGATGTGGTGCGCAAGCATCTCGGTCTTGCCGACGATCGTCGCGTGGTCTGCGGCATTTCGTTCGGATACGCGGACGAGGCGCATCTCGCCAACAGCTATCGCACCAACCGCGCGACGATCCCCGAGACGGTGACGTTTATCGGATAGCATGTGATGGATAAGGACGAAGGCGTTTAGGAACGCGCTTGCCTGTATCTCATTCGCCGCAGTCCTCATCCTGAGGAGCGCGCTCTTGCGCGCGTCTCGAAGGATGAGATGAGGTGAAGAAATCGAGCATGCGCCTCATGGTTCGAGACGGCGCTGAAGAAGCGCCTCCTCACCATGAGGCTTCAGCTAGCCTCGGTGGCGTGGGATCACGCCTGATTTGGATCGCGAATCACGCAGCGAATCGCGGATGGAACCGGCGTTGTCATTTCTCTACATAATGTGAACGCGCGGGCGAAGCCCGGCGCGTGGTTAACTCTGCGTTAGGAAATTGCATTGCATCCTTCCCATCAAGCGCGATCGGCAAAGGTGAATTCAGTTTTGACGGATCGTGCTTCGGGAGATTTGCAATGTGGTCCAGCCGCGAAGCCTTTGAGAACGACGTTTGCCCGGTGGGCGACGAGATGCTCGGAAGCCTGTATCGCGCCAGCGAACATGGCCTTCCCCAACTGGTTGAATCGGTGTCATCCGACGTCAGAGCGATGTTGGCGCTGTTCTGCTACAAGCGCGCCCATCTGCACTCGATGAGTCTGGCGATCGCCGCCACCTGCACGGAGCGCGATCTGGTGGAACAGGGCGGTATCGTCGGATCCACCTTGTTCGCGATGTCTCGGCAGGCGCCGTCATCGATGCCTGCGGCGTCGTCCTATGGCAGCCGCCGCAACATCACGCTGTCGACCAAGCCGCTCAGCACGTTCGCTCCCGTGGCGGACGAACTGGACGACGACTTCGCGGCCATGCCGGCATGAGCCAGCGCCGCCGCACAGGCGGCGGCTTTTGCATCAGGCGTTTGAGCTTGAAATCCGCTCAGCTTTGATGCGGCCCACGCATCATTTTCAAGGCATCTTCCACGTGCCGCCAGTCCCGGGCCAGTTCCATCTTGCCCTCGGCTTCGCACTCGGTCGCTTTTTGCGCGGCCTGGGCGATGGCCTGCGGCCCATGGGTTTCCATCAATTGCCGGGCGTAGGTGTGGATCTCGGTTTCCTGCATCGCGTCATGCTCCCTTGTTCGGAGTTTGGAGCATTGACGCCCGACCGGGCCGTTTCGTTCCCGGATTAATGGTCTCCGGCGGCGAAACTCGCGGGCAGTGCCCCAAGGCCAAACCGCCGCCGCGCCATCAGGCATTCCGGATCGCCGGGCATGCAGGTGCGGCAGACGTCCGGGCGGATCTCATAGATTCCGCACGCCGTTGAAATCCCGATCTTCCCCGTCAGCGCCGTGCAGCGGTCACCGTCGCAGCGCATGCCGGACAGCCGGTCGTTGACGAATTTCGCGGGGATCAGGTCGAGCGCAGCGTCTTCCTCGATGGTGAAGCGCGGCCAGTTGCTCGAATAGGAGCAACAGGCACCGCAGCTCTGGCAGGGGCTCTCGGTCATCTTCCCTGTAAAGCACGCCCCGGTCAGTTGGGCGAGAGCCGCTGCTTCAACTGCGCCACCTCCGCCTCGAGTTCCGTGATACGCGTGTCGCGGGCGGCAATGGCCTCCGCGACGTCGGCGGCGTCGAACTTCAGCGGAATATGCTGCGGACAGTTGGTGTCCCATGCGGTGATCCTGAACAGGATCGCCTGTTCCGGCTTGGCCTTGTAATCCTTCGGCATCAGCGACGCCGTCAGTGTCGGATCGTCCTCGACCACGCGCGCCTCGCCCCAGATCTTCACCCGCCTACGGTTCACGTAATCGATCAGAAAAATATAGGCCTTCGGGTTCTCAGTGAGATTGCCCTGCGTGATGTACTGCCGGTTGCCGCGAAAGTCCGCGAAGGCCAGCGTCGATTTGTCGAGGATTTTGATGAAGCCAGCCGGACCGCCGCGATGCTGGATATAGGGCTGGCCATTGGCAGTTGCGGTCGCGAGAAAAAAGCTGGTCTGCTCGCCGATGAAGGCCGCAAGCGCCTCGTCGATTTCGGTGCGCCAGCCGCCGCCTTCTTCCATATGGGCATAGCCGCCGCGCGAGCCCTTGCGGGCCTGGATCGCCTTCACGGCGGGGGTGAAGGCGACGTCGCTGGAATAGTTCTGGGTATTCGTCATGGCGGACCTCGTGATCGGCCGTTTGGATGAACCCAAGCTAGTGAGCGGACTATTCCGCAGCAATCGCCATCATTGACACTTGATCGTTGCAGGATATGAAATAATCCCATGGACCGTCTCGATGCCATGCGCGCCTTTGTTTCCGTCGCGGACCTTGAGGGGTTCGCGCCCGCCGCCCGCAAGCTGGGTCTTTCGGCGTCGGCAGTGACGCGCCTGGTCGCAAGCCTCGAAGACCATCTCGGGGCGCGGCTGCTCCAGCGCACCACGCGCTCGGTGACGCTGACCGATGTCGGCGCGCGCTATCTGGAGCGCGCGCGGCGGATTCTCGGCGATGTCGAGGAGGCCGAAGGCTCGGTGCGGGCCGAGCGCACCCAACCGTCAGGCAAGCTGGTGGTTTCCGCGCCTCTGATGTTCGGACGGCTGCATGTCGGCCCGATCATGTCGGCCTATCTCAAAAAATATCCGGACGTCAGCGCGGAATTCAGACTGTCGGACCGCATGGTCAACCTGGTGGACGAAGGCGTCGATCTCGCCGTGCGCATCGGGCACCTGGCGGATTCCAGTGTGGTCGCGCGCACGGTGGGCGACATGCGTCGTGTGGTGGTGGCCGCGCCGCGTTATCTAAAGGCGCGCGGCACGCCGTTGAAGCCGTCGGATCTCTCCGGGCATGACGTGGTTCAGTTTACGGGCATGTCCTCGCTGTCCGAGTGGCGCTTCACGGAGGGCGGCCGGGACATCCGCATCCCGTATACGTCGCGCTTTGCCACCAACAGCACCGATGCCGCGGTTCTGTACGCGGAGCAGGGCGGTGGTCTGATCAGCGTGCTGGCCTATCAAGCCGCGGATGCAATCAAAGCAAAGCGGCTGAAGATCGTGCTGGCGGATTACGAACCGCCGCCCATGCCGATCCATCTGGTCTATCCGACCTCGCGCCTGCTGTCGGCGAAGGTGCGGGCATTCGTCGATCTGGTGGTCGCGCAGGCGGACTGGCGGTTCGGGACGAGGTGAGAGACGGCTGCGCGCGTTGTCCTCATGGTGAGGAGGCGCTCTTGCGTCGTCTCGAACCATGAGGCTCACCTCATCCTTCGAGACGCGATCCTCCGGATCGCTCCTCAGGATGAGGTAAGCCGGGAGATTAACTCTTCTTCCTTAGTGCCTTGAAGGTTGCATTGGCGCGCGCGCATGGTTCGCCGTCGGCGGTGACGAAACATTGCGCGAAATAGAGCGAGCCGCCGGGTTTGACGAAACTGGTTTCGACCTGCAGCCATTGTCCGACTGTCGCCGAGCCAAGGAAATCCACCGAGAGATGCACGGTGACGAGTCCCGCCGTATCCGTCGCCTTGAGGCCGCAACTGAGCCCCATGGCGTTGTCGGCCAGCGTGGTAATCAGTCCGCCGTGGGCCAGTCCGCGCGAATTGGTGTGCGGTTTCGCCAGGCGCAGTCCGAGGATGAAGGCATCCGGCGTCTTTTTGGCGTAGATCGGCTCCCACGGCTCCGTCATCGGGCTACGCCGCAGATGCGGCTCGAAGCCCCCGGGAATATCTGTCACTGTCATTTGCTTTGCCATGTGTCGCGCGAGAAGATCATATGATCTTCATCATAAATCAGACCCGTCGCGCAATCATGCGAAATCAAGTTTGAAACATCGCGATGCGGGATGTTTGAAACAGCGGCGTCATTCTCTCTTCATCTCTGACCACAAAGCGGGGAGAGGGAGCCGATTGCGCGCGCCTCACGTCAATACGGTAGCCCGACGTAGTTCTCCGACAGCGACATTTGCGCGGCGTCGGACTCAATCAGGTAGTTCAGCTCCGCGATCTGGATGCGCGAACTGAACGCGTCGGTGCCGGGAAAGCGGTGCATCATCGATGTCATCCACCACGAGAAGCGTTCGGCCTTCCAGACCCGGCCGAGCGCGCGGCGCGAGTAATCGTCGATCCCGGCGGAAGATTTCTCCAAGAAGAATTCGCGCAGCGCCTGCGACAGGTAATGCACGTCGCTGGCAGCAAGGTTGAGGCCCTTGGCGCCGGTCGGCGGCACGATGTGCGCGGCGTCGCCCGCCAGGAACAGCCGGCCGAACCGCATCGGCTCGGCGACGAAGCTCCGCAGCGGCGCGATGCTCTTTTCGATCGACGGGCCGGTGACCAGATGATCCGCCGCCTCCGGATCGAGGCGGCGCTTCAATTCGTCCCAGAACGTGTCGTCGGACCAGTTATCGACATGGTCGTCGAGCGGACATTGCAGATAGTAACGACTGCGCGTGTTCGAACGCATCGAGCACAGCGCGAAGCCGCGCTCGTGATTGTTGTAGATCAGTTCGGGGGAGACCGGCGGCGTCTCCGACAAAAGGCCGAGCCATCCGAACGGATAAACACGTTCGAACGCCGTGATTGCATCCTTGACGCTCTGGCGGCTGACGCCGTGGAAGCCGTCGCAGCCCGCAATCACATCGCAGGCGATCTCATGACTGACGCCATCCTTGGCATAGCGTACGCGCGGCCGTTCTCCGTCGAAGTCGTGAAGGCTGACATCGCCGGCGTCGTAGATCGTCGCGAGACCGGCCTTGTCGCGCGCGTCCATCAGATCGCGGGTCACTTCGGTCTGACCGTAGATCGTGACCGTCTTGCCGGTGGCCTTGGTCATATCGATACGGTGGCATGCGCCGCCGAAGGCCAGCTCGATGCCATGATGGATCAGGCCTTCATGGTGCAATCGCGTGGCGACGCCCGCCTCCTCCAGCAAGCCCACCGTGCCCTGTTCGAGAACGCCGGCGCGGATGCGGCCCAGCACGTAGTCCCGATCCTTGCGCTCAAGGATGATATTGTCGATGCCGTAGCGATAAAGCAGTTGCCCGAGCAGCAAACCCGCGGGGCCCGCGCCGATGATGGCGACCTGTGTCCGCAACGTCAGTCACTCCCGCCTTGCGGCATCGCTTCCGGCTCGCGAACAAGTTTCGCGGGTCGGAGTTTGGTTATACCAGACAACCATGTACGAAAGGCCGTCGAACATGAACCGGGCGGCGGCCGCGACAGCGGCTGGCAGAACGGTCCGGCTCAACGCCTCGCTGCTTTAACTGTCATACCAATGGCAGAGGCTGCAGGCATTGCAAATGGCCGATAATTTCTATCTGAATGGCTGAAAATCCGGACGCGATGGTGCACCGCAAATAAAGCATGCGTCGCCGCGTTTGCCATTGTCGAACGAAACTTGAAATTGAAGATTTGGGAGGACTTGATGACAAAGCTTACCTGGACCGCCGTGGTATTGGCGGCTTCCGTCGCGTTGCCGGTTGCCGTGACTTTGGCGGCCGCGCAGGACATCACCATCGGCGTCAGCGTCAGCACCACCGGCCCCGCAGCCGCGCTCGGCGTGCCCGAGAAAAATGCGCTGGAGTTCGTTCCGTCGGAGATCGGCGGCGCCAAGATCAAGACTATCGTGCTTGACGACGCGGGCGATCCGACCAACGCCACCACCAATGCGCGCCGCTTCGTGACCGAATCGAACGCCGACATCATCATCGGCTCGTCGACCACGCCGCCGTCGATTGCGATTTCGACTGTCGCCAACGAAGTCGGCGTACCGCAGTTCAGCCTCGCGCCGCTGCCGATCACGCCGGCCCGCGAGAAGTGGACCACGGTCATGCCGCAGCCGGTGCCGATCATGGGCAAGGTACTCTACGAGCACATGAAGAAGAACAACGTGAAGACCGTTGGCTATATCGGCTTCTCGGATTCCTACGGCGATCTGTGGCTCAACGACCTCAAGACTCAGACCGGCGCCATGGGCGGCATCACCGTCGTGGCTGAGGAACGCTACGCGCGCCCCGATACGTCGGTGGCGGGTCAGGTGCTGAAGCTGGTCGCGGCCAATCCCGACGCCATCCTGATCGGCGCGTCGGGCACCGGTGCGGCGCTGCCGCAGTCGGCGTTGCGCGATCGCGGCTACAAGGGCGCGATCTACCAGACCCACGGTGCTGCGGCGATGGACTTCATCCGCATCGCCGGTCCGTCGGCGGAAGGCGTTATCATGGCGGCCGGCCCGGTGATGGCGCCGGAAGGCCAGGACGACAGCGCGCTGACCAAGAAGCCCGGTCTCGCCCTGAACAGCGCCTATGAAGCCAAGTACGGCGCCAACACCCGCAGCCAGTTCGCGGGCCACATGTACGATGCCTTCGAGGTGCTCAAGCGCGTCGTGCCGGTGGCGTTGAAGACGGCGAAGCCGGGCACTCCGGAATTCCGCGAGGCCATCCGCCAGGCTCTGCTCACGGAAAAGGAAATCCCGGCCAGCCAGGGCGTCTACAACTTCACCGAAAAGAATCGTTTCGGCACCGACGAACGCTCCCGCATCCTGCTCACTGTGAAGAACGGCAAGTATGAAGTTGTGAAGTAAGTTCGTCTGAACTGATCGGCGTAATGCCCGGCCTTGCGCCGGGCATTTTCGTTTGTGGCGTGCATCGATCGCTATGTGGCAAGCCCGACCACCTCGATGCCGTCGGACTTGCCGCGAATCTCGCGGACGCCGAGATCTTGTAGCGTGACCGGCGGCGCGGTCTTGAACTGATCGATCGCGGCGCGCGAAGCGAGAAAGCCGCCTTCGACATTGCGACTGAGTTCTTCAAGCCGGGCAGCTGTATTCATCACGTCGCCGTTAAACACGATGGCCCGCTTGATGTCGCCTATCTCGCCGACGATGACGGGTCCAAAATGCAGGCTGCCGCGAATCCGCGGCACGACGCCGAATTCCTTCTCGAATCGGCCGTGGAGCTGCTGCAGGACCGCACGCATCGCCAGGAAACAACGCAGCGGCCGGCAATCCACGGAGCCGGAGGACTCCGGCCATGTGACGATGATTTCGTCCCCGACATAGTTGAGAACCTCGCCCCGGTAGTCGATGACGGGCCCGGTCAAGGTGCGGAAGGTCTTGTCCAGAAAGCGATGAATGCCGAGGCCACCCAGCCGCTCGGCCAGCGTTGTCGATCCCGCGATATCGACGAATAGCACGAATCGGTTTTCCTCTGCCGGTGTGTGATAGCGCCCGGTCGCAAGATTGAGGAAGGTGCGCGGGCCAATGATGTTGGTGATCGAGAAGAGCAGGTTCAGCGCGACTGAAAATACCGCTGAGAAAATAATGGCAGTCCAGACATTCTGATTTGAATCGGGCGTCTGGCCTGCGATCAGGACCCCGAGATCGAAATACAGTACTGGAATAATCACCGCCGCATAGAACGCACTGCGGACCGCAAGGCTTGCACTGAACGGCAGGCTTCCCAGCCAGTCGCGTAGCGGGCTCGAGGATGCAAAGACTTCAAAGGTGCCTATCGCGCCACTGATCAGAAGGCCGTAGATGGCGCCGATCACGAACTGCTGCGCGGAAACACCGACATGCATGGCGAAGGCCCCGCCGCCAAGCATCCCGATTCCGAGGAACGCCACGAAAAACCGTAAATTTCGCTCAGATCGCGCATCCATAACGAAGTGCCCCCGCGCGACGATGTTGCCCGCGCCAGTATCGGCCAGAGCCTGTCAATCCACAACACATACACGATGGAGGCCGCGGCTCCGCCGACGAATTCAGAGTTTGCTCTGATCACCGTGCTGGAAGCCGAGATAGCTCGCCACCACGCGCTGGTCGCCGCCGATATCCTTCGCCGAGCCGCTTATGACGAACTCGCCAAGCTCCATCACATAGGCGCGGTCGGCAATCTCCAGCGCGGCGCGGGCGTTCTGCTCGACCAGCAGTACCGACACGCCGGCCTGCTTCAGTTCGGTGACGGTGCGGAAAATATCGGCCACGATCAGCGGCGCCAGGCCCAGACTGGGTTCGTCCAGCATCAGGAGGCGCGGCCGGCTCATCAGCGCGCGGCCCATCGCCAGCATCTGCTGCTCGCCGCCGGACAGCGTGCCGGCAAGCTGGGTGCGCCGCTCCTTCAGACGCGGAAACAGCGTATAGACCCGTTCCTGTTCGCGCGCCGCATCGGTGCGCGAGACGCGAAAGCCGCCGAGCTGGACGTTCTCCTCCACCGTCATGGTACCGAACAATTCGCGATGCTCGGGCACGATGCACAGGCCTGCGGCGACGCGGTCCTCGATCTCGAGTTTCGCGATCTGCTGTCCATCGAAGGTCACGCTGCCGGTGAGCGGCAGGATCCCCATGATGGCGTTGAGCAGTGTGGTCTTGCCCGCGCCGTTGGCGCCGATGATGGTGACGATCTCGTTGGCGCCGACATCGAGCGTGGCGTTGCGCACGGCCTCGACCTTGCCGTAGGAGACGTGAACGTCGTCAACCGTGAGCAGTCTTGTCATGACGCCGCTCCCAGGTACGCCTTGATGACGTCCGGATTGGCGCGGACTTCCGCCGGCGTGCCCTGCGCGATCTTGGTGCCGAATTCCAGCACCACGATGCGGTCGGCGATGTCCATCACGAAGCCCATGTCGTGCTCCACCAGCAGCACCGACATGCCCTCAGAGCGCAGTTGGCGCAGCAGGGCGGCGAGTTTCTGCTTTTCCATGTGGCGCAATCCGGCCGCCGGCTCGTCAAGCAGCAGCAGCACCGGATCGACGCAGAGCGCGCGGGCAATTTCGACGATGCGCTGCTGGCCGAGCGACAGGCTTCCGGCCAGTTGGTGCATCTGATCGCCGAGGCCGACGCGCGCGATCTGCTTTGCGGCCTCGGCCAAAAGTCCCGCCTCGTCCTTGCGGTCGAGCCGCAGCATGCTGGCGATGGCGCCGGCATGGCCACGCAGATGCGCGCCGATGGCGACGTTCTCCAGTACGCTCATGTCGGGCACCAGCTTGACGTGCTGGAAGGTGCGGGCGACGCCGAGCTTGGCGATCTCCTGCGGCGGGGCGTTGTCGACGGTCTTGCCGAGAATCGAGATCGTGCCTCCCGTTGCGCGCAGCACGCCGGTGATGAGATTGAAGGTGGTGCTCTTGCCCGCGCCGTTCGGTCCGATCAGCGCAACGATCTCGCGTGCCTTCACGTCGAACGATACATCGTTCACCGCGATCACGCCGCCGAACTGCTTGCGCGCTGCCTGGATGTCGAGCAGCGTGCTGGAGGTTGCGACAGTCTTTTCGCGTGGCGGTAATGCGTCCGCCGTCTGCGTTGTCGGCGGCCTGACCCTGAACGGCAGCAGCGCCGCCAGCTTAGGCCACATGCCGCCGGGCGCGATCTGCAACAGCGCCACCAGCAGGATGCCGAAGATCACGGTTTCGAGCTGTGCATTGCCGTGAAAAATCATCGGCAGGTAGCTTTGCAAAATTTCCTTGAGCACGATGACGATGCCCGCGCCGAGCACTGCGCCCCAGACATAGCCTGCGCCGCCGACCACGGCGATGAACAGATATTCGATGCTGGCGTTAAGACCGAACGGCGTTGGATTCACCGCGCGCTGAAAGTGCGCGTAGAGCCAGCCGGACAATCCTGCCAGCACCGCCGCGTAGATAAACACCAGCAGCTTGGCGCGCGCGGTCTCAACGCCGAACGCTTCCGCGGCGATATGGCCGCGCCTTAGAGCACGAATGGCGCGGCCGGTGCGGGAGTCGAGCAGGTTGATGGTGAGCAGCGCGCAGACGATCACCGCGAGCCAGATCGCGAAATAGATTCTGCCAGGATCGGTCAGTTGCAACGAACCGAGCGCGAGCGGCGGAATGCCGGAGATGCCGTCATTGCGGCCGACGAATTCCAGCTTGCTGAACAGATAAAAAAGACTGATGCCCCAGGCGATGGTGCCGAGCGGAAGATAATGACCCGACAGCCGCACGGTGATGAGGCCGAGAATCACGGCTGCGCCGCCGGCCACAATCAGCGCCAGCGGCAACGTCAGCCACGGTGACAGTCCATAGTTCGTGGTCAAAACCGCCGTGGTGTAGGCGCCGAACCCGCAGAACGCCGCCTGACCGAACGAGGTAAGGCCGCCGACGCCGGTCAATAGCACGAGGCCCATCGCCACCAGCGCCGCGAGCCCGATGTTGTCGAGCAGCACGATCCAGAACGGCGGCATGCCCGGAATGAGCGGGATCACCGCCAGCACCAGCGCCAATACGATCATCGCCCGTCGCTGCGTCATTCAGTGTCCCGAATCCGAAGTTCGCCTCGTCTCGCAGCGCCTTCCGTAGCGAACTTCGGATTCGAAAGGACACTGAACAAATATAATTCTAGTGTGGTTTTGGTTCGCAAGTCCGCAAATGGAATGCGCTGAAAACGACGATGCGGACTTGCGAACCACCACACTAGTCGTTCTCCTCTTCGACTTCCGGAGAGGCGAGTGAACGCAGCACGAGAACCGGCAGCAGCAGCGTGAAGACGATGACCTCCTTGAAGTTGCTGGCGTAGAACGACGAGAAAGCCTCGACGATGCCGACCACGATGGCGGCCACGGCGGTGAGCGGATAGCTGACAAGGCCGCCGATAATGGCGGCGACGAAGCCCTTCAGGCCGATCAGGAAGCCGGTGTCGTAATAGATGGTGGTAATGGGCACGATCAGGATGCCGGAAATGGTGCCGATCACGGCGGCGAGCAGGAACGCGAACTGCCCGGACACCGAGGTGCGGATGCCGACGATGCGCGCGCCGAGGCGGTTGACGGCGGTGGCGCGCAGTGCCTTGCCGTACAGGGTGTAGCCGAACAGCAGCCACAGCCCGACGATCAGGATAATGGTAATGGCGTAGATGCCGAGGCTCTGGCCGGTGAAGCGCAGTGGGCCGATGGTGAGGGCGGCGGCGGAGATCGCGGGCCCGCGTAGTCCTTCGGGTCCGAAGAACACGAGGCCCAGCCCCTGCAACGCCAGATGGATGCCGACCGATGCGATCAGCAGCACCAGCACCGATGCGTGCGCGATCGGCTGATAGGCGATGCGGTAGAGATAAAGCCCGATCGGCGCCACGATGACGATCGACAGCAGGAAGTTGAGGGTGACGCTGTTCTGCCGTCCTGCAAGCGTCGTGGCGATGCCCCAGATCGCCAGCGGCAGCAGGATGTTCAGCGCGAGTGAGCGGACAGCCTTCCGCACAGTCATCGCGCTGCGCCCGGCGATCATATCGAACGCGAATGCGATGACGCCCATGCCGAGTGCAAGAAACACTGTGCCCGGCACCTTGCCTGTGGCGAGGACTGCGTAGGTCAGCGCGCCGAAGGTGACGAATTCGCCCTGCGGGATCAGGATGACGCGCGTCACCGCGAACACAAGGACGAGCGCGAGGCCAAGCAGCGCGTAGATCGCGCCGCTGGTGATTCCGTCCTGCAGCAGGAACAGAAGGATCGTGCTGTCCAAGATATCCCCTTAAAAGACATTCCCCTCAAACACCGGCGCGCGGCGTTCGAGTTCCCCCGGGCAAACCAAAGGCGGTTGAGAGCCGCCGCTGCGATTGGGCGTTTTGATAACGGCTATCGGGATCAAGCTCAAGGCGGATAGGGGCTATAAGCCAGGCGGTCCAAACGCGAATTTCGCTTTCTTTAACCTCTCCCCGCAAAAGCGGGGCGAGGGCGTGTGCCCCGCAGCGTCATTGCGAGGAGCACTTGCGACGAAGCAATCCAGCTTT
Organism: Bradyrhizobium sp. G127; assembly: GCF_021502575.1. Classification (NCBI taxonomy): domain Bacteria; kingdom Pseudomonadati; phylum Pseudomonadota; class Alphaproteobacteria; order Hyphomicrobiales; family Nitrobacteraceae; genus Bradyrhizobium; species Bradyrhizobium sp. G127. The sequence continues at coordinate 258,186 of NZ_JAKFGN010000003.1, forward strand.
CTTGCCACTAGCTTTGGATTGCTTCGCTTCGTTCGCAATGACGAAGAAGGAAGCTACGGATCCACCAGAATGATACGGATATCGTTGACGTTGGTCAGCGTCGGGCCGGTGTTCAGCAGATCGCCGGTGGCGGTGAAAAACGCGGTGGCGTCGTTGTTGTCGAGATAGGCCTTGGGGTCGAGTTTCAATTCCCGCATCTTCGCAAACGTGCGCTGGTCGATCAGCGCGCCGGCGGGATCGTCGGCCGAGCCTGCGCCGCCGTCGGCGCCGTCGGTATCTCCGGCCAGCACGGAAATGCCGGTGGTTTCGGCGAAAAGGGATGCCAGCGCCAGCACGTATTCCTGATTGGGGCCGCCGCGCCCGTTGCCGCGCACGGTGACGGTGAGTTCGCCGCCGGACAGGATCGCGAGCTTTTTGCCGTCCGTCTTCGCCTTCAGCGCGATGGCTGCATGGGCTGCGGCAACCTCGCGCGCCTCGCCTTCGAGATCGGCGCCGAGATCGAGCACCTCATAGCCCTCGCGCTTCGCAATCGCGACAGCCGCATCGAGCGACTCCTGCGGCCGTGCGATGATCCTGAATTCCGCGCGTGCAAATGCCGTGTCGCCGGGCTTGCAGCTCTCGTTGCGCGGATCGTTCAGCGCATTGGTGACAGCCTGATCCGCCGTGATGCCGTAGCGCGCCACGATTTCGCGCGCGTCGGCGAGCGTTGTGGTGTCGGGCACGGTCGGCCCCGATGCGATGGTCGCCGGATCGTCATGCGGCACGTCGGAAATCGCCAGCGTCAGGATTTGCGCCGGTGAAGCGGCGCGGGCGAGCCGTCCGCCCTTGATGCGCGACAAATGTTTCCGGACAGTGTTCATCTCGCCGATCGGCGCGCCGGACCGCAGCAGGCTTTTATTCATCGCCTGTTTCTGCGCGAAGGTGATGCCGTCGGCAGGTGCGATCCAGTTGGCCGAACCGCCGCCGGACAGCAGCACCAGAACCAGATCGTCCTCGCGCGCGGTTGCCGCGAGATCGAGCGTGCGGCCGGCGGCTTTCAGTCCTGCCTCGTCAGGCACCGGATGACCGGCTTCGACCACTTCGATGCGCGCGGTCGGCATGCCGTGGCCGTGACGCGTGGTTGCAAGTCCGGACAGGCGCGACGGATCGATCCGTTCTTCGCCGAGATAGTAGCGCTCCGCGGCATGGGCCAGCGCGCCCGCGGCCTTGCCCGCAGCGAGACAGATGATCCGTCCCTTGGGCGGCGAGGGCAGATGCGCGGCAAGAATGCGGTCGGGATGGGCGGCCGCGACCGCGGCATCGAACATCGCGCGCAGCAGGGGGCGTCTTTCGGTCATCGTGTCATCGCGTAGCGTTGAGGGACCACAGAGATGGCATGATCGGACGGTCAATAAAAGGCCCTCCGCAAGCTTATTGCGGAGGGCGGAAACAGTGCGTGATGTGCCTGTGCTGTGCGAGGAAACCGGATTTCAAAACCGGAAGCCTCGCATGGCGCCGGCCCGGTCAGCCGCCGATTTCGCCGCTGATGACGGGGCCGAACAGCTCCCAACGCTCGCCCTTGAACCGCATCATCTGCAATTGTTCGATCGGGGCGAAATCGGTGGCGCTGGTGTTCAGCTTGATGCCGGGCAGGCCCATTTCAAGCTGCAGGTCCTTGATGCTCGCCGCCTGCTTCATGACGTTCGCACGCGTGAGATCGTCGCCGCAGGCCTTGAGCACATGCACCAGCGTCTGCGCCGAGCTGTAACCGTAGGTCACCGAGCTGTCGGCGCGGTTGGCTTCCGGGAAGTACTTGGCGAGGAAGGCGTCGAAGTTCTTCACCCCGGCGTCGTCCTTCCATTGCGGATCGGTCGGGTCCTTGCCGTAGGTCGCCGAGATGACGCCCTGCGCATTCTCATAGCCGGCGGGCTTGATGACCGAACCCGTCGAGGACGCCACGTTGTTGAGAATGAACAGCGGCTTCCAGCCGAGTTCGGCCACCTTCTTCACCGATTGCGCGCCGAACTTCGGCGTGGTGATGCTGACGAAGACATCCGCGCCTTTCGACTTCAGCGCGACGATCTGCGAGTCGACGGTGGGAACCGACGTCTCGTAAGGCTCTTCCGCGATGATCATCGACGCGCCCTTGGCGCCGAGACCGTCCTTCAGTCCCTTCAGCACGTCCTTTCCGAAATCGTCGTTCTGATAGAGGATGCCGATCTTGCCGTTCGGCTTTTCCTTCATCAGGTACTTTGCATAGATGCGGCCTTCGCTCTGGTAGTTGGGCTGCCAGCCCATGGTCCAGGGGAATTCCTTCGGGTCATTCCATTTGGTCGCGCCGGTGGCGACGAACAGTTGCGGCACCTTCTTGGCGTTCATGTATTTCTGGATCGCCGAATTAGACGGGGTGCCGAGCGGGTTGAAGATGAAAAGTACTTCGTCGCTCTCGACCAGCTTGCGGGCCTGTTCGACGGCCTTCGGCGGCGAGTAGCCGTCATCGTAGGAAATGAAATTGATCTTGCGGCCGTTGATGCCGCCCTCGGCGTTGATCTTGTTGAAGTAGGCCGCCTGGGTCTTGCCGATGATGCCGTAGGCGGATGCGGGTCCGCTATATGGCATGATGCTGCCGACCTTGATTTCAGTGTCGGTCGCGCCGGTGTCGTACTTCTTCTGTGCAAATGCGCTGGTGGCCGACGCGGCGAAGGCCGCTACGCTTGCGAGCAGCAGCATGCGGTTTAGTTTTTTGAAGGACATTTCCTGTGTTTCCCTAGCTTCGTTTTTTGAGTTTTGTTTCGGCGTTTTGCCTTGGAAGCTTTTTTTGCTCCCTTGGTATTCAACACCGGCCTGCTGTTTCAACAAACCGGCATTGAAGTCGAACCCCCTGCGAATGTGTCGCAGGGGGTAATTGTGGATCTCGGACGGCCTAGCCGCCGACGTCGCCGTTCAGGATTTCCCCGAACCGCTCCCATGTCTCGCCCTTGAACCGCATCAGTTGCATCTGACTGATCGGCGCGAAGTCGGTCGCACTGGTGTTGATCGTGACGCCGGGCAGCAGGCCGCCGAGTTCAAGATTCTTGATGCTGGCCGCCTGCTTCATGACGTTCTCGCGGGTGAGATTGTCGCCGCAGGCCTTGAGCACATGCACCAGCGTCTGTGCCGAGTTGTAACCGTAGATCACCGATCCGTCGGTCCGGTTCGCTTCGGGATGGTACTTAAGCAGGAAGGCGTCGAAATCCTTCATCCCCTTGTCGTCCTTCCACTGCGGGTCGGTCGGGTCCTTGGCGTAGGCCGCCGAGATGATGTTCTGCGCATTCGGAAAACCGGCCGGCTTGATCACCGAGCCCACCGAGGCGGAGACGTTGTTGAGGATGAACAGCGGCTTCCATTCAAGCTCTGCCACCTTCTTGATCGACTGCGCGGCGAACTTTGGCGTGGTGATGCTGATGAAGACATCGACACCCTTCGACTTCAGCGCGACGACCTGAGAATCGATGGTGGGCACGCTGGTCTCATAGGGTTCTTCCGCCGTGATCATCGAGGCGCCTTTGGCGCCAAGACCGTCCTTGATGCCCTTCAGGTAGTCCTTGCCGTAGTCGTCGTTCTGATAAAGGATTCCGATTTTCGCGTTCGGCTTTTCCTTCATCAGGTAGCTTGCGTAGATCCGGCCCTCGCTCTGGTAGTTGGGCTGCCAGCCCATGGTCCAGGGGAATTCCTTCGGGTCGTTCCACTTGGTCGCGCCGGTGGCGACGAACAGTTGCGGGACTTTCTTGGAGTTCAGATACTTCTGGATCGCCGAGTTCGAGGGCGTGCCCAGCGGCCCGTAGACGATCAGAACCTCGTCGCTTTCCACCAGCTTGCGGGCCTGCTCGACAGCCTTCGGCGGGCTGTAGCCGTCGTCGTAGGAGATGAAGTTGATCTTGCGGCCGTTGATGCCGCCTTCGGCATTGATCTTGTTGAAGTACGCAGCTTCGGATTTTCCGATGGCGCCGTAAGCGGAGGCCGGGCCGCTGTAGGGCATGATGTTGCCGATCTTGATCTCGGTATCGCTCGCGCCGGTGTCGTATTTCTTCTGGGCCAGCGCCCCGCTATTCACTGCTGCAACAAACGCGAAAGCCGCAGCGGCAGTCGTAAATCGAGTCGTGATTGTAGACATTCGTTTGCTCCCTGGTCGTGTGTGTGTCCTCTTTTGTTTTTTTGATTCAAAGCTCTTGGCGGCTTCACGGATATTCAATACCCTTTGCCAATCCCGTTCAACGAAAAGCCCCCGGCGACAGGGTCGCCGGGGGCTGATTTTGACGGCAGTCAGTTTCGCAGCGCGAAAATTAACCTTAGCTGCCGCCCATTCCGCCGCTGATGATCGGGCCGATCAGGTCATACTTGTCGCCCTTGAACTGCATGATCTGCAGCTGGTCGATCGGGTAGAAGTCGGTAGCGCTGGTGTTGATCTTCACGCCAGGCAGCAGGGTGTCGGGAACGAAATCCTTCAGGCTTGCGGCCTGCTTCATGACGTTCTCGCGGGTGAGGTTATCGCCCGCCTGCTTCAGCACCTGAACCATGGTCTGCGCCTGGCCGTAGCCGTACACGACCGAGCCGTCGGTCTTGTTCATGTCGGGCGCGTACTTGGCGAGGAAGGCGTAGAACTTCTTCATGCCCACGTCGTTGTCCCACTGCGGATCGGCGCCGTCCTTGGCGTAGGCCGCAGAAAGGATGCCCTGCGCATTCTCGAAGCCCGCAGGCTTGAGCACGCTGCCGACCGATGCGCCGACATTGCTCTGGAAGTACATCGGCTTCCAGCCGAGTTCGGCGACCTTCTTCAGGCTTTGCGCCGCAAACTTCGGCGTGGTGAAGGAGAAGTAGACGTCGGCGCCGGAGGCCTTCAGCTTGATGATGTGCGAGTCGATGGTCGGCTCGGACACTTCATAGCTTTCCTCGGCGATGATCTGCGACGCCTTCGCGCCGAGACCGTCCTTGAGGCCCTTCAGCATGTCTTTGCCGAAGTCGTCGTTCTGGTAGAGGATCGCGATCTTGGCGTCCGGCTTGGCGGTCAGCAGATGCTTGGCGTAGACGCGGCTTTCGCTCTGGTAGGCCGGCTGCCAGCCCATGGTCCAGGGGAATTCCTTCGGCTCGCCGAACTTGGTGGCGCCGGTGGCAACGAATAGCTGCGGCACCTTCTTGGCGTTCAGGTACTTCTGGATCGCGGAGTTGGACGGCGTGCCGAGCGGTCCGAACACCACCAGAACCTCGTCGCTCTCGACCAGCTTGCGGGCCTGTTCGACGGCCTTTGGCGGCGAGTAGCCGTCATCGTAGGAAATGAAGTTGATCTTGCGGCCATTGATGCCGCCCTGTTCGTTGATCATCTTGAAGTAGGCTTCTTCCATCTTCCCGATCACGCCGTAGGCCGAAGCCGGGCCGCTATAGGGCATGATGTTGCCGATCTTGATTTCGGTATCGCTCGCGCCGGTGTCGTATTTTTTTTGGGCAAGTGCGTTGCCGCTTGTCATCGCAAGCGCAGCGATTGAGGCCGCGGCCACGTTGACCGTGAATTTAGACAGCATTTTTCTTTATCTCCCTGGAGTGCGGAATTCCGCATGGCGGAAGACCGGTTCCCGAAAGAGAGATCAAGTCTGGGAAAGCAGACGGGTCTGACTCACGAATGAATCAGACCCTTTGTGATCCGACGGTGGCGACCGGTATTCCGGGACGGACCATGCGCAAACAATCGGAAGACGACAAGTCTGATTCAGCATGGCTGAATCAGACTCGGAGCCTATTTTTTGCTCTTTTTGCGGAACAGCGCCTCGACCATGTAGGCCACCTGCCTGGCGCCGTGCGGCAGCAGGAAGATCACGGCGAACAGGAACACGCCGAACACCGCGCCGGAAAGGCCCTTCGAAATGTGTTCGGCCACGTTGGGCACGAACACGATGAAGGCCGAACCAACCAGCGAGCCCGGCAGCCAGCCGACGCCGCCGACCACCATGCCGACGAAGATCGCGATCGCGAGCTGGATGGTGAAGCTGTCCGGCGCCACGAACTGCACCACGATGGCGCCGAGCGCGCCGGCGATGCCGGTGAACGCGGCGCTGATGCCGAACGCCAGCGTCTTGTAGAGCGGCAGGTCGATGCCCATGGCGGAGGCGGCGATCTGGTTGTCGCGGATCGCCATCATGGCGCGACCGGACCGGCTTCGCAGCAGATTGACGGCCAGGACGTAGATCATACCGGCGATGAACAGCGTGAAGTAGTAGAGCCACATGTCCTGCGACATCTTCAGGCCGAACGGAGCATCCGGCTTGGTGATGACGAGGCCCTGCACGCCGCCGGTCCAGTGCTCGAACACGCCGAGTTTCAGGAGTTGCGGCATCGCGACGGCCAGAGCGAACGTCGCGAGAGCGAGGTACACACCTGAGAGCCGCAATGCCGGGAACCCGAACAGGAAGCCGAAGATGAAGCAGACGATGCCCGCGATCGGCAGCGTCAGCACGTAGTTGACGCCGAAATGCTCCATCAGGATGCCGGTGGTATAAGCCCCCACCGCGTAGAACGCGCTCTGGCCCAGCGAGAACTGCCCGCTGCCGCCGGTGAGCAGGTTGAGAGAGAGAATGGCGATCGCGTAGATCAGCACCATCGTCATCTGGAAGATGATGAAGTTCTTCACGAACAGCGGCGAGATCAGCAGCGCTGCCAGCACCACCAGTGTCGCGGTGGTGCCCACCGTCATCGACTTTTTCGACGGCACGGCAACCGCCGGAGCTTGCGAAACGGATTCCTGAACTGTGCTCATGATTAAACTCGCTGCACGATTTTGCGGCCGAACAGACCGGACGGTTTGATGACAAGCACGACGATGATCAGTGCCAGCGCGATCGGCAATTTCAGTTCATTGCCGACCCCGGGGATGTAGGTGCCGACAAGGTTCTCGAAGATGCCGACCAGGAAGCCGCCGGCCACAGCGCCGAACGGGCTGGTGAGGCCGCCCAGCACTGCCGCCGCGAAGCCGTACAGCAGCACGCCGCCCATCATGTTGGGTTCGAGGAACACCACCGGAGCGATCAGCATGCCGGCGATGGCGCCGATGGCGCTCGCCATGCCCCAGCCGAGCGCGATCATCCAGCTTGTGTTGATGCCGACCAGACGCGCCGATTCCGGCAGCGACGCGGCGGCCCGCATGGCGAGGCCGACGCGCGTGAAGCGGAAGAACACGAACAGCAGGAGCAGCAGCACCAGCACGACGCCGATCATGCCGGCCTGATGGGTGGAGATGAGCTGGCTGCCGAGGAAGCCCGACGAGCCGAACGGCGACGGGAATTGCTTGATGGTGAAGTCCCAGGTCAGGCCCGCGACGCTGTTGAGGATGGCGAACAGCGCGATGAAGCCGGCCACATGCACCAGCACCGGAGCGTTGGTGAGGGGCTTGAACAGTGCGCGTTCGATGATGATGCCGCCGGCGAACGAAATGGCCAGGGTCAGCAGGAAGGCGGGCCAGAAGCCCAGACCCCACTGCATCAACTGCCACGCGATGAAGGTCGAAAACATCGCCATTTCGCCTTGGGCGAAGTTCAGGTGGTCGATCGCCTGATAGATCATGACCACGGCCAGCGCCATGCAGGCGTAGATCGCGCCTGTGGCAATGCCAGCCAGGACTTGGTTGGTAAACAGTTCCATGGCTGGTTCCTCAGTATCCGAGATAGGATTTACGGATGTCTTCGTTGTTCTTGATCTCGGCCGCCGTGCCCGACATCACGATGCGGCCGGTCTCGATCACGTAGGCTTTCTCGGCGAGCTCAAGCGCAAGCTGCGCGTTCTGCTCGACCACCAGGATCGTCACCTTGTCCTCGCGGTTGATCTTGCCGAGAATCCCGAACAGGTCGCGCACGATCAGCGGCGCGAGGCCGAACGACGGCTCGTCGAGCAGCATCAGCCGCGGGCGCAGCATCAGCGCGCGGGCGACCGCGAGCATCTGCTGCTCGCCGCCGGACAGCGTTCCGGCCTGCTGGGTGTGGCGCTGCTTGAGCACCGGGAAATGCGCGTACATGCGCTCGATGTCGTCCGGGATGTTCTTCACATCTCGGCGCGAGATTGCGCCGAGCTGGAGATTTTCCTCCACCGTCATGTTGGTGAAGGTGCCGCGGCCCTGCGGGACGTGGGCGATGCCGAGGCGCACGACGTTCTCGGTGGAGACGCCGGTCAGAGGCTTGCCCTCGAACTCGATATTGCCCGTGGAGCGGATCATGTTGCAGATCGCGCGCAGCGTCGTGGTCTTGCCCGCGCCGTTGGCGCCGAGCAGCGTGGTGACGCTGCCTTCGTTGAGCGAGAATTCAAGTCCGTGGAGGGCCTGCACCTGGCCGTAATAGGCGCGCAGATCCTTGATCGTCAGCATCGTGCTCATTGGTCCTGGCTCCCGAGATAGGCCTTGATGACGTCGGGATCGGACTGCACCTGGGCTGGCGTGCCTTCAGCGAGTTTCTTGCCGAAATTGAGCGCGACGACGTGATCGGCGATTTTCATCACGAGGCCCATGTGGTGCTCGACCAGGAGGACCGTGATGTTGCGTTGATCGCGGATGCGGCAGATGAGATCGCCCAGCACATAGACTTCCTCGTGATTGAGGCCGCCGGCGGGTTCATCGAGCAGCAGGATCTTGGGTTCGGCGGCCAGCGCACGGCCGAGTTCGACGCGCTTCTGGGTCCCGAAGGGAAGGCCTGCAACCTCGCGATCGGCGACGTCGTGCAGGTCGAGGTAGTCGAGGATCTCATGCACCTTGGCGTTGAGATTGCGCTCCTGTTCGCGCACCCACGGCAGCTTCAGCGCGTCGCTGACCACGTCGCTCTTGGTGCGGCAGTGGCCGCCGATGCGGATGTTGTCGCGCACGGTCAGCTTCGGGAACAGCGCGACGTTCTGGAACGTGCGGCCGATGCCGGCTTCGGCGATCTTCGACGGCTGGCGGGTGAGAATGCTCTCGCCTTCCATCAGGATCTCGCCCTTGCTCGGCTGATAGAGCCTGCTGAGGCAATTGAAGAGCGTCGTCTTGCCGGCGCCGTTCGGACCGATCAGGCCCAGAATCTGGCCTTTTTTCATATCGAACGACACGCCGTTCAACGCGATGATGCCGCCGAACACGACGCTGACGTCGCGCACCGCGAGCAGGGGCTGCCCCTGCGCCACCTGAGCCCCCGTCATACTTCGGTTCCTTTACAGAACTGGCATGCCAGGTTCTGCCTGAATCCGCACCGACCGCGGCTATCTGATCCCCTCAGCAATACGTGCAACTTTTCCTCCTGGTGATCGTGGTTTCTTGGGGTTTTCTTTGTTTTGCGGCCCGCGTGAGATGCTGCCGGTGAGTGCGACTTCGATATTCCTTACCATCGCCACGAGGCGAGGTCCAATATCGTTCTTTAATAGAACTTCACTGAATTTGAAAGCCGGGGCGCCGCAATTGAAGGCGTAGGGTCCCGTGCCGTCATTCAGTTTCAGCGCCACGCCGACCGCATGGATGTCGTTGTGCCATTCGCCGGCGGACATCGCGAAGCCGTGCTTGGCGATGCATTCGCCGGAGCGCTCGATGCCGTCGCGCACCTTCGGCCAGTTCGGGCCGACATGTTCCTTGATCTCGCGCATCAGCGTGGCGCGTTCCTCGTCCGGCAGCGCCCACAGATAGGCGCGTCCCATCGCGGTGGTGGCGATCGGCACCTTGGAGCCGACGTCGAGCAGTACGCCGACGGTGAGTTCGCTGCGGCTCTGTCCGAAATAGATCATGCTCAGGCGGTCGCGCGCGCCGATCGCAACGGCGCCGCCGGTCTCGCGCATCAACTGATCGCGATACGGATCCGACAGATGACGAATGCCCATGTTGGCGAGCGCGGAATAACCGAGCGCCATTGCGGCGGGAGCAAGCTGGTATTTTTCGAAACGCGGCACCGGCGTCAGATAGCCGAGCTTCGTCAGCGTGTAGGTCAGTCGCGAAATCGTCGGCTTCGGCAGGTTGGTACGCGCCGCAAGCTCCTGGTTTCCGAGAAGGCCGTCACTCGGGCGAAACGCGCGCAATACATCGAGCCCTCGCGACAACGCGATAACGAAACTGCGATCCGTCGCGGGTTTCTTGGGCGGGCGTTTCATTCGTTCAACCGCATATGTGGTCTTCGTTGACAAGCGACGTGCTTCAAAATATCCCTCCGTGTCAAGATGTGGAATTAAATTCCGCACTGCGAAATATTGTGCAAAACAAGCCGTCGAAACAAGCAGTCCAAGGAGATGTGCGTGAGCGAAGTGGTCAAGGTGGAACGTCATGACGCAGTTGCTATCGTTACGATCGATAGCCCTCCGGTGAATGCGCTCAGCGCTGCAGTACGCAAGGGCATTCTCGAAGGAGTCAAAAGCGCGTCGGCGGATCCGCAGGTTCAGGCCATCGTTCTTGCGTGCGCCGGGCGAACATTCGTCGCCGGTGCGGACATCACCGAGTTCGGCAAGCCGCCGCAGTCGCCGAGCCTGCATGAGGTGATCACTCTCATCGAGAATGCGCCGAAGCCGGTGATCGCTGCGATCCACGGCACCGCGTTGGGCGGCGGTCTTGAGCTTGCGCTCGGCTGCCATTTCCGCGTCGCCACCAAGGACGCCAAGCTTGGCCTTCCGGAAGTGAAGCTCGGCCTGCTGCCCGGCGGCGGCGGCACGCAGCGCCTGCCGCGCGCGGTCGGTCCCGAACTCGCCGTGAAGATGATCGTCACCGGCGAATTCGTCAGCGCGCAGGACGCGCTCAAGAACGGACTGATCGAAGAGATCGTCGATGGTGAGCCGGCGGTCGGCGGCGAGGCTTTCGCGCGCAAGGTGCTCGCGGAAAAGCGCCCGCTGCGCAAGCTGCGCGACGACGATTCCAAGCTCGCGGCCGCCAAGGCCGACAAGTCGATCTTCACCAATGCAGCGGCTGCGGCAAATAAGCGCAACCGCGGTCTCGAAGCGCCGCTCGCCGCCGCCGAGGCGGTCAGCCACGCGCTCGACATGCCGTTCGACGAAGCGCTCAAGACCGAGCGCGAACTGTTCCTCAAGCTGATGAACGGCGACCAGTCCAAGGCGCAGCGTTACGCCTTCTTCGCCGAGCGCGAAGCCGCCAAGGTCGATGTTCCGGCCGGCACCAAACCGCGCAAGGTCGAGCAGGTCGCCATCATCGGCGCCGGCACCATGGGCGGCGGCATCGCGATGTCGTTCGCCAATGCCGGCATTCCGGTTACCCTGATCGAGACCGGCGAGGAGCAGCTCAAGCGCGGCCTCGGCGTGATGCAGAAGAACTACGAAGCCACCGCGGCGCGCGGCGGCATTCCCGCCGATGCACCGGCCAAGCGCATGGGCCTGATCAAGGGCGTGGTCGGCATCGAGAACGTCAAGGACGCGGACCTCATCATCGAAGCAGTGTTCGAGACCATGGCGATCAAGAAGGAAGTGTTCGGCAAGCTCGACCAGTACGCCAAGCCGGGCGCGGTGCTCGCGTCCAACACCTCGTATCTCGACATCAATCAGATCGCCGCCATGACCAAGCGTCCGCAGGACGTGCTGGGCATGCACTTCTTCTCGCCGGCCAACGTGATGAAGCTGTGCGAAATCGTCCGCGCCGAAAAGACCGCGCCGGACGCGCTGGTGACTGCGGTGAACATTGCCAAGCGCATCGCCAAGGTGCCGGTGGTGGTCGGTGTGTGCGACGGCTTCGTCGGCAACCGCATGCTGGCTGCGCGCGGCAAGCAGGCCGAGAAATTCCTGTTCGAAGGCGCGTTGCCGCAGCAGGTCGACGGTGTCGTCACCAAGTTCGGCATCCCGATGGGTCCGTTCGCCATGGGGGATCTCGCGGGCCTCGACATCGGCTGGCGCTCGCGCCAGGACCGCGGCATCAAGTCGGAAATCGCCGACGCGATCTGCGAGGCGGGCCGCTTCGGCCAGAAGACCGGCAAGGGCTATTACAAGTATGAAGCCGGTTCGCGCTCGCCGCTGCCGGATCCCGAGATCGAGAAACTGATCCAGGAGACGCTGGCCAAGCTCGGCCTCAAGCCGCGCCAGATCGACGATCAGGAAATCCTCGAGCGCATGGTCTATCCGATGATCAACGAGGGGGCGCGCATCCTCGAAGAGAAGATCGCGGCGCGTCCGAGCGATATCGACGTGGTCTGGCTGTACGGCTACGGCTGGCCGATCTATCGCGGCGGCCCGATGTTCTATGCCGACCAGGTCGGCCTGAAGAAGGTCGCGGAGCGGCTGTCATTCTACGCCAAGCAGACCAACGACCCGTCGCTGGAGCCGGCGTCGCTGCTCAAGCGTCTGGCTGACGAAGGCAAGACATTCGCGTCCCTCGCCAAGGGCGCGTGAACGTGAAAAGCCGGCAGGGTTTGCAGCTTGCACTCCCTCCCCCTCGCGGGGGAAGGGAGCAAAAGCGGTATTCGCCTCAAGGCAAAAGCTGACAGGATGTCGATGACCCATCCCGGCGAGCAATACTATCCGGAGGGCGTCCGCTGGGATTCACCGATCCCGCGCGGCACGCTGCCGGATTTATTGTCGCAGGCGGCCAAGGATTTCGGCGCGCGACCGGCCATCGAGTTTCGCGACCGGTCGATCAGTTTCTCCCAGCTGCAGGATATGGTCGATGTCGCCGCAAGCGCGTTTCTCCGCGCCGGCTACGGCAAGGGATCGTCGATCGCTCTTTTTCTGGGAAACTCGCCGGACCATCCGGTGAATTTCTTCGGCGCGCTGAAAGCCGGCGCGCGCGTGGTACATCTCAGCCCGCTCGACGGCGAGATCGCGCTCACCCACAAACTGAAGGACAGCGGCGCGCGGGTGCTCGTCACCAGTAACCTGGTGACGCTGTTGCCGACCGCGCTGAAATTCTTCGAGCAGGGACTGATCGATCGTCTGATCGTTTGCGAGGACCAGACCTGGGGCGACGTCGGCAATCCGCACGCCGCGATCCCGTCCAATCCCGCCATTGTCACCTTCAAGGATTTTGTCAAAGACGCGCAGCCGCCGGCCGCATGGCCCGCGATCAGCGCCGATGACATCGCGGTGCTGCAATATACCGGCGGCACCACCGGCTTGCCCAAGGGCGCGATGCTGACCCACGGCAATCTCACCTCGGCCGTCTCCATCTATGACGTGTGGAGCGCGAAGCAGAAAGCCGAGCGCAGCACCGTCGAGCGCGTCATCCTGGTGCTGCCGCTGTTTCACATCTACGCGCTGACCGTCGTGCTGCTGCGCTCGCTGAAGAACGGCGACCTGATCTCGCTGCATCAGCGCTTCGACGTCGAGGCGGTGATGCGCGACATCGAGATCAAGCGCGCGACCTACTTCCCCGGCGTGCCGACCATGTGGATCGCCATCGCCAGTTTGCCCGATCTCGACAAGCGTGACCTGTCGTCGCTGGCCGCCGCGGGTTCCGGCGGTGCGCCGCTGCCGGTTGAGGTGGCGAAAATCTTCCAGAGCAAGACCGGCCTCGCGCTGAAAAGCGGCTGGGGCATGACTGAAACCTGCTCGCCCGGCACCGGTCATCCGCCGGAAGGTCCGGAGAAGCCGGGCTCGATCGGCCTGATGCTGCCGGGCATCGAAATGGATGTGGTGTCGCTGGACGATCCGAAGCAGGTGCTGCCCGTGGGCGAGGCCGGCGAAATCCGCGTCCGCGGTCCCAACGTCACCCAAGGCTACTGGAACCGCGAGAAGGAAACCGCCGAGGCGTTCGTCGGCGACCGTTTCCTCACAGGCGACATCGGCTATATGGACAGCGACGGCTATTTCTATCTGGTCGATCGCAAGAAGGACATGATCATCTCCGGCGGCTTCAACGTCTATCCGCAGATGATCGAGCAGGCGATTTACATGCATCCCGCCGTACAGGAAGTCATCGTGATCGGCATTCCCGACGATTATCGCGGCGAAGCGGCGAAAGCCTTCGTGACGCTGCGCGCGGGCGCCGCGCCTTTCACGATCGAGGACCTGCGCGCGTTTCTCGCCGGCAAGGTCGGCAAGCACGAACTGCCGGTCGCGGTGGAATTTCTCAAGGAACTGCCGCGCACCAGCGTCGGAAAACTCTCGCGCCACGAACTACGCAACCAGCAACGCCAATACATTCAACAACAACCCAAACTTGCAACAGGAGGTCGCTCATGACCGAAGCCGTTATCGTTTCCACTGCCCGCACCCCGATCGGCAAGGCCTATCGCGGCGCCTTTAACAACACCGAGGGCGCGACGCTGCTCGGCCACGCCATCGAGCATGCGGTGAAGCGCGCCGGCATCGACGGCGCAGAGATCGAGGACGTGGTGATGGGCGCCGCCATGCAGCAGGGCACCACCGGCGGCAACATCGCGCGCAAGGCCGCGCTGCGCGCCGGTCTTCCGGTGTCGGTGGCCGGCACCACCATCGACCGCCAGTGCTCGTCTGGCCTGCAGGCGATCGCGCTTGCGGCGCGCTCGATCATGTATGACGGCGTCGAGGTGGCGGTGGCCGGCGGCGGTGAATCGATCAGCCTTGTGCAGAACGATCACATCAACAAGTTTCACGCCGTCGATCCGGAACTCGTCGCGATCAAGGGCGACGTCTATATGTCGATGCTGAACACCGCCGAAGTGGTGGCGAAGCGCTACGGCATCTCGCGCGAGAAGCAGGATGAGTTCGGCCTGGAAAGCCAGCGCCGCACGGCGTCGGCCTTGCAGGGAGGACGTTTCAAGGAGGAGATCGCGCCGATGACCACCAAGATGGCGGTGGTCGACAAGAACACCAAGGAAGTGTCCTACAAGGACATCACGATCTCGCAGGACGAAGGTCCGCGCCCCGAGACTACGGCGGAAGGGCTTGCGAGCCTCAAGCCCGTGATCGAGGGCGGCTGCATCACCGCCGGCAACGCCAGCCAGTTGTCCGACGGCGCCAGCGCCCAGGTCGTGATGAGTGACAAGCTTGCGGCCAAGAAGGGTCTCAAGCCGCTCGGCATCTTCCGCGGCTTCGTCGCCGCGGGCTGCGAGCCGGACGAAATGGGCATCGGCCCCGTGTTCGCGATTCCGCGCCTGCTGAAGCGTCATGGCCTCAAGATCGAGGACATCGACATCTGGGAACTGAACGAAGCCTTCGCCGTGCAGGCGCTTTACTGCCGCGACAAGCTCGGCATCGATCCGGAAAAGCTCAACGTCAACGGCGGTGCGATTTCGGTCGGCCATCCGTACGGCATGACCGGTTCGCGTCTCGCTGGCCACGTGCTGGTCGAAGGCCGCCGCCGCAAGGCGAAGTACGGCGTGGTGACTATGTGCGTTGGCGGCGGCATGGGTGCGGCCGGCCTGTTCGAAATCCTTCAGTAATTTTCTGAATAGCTTCACCTCCCCTGAAAAAAGGGGAGGTGGGTAAAAACAAATCGCCCAAGGAGGATCCCATGGATCTGAGTTTCAGCAAGGAAGAACTCGCGTTTCGCGACGAGGTGCGGACCTTCTTCAAGGAGAGTCTCCCCGCCGACATCCGCAAGAAGCTGGTGGAAGGCCGCCATACCAGCAAGGAAGACATGGTCACCTGGCAGCGCATCCTGAACAAGAAGGGATGGGCGGTGCCGCACTGGCCGAAGGAATACGGCGGCACCGGCTGGACCCCGGTGCAGCAGTACATCTTCCTCGAAGAGCTGCAGGCCACCCCGGCGCCGTCGCCGCTTCCGTTCGGCGTCAACATGGTCGGCCCCGTGATCTACACCTTCGGCAACGAGGCGCAGAAGAAGCACTATCTGCCGCGCATCGCCAATCTTGACGACTGGTGGTGCCAGGGCTTCTCCGAACCCGGCGCCGGTTCCGACCTCGCCTCGCTGAAGACCACCGCGAAGCGCAAGGGCGACGTCTACGTCATCAACGGCCAGAAGACCTGGACCACGCTGGCGCAATACGCCGACTGGATCTTCTGTCTCTGCCGCACAGATCCGGACGCGAAGAAGCAGTCGGGCATTTCCTTCATCCTGTTCGACATGAAGTCGCGCGGCGTCACCGTGCGTCCGATCCAGACCATCGACGGCGGCCGCGAAGTCAACGAGGTGTTCTTCGATGACGTCGAGGTGCCGGTAGAAAATCTCGTCGGCGAGGAGAACAAGGGTTGGGACTACGCCAAGTTCCTGCTCGGCAACGAGCGCACCAACATCGCCCGCGTCGGCATGTCGAAGGAGCGCATCCGCCGCATCCGCGATCTTGCTTCCAAGGTCGAACAGGACGGCAAGCCGCTGATCGAGGATTCCCGTTTCCGCGAGAAGCTCGCGGCGACCGAGATCGAACTCAAGGCGCTTGAACTCACCCAGATGCGCGTCGTCGCCAACGAGCACAAGAACGGCAAGGGCAAGCCGGACCCGGCTTCCTCAATCCTCAAGATCAAGGGCTCCGAGATCCAGCAGACCATCACCGAACTGCTGCTCGAGATCACCGGACCGTTCGCGCTGCCGTATGCGTCGGAAGACGAAAAGAGCAACGAGGAAGCAAGCTGGGCGACCACCGTCGCGCCGGGGTACTTCAACTATCGCAAGGTCTCCATCTACGGAGGCTCGAACGAGATTCAGCGCAACATCATCACCAAGGCGGTTCTTGGGTTGTAAGTCTCTTCCCTCTTCCCGCGCCTGCGGGGAGAGGGGCATCACCCGCGTCTTCCCGCCATTGCGAGCGAAGCGAAGCAGTCCAGAGCGCCGAATGGGAAACTGGATGGCTTCGTCGCTTCGCTCCTCGCAACGGCGATTTTGATATATCCGGAGAGAGTAAAATGGATTTTGATTTGTCCGAGGAGCAGCGGCTCCTGAAAGACAGCGTCGACGGCCTGCTGGCCGATTCCTACGATTTCGATCAGCGCAAGAAGTACGCGGCGGAAAAGGGCGGCTGGAGCAAGACCGTCTGGAACAAGCTGGCGGAGCAGGGCCTGCTCGGTCTGCCGTTCCCGGAAGCCGACGGCGGCTTCGGCGCGGGCGGGGTGGAAACCGCGATCGTGATGGAGGCGCTGGGCAAGGCGCTCGTCATCGAGCCCTATCTGTCGACCGTCATTCTCGGTGGCGGATTCCTGCGCCACGGCGGCTCGGCCGCGCAGAAGGCCGCGCATGTTCCGTCGATCATCGACGGCAGCAAGACGCTGGCCTTCGCGCAGCTTGAAAAGAACTCGCGCTACAATCTCGCGGACGTGACCACCACCGCCAAGAAGAAGGGCGGTGGCTGGGTCATCGACGGCGAGAAGTTCGTGGTGCTGCACGGCGAGACCGCCGATACCCTGATCGTGACCGCGCGCACCAAGGGCGGCCAGCGCGATCGCAACGGCATCGGTGTGTTCCTCGTGCCGGCGAACGCCAAGGGCGTCACCGTCAAGGGCTACGCAACCCAGGACGGCATGCGCGCCGCGGACATCCGGTTCGAGAGCGTCGAGGTCGGCGCGGACGCCGTCATCGGCGATGCCGAGAACGGCCTGCCGCTGGTCGAGCGCGTGGTGGATGAAGCGCGCGTCGCGATGTGCGCCGAGGCTGTCGGTGCAATGGACGAGTCGCTGAAGTCGACGGTGGAGTATCTCAAGACCCGCAAGCAGTTCGGCGTCACCATCGGCAACTTTCAGACCTTGCAGCACCGTGCTGCGGACATGTTCGTGGCGCTGGAGCAGGCGCGCAGCATGTCGATTTTCGCCACTATGGCGTCCGATTTCGAGGACGCCGCCGAGCGCGCCAAGGCGGTCGCGGCGGCGAAGGTGCAGATCGGCAAGTCGCTGAAGTTCGTTGGCCAGCAGTCGATCCAGCTTCACGGCGGCGTCGGCATGACCATGGAGCTCAAGATCGGCCACTACTTCAAGCGGCTGACCATGATCGAGAGCACCTTCGGCGACACCGACTATCACCTGCGCCGCGTCAGCGAGGCTGGCAATCTGGTGTGACTGGTCGTCCCGGCAACCGTAGCGCAAGCCGGGACCCATCACCCCTGTCGGAGATTTGAAAAACGGTCTTCCATGTCGTTCCAACAGAGCGATCTGGGATGATGGGTCCCGGCGTTCGCCGGGACGACCAAGTTAGCGATCTGGACGATGCAGACCATGACGAACAATCCCTTCGATCTCACCGGCAAGGTCGCCGTCGTCACCGGATCGAGTCGCGGCATCGGCCGCGCCTCGGCGGAACTGTTGGCGCGGATGGGCGCGAAGGTCGTCGTCTCCAGCCGCAAGGCGGACGCCTGTCAGGAAGTCGCCGACGGCATCCGCGACGAAGGTGGTGACGCCCATGTCATCGCCTGCAACATCAGTCGCCGCGACGAGGTCGAGGCGCTGGTCAGCGGCACCGTCAAACACTACGGCAAGATCGACATTCTGGTCTGCAACGCGGCGGTGAATCCCTATTACGGCCCGCTGCTCGACATCACGGACGAGGCCTTCGACAAGATCATGGGCGCCAACGTCAAGAGCAACATCTGGCTCTGCGGTCTGGCGATGCCGAAGATGGCCGAGCGCGGCGGCGGCTCTGTTGTCATCATTTCTTCGATTGGAGGTCTGCGCGGCTCGACTGTGATCGGCGCCTACGGCATCTCCAAGGCCGCGGACTTCTCTCTGTGCCGCAGCTTGGCGGGGGAGTGGGGGCCGAAGAATGTGAGGGTCAACTGCATCGCACCGGGTCTGGTCAAGACCGATTTCGCGCGCGCGCTGTGGGAAGACGAAGCCCTGCTGGCGCGCCGCACCGCGACCACGCCGCTGCGCCGCATCGGCGAGCCGCACGAGATTGCCGGCGCCGTGGTCTATCTCGCTTCCGATGCGTCGACCTTCATGACCGGTCAGACCATCGTCATCGACGGCGGCGTCACGACGGCGGCGGTATAGCCTCTCTCCCTGGATGACGGCGCTTCATTCGGCCGGTCATATTGACGCGCGTGCCGCGATCCGCTTGGTTTGCCGCAACAACACTGCGAACAAATCAGGCATCCGGGAAGAACGTCATGGCGTCGCACATCCTTGCTATCGATCAGGGCACGACATCCTCGCGCGCCATCGTGTTTCGGTCGGACATTTCCATCGCGGCGCAGGCGCAGCAGGAATTCCCGCAGCACTTTCCAGCGTCCGGCTGGGTCGAGCATGAGCCGGAAGACATCTGGGCCTCCACGGTTGCGACCTGCCGCGAGGCGATGCGCAAGGCGGATGTCAAAGCCTCGGGCATCGCCGCCATCGGCATCACCAACCAGCGCGAGACCACCGTGGTATGGGACCGCGCCACCGGGCGGGCGGTGCATCGCGCCGTCGTCTGGCAGGACCGGCGCACGGCGGAGATTTGCACGCGTCTGAAAGCCGACGGTCATGAGCCGCTTATTACGGCGCGGACCGGACTGATCGTCGACCCGTATTTCTCCGGCACCAAGGTGGCGTGGATTCTCGACCACGTCCCCGGCGCACGCGAACGCGCCGGGCGCGGCGAACTGCTGTTCGGCACGGTGGATTCCTATCTCTTGTGGCGGCTGACCGGCGGCAAGGTGCACGCCACCGACGCCACCAACGCCTCGCGCACCCTGCTGTTCGACATCCACAAGGGCGCGTGGGACGACGATCTGCTGAAGATCCTGCGCGTGCCGCGCTCGATGCTGCCGGAGGTGCGCGACTCCTCCGCCGATTTCGGTGAGACCATTCCGGACCTGTTCGGTGGCGCGATTTCGATTCGAGGGATCGCCGGCGACCAGCAGGCCGCGACCATCGGCCAGGCCTGCTTCACGCCGGGCATGATGAAGTCCACCTATGGCACCGGCTGCTTCGCGCTGCTCAACACCGGCACCACGGCCGTGGCCTCGAAGAACAAGCTGCTGACGACGATCGCCTATCAGTTGAACGGCCGGCGCACCTATGCGCTGGAAGGCTCGATCTTCGTTGCCGGCTCCGCCGTGCAGTGGCTGCGCGACGGCCTCGGCCTCATCAAGAGTGCTGGCGAGACCGGCCCGCTGGCGGAGGCCAACGACACCACGCAATCGGTCTATCTGGTGCCGGCCTTTGTCGGCCTCGGCGCGCCGTACTGGAATCCGCGCGTGCGCGGCGCGCTGTTCGGTCTGACCCGCAACACCGGCCCGGCCGAACTGGCGCATGCGGTGCTGGAAAGCGTCTGCTACCAGACCTACGACCTGTGGGCGGCGATGCGCGCCGACTGGCCGGAAGCCGCGAGCGCGAACACCGTGCTGCGCGTCGATGGCGGCATGACGGCATCGGACTGGACCATGCAGCGCCTGGCTGACCTGCTCAACGCGCCGGTGGACCGGCCGATGATTCAGGAAACCACTGCGGTGGGCGCAGCCTATCTCGCGGGCCTCGGAGCGGGCGTCTATCCAGAGCCCGCGCGCTTTGCGGATTCATGGCGGCTGGAGCATCGCTTCAAGCCGAACATGTCGGACGCCACCCGCACGCGGAAGCTCAAGGGCTGGGCGCAGGCGGTGAAGGGCGTGCTGGCGAGCGACCCCGGCGAGGAATAGGCGGAAAATCCAACAGCGGTTGAAGCGATTTATCCCGGTCGCGGTTGTGTCTTTTTAACGGCTTTGACCCAAAAGTTCCAGCGCCGCGAATCGCGGCGTGTCCTTGTCTGCCAGGAAAGTTCAGACAGACATTTTCAGGGAGCCGTCCTCATGCTGCATCGCCGTGCGTTCTGCACTTGCGCTTCACTCGCCCTCGTTTCATCACTCATGTCAGATCGCGCCCGGGCCGTGGATGCCGCCTGTGCGGTCATGACCCGCGACCGCCAGCACGCCATCACTCCGGACGAAGCGCTGGCGCGCCTCAAGGCCGGCAACGAGCGCTTCATCGACGGCAAGACCATCAATTGCGATCTGATCCAGCAGGCCAAGGAAACCGCGAAGTCGCAGGCCCCGTTCGCGGCCATTGTCGGCTGCATGGATTCGCGCGTGCCGCCCGAGCTTGTCTTCGATCAGCGGATCGGCGACGTCTTCTGCACCCGGGTGGCGGGCAATTTCATCAACACGGATTTCCTCGGCAGCCTGGAATATGCGGCCAAGGTCGCGGGCGCGCGGGCCATTGTGGTGCTCGGACACAGCGATTGCGGCGCCGTCAAGGGCGCGATTGATCATGTCAAGCTGGGCAATCTGACGGCGACGCTTGCTCATATCGAGCCGGCGGTGAAGGCGAGTAAGGCTGGCGGAGAACGCACCTCGAAAAACGCCGCCTTCGTCCAGGCCGTGGCCGAAACCAATGTGAAGATGGGCGTCGCCGCGCTGACGGCGAAAAGCCCCGTGCTCAAGGATCTTGTCAAGGCGGGCCAGCTCCGCATCGTTGGCGCGATGCATGATCTCGCGACCGGGTGCGTCAGCTTCATGGCGTAAGTCACGGAAAATGACGGCCGGGAAAAACCCGGCCGCCACGATCTTCACTTTGGCCTTTACTGGCAGATCACCTGCTGGTTGCCCACGCGCGTGATCGAACCCGGACGGCAGGTGAAACCGTTGCGGGCGTCGTAGTTCGCGGAGGCCGGAATCGCGATACCGTTATACGAGTACTCGCCGACGTAGCCCGGATCGTTCCATCCGCCCGCATTCATTGAAGCGTAGGACGCGCCATAGCGGTGGCGGTTGCCGTAGGGATAGCCGCCTGCGTCGCTGTAGCGGCTGCCATAGGAATAGCGGTCGTTGCTGTAGGCCGGGCCTCCGAATGGCGCGGTCGCAATCGCGCCCGCGGTGCCGACCGCAGCCCCCGCGATCGCGCCAGCCGTGCCGACGGCGCCGCCGACCACATCCGCCGGCCAGAAGCCGCTGCTGCGGTTGTTCCAGTCGTCGCGGTCATTCCAGCGGTCGGTGGTGCGCGTGTATCCTGCGTCGCGGGTCTGCATGCGCGCACTTGTCTTCATGTGCTTCGACTTGTAGGCCTTGGCATGGATGCCGGAGCGAGGCTGCAGCGCGTCCTGCGCGAGGGCCGGGGTTGCAACCAGCGCGGTCACAGCCGCTGCTGCGGCGAGGAATGTCACCTTTTTCATGTTGGCTCCTTTTTGAGGTGGGACGTTGCGGCGCACCAACGCATCATTCCCGGCGCCGTTCCGGGTTCCCCTCCAATTGGAGTCACGCATGCGTGAGGGCGGTTCCGTAGACACCCACGCCTGGCTTCAGCAGATTTGATGTGAATATGACTGTATCCCGCTCGGCCCCCGCGAAAGCGGGGATCGAGAGCAGAGACGAATGCACGCTTGCGCGGGAATGAGCGGAGAACGAAACCTGATGGTGATTAGTTCGCACTGACTTCCGCGCGCGGTTTCATGGCGAGCCGCATATGCATGGCGCAGCCGCAGCCGGGCGGATGTTTCGCCAGCGGCAGCGTCGCGACATCGTCATCTGCTTCGGGCGGCATGTCGCGCGACGGAATGTAGTTGAGAATCGGCGCCAGCCAGCGCTCGACTTCCGCAACGCTCATGCCCTTGCGCTCGGCATAATCCTCGACCTGATCCTGCTCGATCTTGCCGACGCCGAAGTAATAGCTCTCCGGGTGGCTGAAATAGAGTCCGGAGACCGACGAGCCCGGCCACATCGCAAAGCTCTCGGTCAGCGTCACGCCGGCGGTGCGCTCGGCGTCGAGCAACTTGAACAGCGTCGCCTTCTCGGTGTGGTCCGGCTGCGCCGGATAGCCCGGCGCGGGGCGGATGCCGGCATATTCCTCGAGGATCAAGGCGTCGGGCGCCAGCGTCTCGTCTGGCGCGTAGCCCCAGAATTCCTTGCGCACGCGCTGATGCATTCTTTCAGCGAAAGCCTCGGCGAGGCGGTCTGCCAGTGCCTTGACGAGGATGGAGGAGTAATCGTCGTTGGCGTTTTTGAAACGGTCCGCGACCACGTCCTCGCCGATGCCGGCGGTGACGACGAACATGCCGATGTAATCCGGCACGCCGCTGCTGACGGGCGCGATAAAGTCCGACAGCGCGACATTCTTGCGCCCTTCGCGCTTCTCAAGCTGCTGCCGCAATGTGTGCAGTGTGGTCAGCGGCTTGGTGCGCGCCTCGTCGCTGTAGAGCACGATGTCGTCGCCCTCGGCATTCGCCGGCCAGAAGCCGATGGTGGCGCGGGCCTTGAACCAGTTCTCCTTGATGATCCGGTCCAGCATCTTGCGCGCATCGTCATAGAGCGCGCGCGCGGCCTCGCCGACCTTCGGGTCGTCGAGAATGGCCGGGAAGCGCCCGGTCAGTTCCCAAGTCTGGAAGAACGGCGTCCAGTCGATGTACTGCGCCAGTTCTTCCAGCGAATAGCTGTCGAAGCTCTTGATGCCGATGAAAGCGGGCTTTGCCGGCGCGGTCTTGCTCCAGTCGATCTTCAGCGCGTTGGCGCGTGCGGTTTCCAGCTTGAGCCGCTTCTTGTCCTGCTGCGCCTTGAAATGCGCGTTCGAGATTTTCGCGTAATCGGCGCGCACTTCGCGGGCGTACTCCTCGCATCTATCCGCGGACAGCAGCGAAGAGGCGACGCCGACCGCGCGGCTGGCGTCGTTGACATGCACCACCGGGCCGCGCTTGTAAGCGGGATCGATCTTCACGGCGGTATGCACGCGGCTGGTGGTCGCGCCACCGATCAGCAGTGGAATGTCGAGGCCCTGACGCTCCAGCTCGGAGGCGAGAAACACCATTTCATCCAGCGACGGCGTGATCAGACCGGAGAGACCGATGATGTCGGCCTGTTCGGCCTTCGCCGTCTCGATGATCTTGGCGGCGGGCACCATGACGCCGAGATCGACCACTTCGAAATTGTTGCACTGGAGCACGATGCCGACGATGTTCTTGCCGATGTCGTGGACGTCGCCCTTGACGGTGGCGAGCACGATCTTGCCGGCGGAGTTGCGTCCGTCGCCGACAATGCCGTTGGCTTTGTTGCGCGCCTTTTCCTCTTCCATGAACGGCATCAGGTAGGCGACCGCCTGCTTCATCACGCGGGCGGACTTCACCACTTGCGGCAGGAACATCTTGCCGTCGCCGAACAGGTCGCCGACGATGTTCATGCCCGCCATCAGCGGACCCTCGATCACGTTGAGCGGCCGCTCCACGGTGAGCCGCGCGGCTTCGGTGTCGGCATCGATATATTCGGTGATGCCATTGACCAGCGCGTGGCTCAGACGTTTCTCGACCGGCCATTCGCGCCAGGCGAGTTCCTGTTCCTTGACTTGCTTGCCCTGGCCGCGGAATTTCTCCGCAAGCTCCAGCAGCCGTTCCGGCGCGCCGGGGTCGCGGTTGAGGATGACGTCCTCGCAGACCGCGCGCAGTTCGGGATCGATATCATCGTAGATCACCATCTGCCCGGCATTGACGATGCCCATGTCCATGCCGGCCTTGATGGCGTGATACAGGAACACCGAATGCATCGCCTCGCGCACCGGCTCATTGCCGCGGAACGAGAACGACAGGTTGGAGACGCCGCCGGAAATATGAGCGTGCGGCAGGTTCTGGCGGATCCAGCGTGTGGCCTCGATGAAATCGACGCCGTAGTTGTTATGCTCTTCGAGACCCGTCGCGATGGCAAAGATGTTCGGATCGAAAATGATATCCTGCGGCGGGAAGTTCAGCTTCTCGACGAGGAGATCGTAGGCGCGCTTGCAGATTTCGATCTTGCGCTCATAGGTATCAGCCTGTCCAACCTCGTCGAACGCCATCACCACCACGGCCGCGCCATGACGCCGCGCGATGGTCGCTTCATGGATGAATTTCTCCTCGCCCTCTTTCATCGAGATCGAGTTGACGATTGGCTTGCCCTGCACGCATTTCAGGCCTGCCTCGATCACGTCGAACTTCGAGGAGTCCACCATCACCGGCACGCGGGCAATGTCCGGCTCCGAGGCGACGAGATTGAGGAAGTCGATCATCGCCTGCTTGGAGTCGAGCAGGCCTTCGTCCATGTTGACGTCGATGACCTGCGCGCCGTTCTCCACCTGATCGCGCGCCACCTGGAGCGCGGCGGTGTAGTCGCCTTCCTTGATGAGCTTGCGGAAGCGCGCCGAGCCGGTGACGTTGGTGCGTTCGCCGACATTGACGAACGGAATGTCGGAGGTCAGCGAGAACGGTTCGAGGCCGGACAGCCGCAGCAGCGGCGCAATCTCGGGAACGATGCGCGGCTTGTGCGGCGCGCAGGCTTCCGCAATCGCCTTGATGTGTGCCGGCGTGGTGCCGCAGCAGCCGCCGACCACGTTGACGAGGCCGGCCTGTGCGAATTCGCCGACCAGTCGCGCCATGTATTCCGGCGTCTCGTCGTACTGGCCGAATTCATTGGGCAGGCCCGCGTTCGGATAAGCGCACACGAGTGTATCCGCGACCCGGCCGATATCGGCGATATGCGCGCGCAGGTCTTCCGCGCCGAGCGCGCAGTTGAAGCCGATGGTGATCGGGCTGGCGTGCTGCACCGAATACCAGAAAGCTTCCGGCAACTGGCCCGACAGAAGGCGGCCGGACTTGTCGGTGATCGTGCCAGAGATCATCACCGGCACATAAATCCCGCGCGCCTCGGAGATTTCCGAGATGGCGTAGAGCGCAGCCTTGGCGTTCAGCGTGTCGAAGATGGTTTCGACCAGCAGCAAATCCGCACCGCCGTCGAGCAGGCCGTTGATCTGCTCGCTATAGGCGATGCGCAGGTCGTCGAACGTCACCGCGCGGTAGCCGGGATTGCCGACGTCCGGCGAGATTGAGGCGGTGCGGTTGGTAGGTCCCAGCGCGCCTGCAACGAAGCGCGGCTTGCCGTCGGTGGCTTCCGCGCGTTGTGCGGCGTTGCGCGCCAGCTTCGCGCCTTCGAGATTCATCTCGTAGGCGATGGTGGTGAGGTCGTAGTCGGCCTGCGCGATGGAGGTCGAGGAGAACGTGTTGGTCGCGACGATGTCCGCGCCCGCCGCGAGATAGGCGAAGTGAATGTCCTCGATGGCCTGCGGCTGGGTGAGGATCAGCAGGTCGTTGTTGCCGCGCAGGTCGCGGTGAAAATCCTTGAAGCGTTCGCCGCGGAACGCCGCCTCGTCGAACTGCAGGCCCTGGATCATGGTGCCCATCGCGCCGTCGAGCACGAGGATGCGTTCACGGGCAAGCGCGCGGAAACGGTCGGCGGTCGGGGAGGTCTTCACAGTCATGGGATCACGCAGCTTTCTGCGCACCGTTCGGGCGAATGCCCAGCAGGTGGCTGATGGCGAACACAAGATCCGCACGGTTCATCGTATAAAAATGAAAATTCTCGACGCCCTGCTTGGCGAGCTTCTGCACTTGCCCCGCGGCGACGGTCGCGGCCACGAGGCGGCGCGTATCGGCGTCGTCGTCGAGTCCGTCGAACTTGGCCTCGAGCCAGTCGGGAATAGTCGCGCCGGCGCGGGTCGCAAAATTCTTCGCCAGCTTGAAATTCTGCACCGGCAAAATCCCCGGCACGATCGGAATATTGATTCCCGCCGCGCGCACGCGGTCGAGATAGCGATAGTAGAGATCGTTGTCGAAGAAGAATTGCGTGATCGCGCGTGTGGCGCCGGCATCGACCTTGGCTTTCAGCGCGTCGATGTCGGCTTCGAAGCTGGCGCTCTCCGGATGCTTCTCAGGATAGGCCGAGACGCTGACTTCCACGTCGGGGTGGTTGCGCTTGATGCTGGCGACGAGATCGGAGGATTGATGATAGCCGTCCGGATGCGCCGCGTACTTGGTGCCGATGCCGCTGGTCGGGTCGCCGCGCAACGCCACGATATGGCGGACGCCGACCTCATGATAGCGCGCGACCACCTCGTCGATGTCGGCTTTCGTCGCAGCGACGCAGGTGAGATGGGCGGCGGGCGTGAGTTTTGTTTCAGAGAGAATGCGCGCGATGGTCGAATGGGTGCGCTCGCGGGTCGAGCCGCCCGCGCCATAGGTCACCGAAACGAAGTTCGGCGCCAGCGGGGCGAGCCGGTTGACGACCTCCCACAGGTTGCGCTCCATCTCCTCGGTCTTGGGCGGAAAGAACTCGAAGGAAATCGCCGGAGGTTTGTGTGCTTCGCTCGTCACGCTTCTCAACTCCACATTTTGGCGGCGATGCGCAGGCCGGATCGGCAGCGGCTTCGCGATCCGGCGCGCCTCCCTTTTGCCTTTTCGGTCAGAGTTCGACACCATTTCGCCATTGCCGCTCAAAATAAGGGAAAACCCCGCCTTCCAACAGCCCATCATGGCCGGATTTGCCGTGGGAAATTGCCCATTTATTCTGAGTAATCAGCAGATTATAGTTTGACGTATGGGACTTGTGTTAGGAGCAGCCGCAGAGAAAAGCCCATAACTGGCAGTAATCCGATGATTTAGTATAGATTCGCCCGCGCGAGTGTGGGCAAACTATCCGCGTCGGACCAAGTATGTGGTTTATCTGCCCACTGACCACCGCAGCCATTGGCGGGGAGGTATGTGCGCCGACACTTTGTCAGGCGGGTGCGAGCCACTAGCTTGGCCAAATGATCCCGCTTTCCGTCCTCGACCTTTCGGTCGTCACCACCGGCACGCCGCCTGCTCAGTCGCTGCGCAACAGCATCGATCTGGCGAAGCATGCCGATCAACTCGGCTACACCCGCTACTGGCTGGCCGAGCACCACAGCCTCGCGTCGGTCGCGTCTCCCGCGCCCGAGATCATGATCGGCCGGATCGCCGCGGCGACGCAGCGGATTCGCGTCGGCTCCGGCGGCGTGATGCTGCCGAACCATGCGCCGCTGATGGTCGCCGAACGGTTCAAGATGCTGGAGGCGCTGTTTCCCGGCCGCATCGATCTCGGCCTCGGCCGCGCGCCGGGCACCGATCAGACTACGATGCATGCGCTGCGTCAGCGTTTCGATCAGCGCGGCGGCGACGATTTCATCGAGCGGCTGATCGAACTGACGCTGTGGGAGACGCGCGAGTTTCCGCCGAACCATCCCTATCACAACGTCTTCGCGATGCCGAACGATACCGTATTGCCGCCGATCTGGCTGCTGGGATCGAGCGACTACAGCGCGCAACTGTCCGCGCAGATCGGCATGGGCTTCGCATTCGCGCATCATTTTGCCTCGCATGACGCGGCGGATGCGATGATTCATTATCGCGCGCATTTCAAGCCGTCGCGATGGCGTGAGACGCCATATGCCATTCTGGCCATTGCCGTGATCATGGCCGAGACCGACGAGGAGGCCGACCGGCTGGCGTCGTCGGCGGATTTGAATCGGCTGCTGCGCGACCGCGGCCAGTACAAGCCGCTTCCGAGCATCGACGAAGCGCAAGCTTATCCTTACACCGACGCCGAGCGCGCCAGCATCGCGCGCAACCGCTCGCGGCTGTTCGTCGGGTCGGAGCAGACGGTGATGGAAAAGATCACGCCGCTGATTGCGGACTGCAAGGCCGACGAGGTGATGGTGATCACGGCAACCTACGACCACGAGGCGCGCAAGCGTTCCTACAGTCTGCTCGCGGAGGCCTTCGGAATCGACCGGCAGGCGGCGGCCTGAGCAGGCACTGCGACACGCGTTTGGTTGATATTATCGCTCCAGACTAGGGAGTATCGCGCGGCGGAAGCATGCGCACCAGCGTGCGATCACGAAAGACGAAATGATGGAGCAGTGCCGCGAGCGCATGGAAGCATGCGAGAATGACCAGCGCGTTCGCCGTGACTTCGTGAACCTCTTTCACTGAACGGGCGAATGCACGGTCCGCGACCCAGGGGGAAGCGATTTCACCCAGGCCGAACAATGGCAGACTGTCTCCCCTCGCAAACTGGAGCGCAATGCCGGTAATCGGAACGGCGACAAGCAGCGCATACAATGCGTAGTGTGCAATTCGCGCCGCTGGATCGGACCAGCGCCCCATCCATGTGCTGAACTTCGTCGGTTCTGGCGCCGGCGTGTGGGTCATGCGCCATGGCACGCGCACAATCGAAATGACAAGGATCGCAAGGCCCACCGAAATATGGACGAACAGTCCAGCCGCCTGCCCAGCGCCCTTGGGCAAGACGTCATCGAATGTGCCGAGGGCCCACGCGATTGCGACCAGCAGCACCGTGAGCCAGTGCAGCACCTGTGCTGTCGGACTATATCGGTAAGCCAATCTGTCCTGCGGCATGAGCAACATCCTTTAGTGTGATGCTACGCTTCGCAAAGAATTAATGCTTGATGTGCGTCAAGCGTGGCTTGTTTCTCTGCGCTATCTTTGCAACTGATACGCAATAGTGCCGGATACAAGAATGCGCCCGCTCCATCGTGAATCGCATTTCATCGCACGCATCGGCTGGCTCCGCGCAGCGGTGCTGGGCGCAAATGACGGCATTATTTCAACGGCGAGCCTCGTCGTTGGTGTCGCCGCTGCATCCAATTCGTCAAGCGAAGTGATGGTGGCGGGCGTGGCTGCTCTGGTCGCGGGCGCCACGTCGATGGCGGCGGGCGAATACGTTTCGGTCAGTTCGCAAGCCGACACGGAATCGGCGGACTTGGCAAAGGAACGCCGTGAACTCGCGGAACAGCCTGAGTCGGAGCTGGACGAGTTGACGAATATTTATGTCGACAGAGGTCTCACGCCTTCGTTGGCGCGAGAGGTCGCAGTACAACTGACCGCGAAGGATGTGTTTGCCACTCATGCGCGCGACGAACTCGGCCTCTCCGCCCATGTTGTTGCCCGTCCTGTGCAGGCCGCGCTCACCTCGGCTGCTACATTTGCCGCCGGGGCTGCACTGCCGCTGGTCATGGCGGTGGTGTCGCCACCATCGCGGATTCCGTGGATCGTATCCGGCGGCTCACTCATCGCGCTCGCGCTTCTCGGTGCGATCGGCGCCCGGACGGGAGGCGCGGGAATTTTCAGGCCGATGCTGCGGGTCGTGTTCTGGGGCGCGGTCGCCATGGGCGCGACAGCCGCCATTGGCCGTCTTGTCGGCCATGCCGTGTAGGATTGGTACGATACAGGCGAAGACCAGATCGTCTCACTCGGCCTTTTCGCTGAACGCCACGCGGAACGGGTGCGCCGGATAGACGCCGACGATCCGCAGTTCTTTCGAGAAGAACTGTAATTCCTCCAGCGCGAAGGCGAGGTTGCGGTCGTCGGGATGGCCGTCGACATCGGCATAGAACTGCGTGGCGAAGAAGTTGCCTTCCACCATGTAGCTTTCCAGCTTGGTCATGTTGACGCCGTTGGTGGCGAAGCCGCCCAGCGCCTTGTAGAGCGCCGCCGGCAGGTTGCGCACGCGAAACACAAACGTCGTCACCAGCGGGCCGGAGCCCTGTGCGGCCCAGAGCTGTTCGCGCGCCAGGATAACGAAGCGCGTAGTATTGTGGCTCTCGTCCTCGATGTCCTCGGCCAGAATATCGAGGCCGTAGATGTCGGCGGCGAGCCGCGAGGCAATCGCCGCGCAACTCTTGTCGCCGCGGTCGGCGACGATGCGCGCCGCGCCCGCGGTGTCGCCGGCGACAATTGGCCTGATGCCGAGCTTGCGGATGATGCGGCGGCACTGTCCGATGGCGTGAACGTGGCTCTCGACGGTCTTGATGTCGTCGAGCTTGGCGCCGCGCGGTCCCATCAGTTGATGGCGGATCGGCAGGAACCACTCACCGACGATGAACAGGTTCGACTGCGGCAGCAGGTGATGAATGTCGGCGACGCGGCCGGCCACCGAATTCTCGATCGGGATCATGCCCAACGCGGCTTCTCCCGACGAGATCGCCGCAAGCGCGTCCTCGAAGGTGGCGCAGGGCAACGGCGTCGCATCGGGAAACGCTTCCGCGATCGCGATATGCGAGTTCGCTCCGGGTTCGCCCTGAAAGGCGATCTTGATCGGTGTGGTCATGGTGCCTTGCCTGCCAGCATCTGCTGAGCGGTCTCGAGATCGTGAGGCGTATCGACGCCCAGCGGGACGGTGTCAACCACCGTAACATCGATCCGCATGCCGGCTTCCAGCGCCCGCAACTGTTCGAGCTTCTCGCGCGTCTCCAGCGGGGAGGGTGGCAGTGCCACGAATCGCGCCAGCGCGGACCGGCGATAGGCATAAAGCCCGATGTGATGATAGCGCGGGCCGTCGCCGTAAGGGGCGGTCACCCGGGTGAAATACAGTGCCCGCAGACGGGTGGCGCTCAGCTGCGATCCGACAATTTTCACCACGTTAGGATTGGTGTGTTCCTCGTCTCTGGCGATCACGGCGGCCAGCGTGGCGATGTCGACGCTCGCGTCATCGAGAGGAGCTAGAACCGCGCGAATATCGCCGGGCGCGATGGTGGGCAGGTCACCCTGCACGTTGATGACAGTGTCGATCTGGCCTGACGGGTCGAGCGCCTGAAGCGCTTCGAAGATCCGGTCGGAGCCGGAAGGGTGATCAGCACGGGTCATGACGGCCTCGCCGCCGTGATCGGTCACGGCGCGGGCGATTTCCGGCGCATCGGTGGCGACGATCACCCGGCCGATGCGTGCGGATTCCGCGCGGCGCAGCACATGGACGATCATCGGCAGGCCGGCGATGTCCAGCAGCGGCTTTCCCGGCAGGCGGGTGGCGGCCATGCGGGCGGGAATCAGCACCAGAGCGCGTTTTTCGGTCATGGATGGCAAGGGCTCGGACAGCCGGAAGGATGAGGAATGACGGGACTTTTCAAGGGGTCGCGCGTTTATACGGGTTGCCAGAAGGCAGGCAAACCGTTATCTCGATCCCGCTGCCTGTATTGCGTTGCACGCCTGTTCCCGGTAGCAAATCCATGGCCGCCTGGCGCGGTCCAACATCTCGACTTTCCGGCTCGGGGCCTGATCGAAAATGGACTCCTTCGAACTCAACAAGATCATGGGCGCAGTGCTCGGCACCTGCCTCGTTCTGCTTGCGACCAACATGGCTGCCAGTGCGATTTTCTCGCCGAAGACGCCGGAAAAGCCGGGTTTTGAAATTGCGGTGAAGGAAGCGGAAGGCACCGGTGGGGCTGCCGCTGCTGCAGCGCCTGCCGAGCCGATCGAAAAGCTGCTTCAGACCGCTTCGGTCGAAAAGGGCGCTGCCGCCGCCAAGAAGTGCGCCTCCTGCCATACGTTCGAGAAGAGCGGCCCGAACAAGGTCGGTCCGAACCTTTACGGCATCGTCGGCGACGAGGTCGGCCATGGCCGCGGCGGGTTCAACTTCTCCGCTGCCATGAAGGCCAAGGGCGGCAAGTGGACTTATGATGACCTCAACAAGTTCATCA
Source organism: Bradyrhizobium sp. G127 (assembly GCF_021502575.1). Classification (NCBI taxonomy): domain Bacteria; kingdom Pseudomonadati; phylum Pseudomonadota; class Alphaproteobacteria; order Hyphomicrobiales; family Nitrobacteraceae; genus Bradyrhizobium; species Bradyrhizobium sp. G127. Next base: position 290,235 of record NZ_JAKFGN010000003.1, read on the forward strand.
CCAACCCGAAGGGCGCCGTCCCCGGCACGGCGATGGGCTTTGCCGGCATCCAGAAGGACAGCGAGCGCGCTGACCTGATCGCCTATCTGCGCACCCTCGCGGATACGCCGGTGCCGCTGCCGACGGCGAGCAAGTAACGCGTCCTGCGCGTGACAGAAATTTAATCCCAAACGGCCAGGTTCGCCTGGCCGTTTTGCGTTGCAATTGCTGTCGTTTTCGGTCGGGACGTTTGGCCGCAAAGAAGTCGCGGCAACAGGCTGGCATCACATCCAAAAACCGACATAATCGGTCGGGACGTTGCCTCGACGCCCCTTTTTCGATCTGCAACAGGGACTTTCAATTGAGCATTTCCCGCCGCCGTATTCTCCAGAGCGGAGCTTTTGTTGCAGCGGCCCCGATGCTGAAGGCCGCGGGCCTCGATGCCGTCGGATCTGCGCAGGCCCAGCCGGCGCCGGCATGGCGTCATGCGCTGTCGCTATTCGGCGACATCAAGTATCCCGCCGATTTCAAGCGTTTCGATTACGTCAATCCAGATGCACCGAAAGGCGGACTGGCGCGGCAGATTTCCATCGGCACGTTCGACAACTTCAACATCGCGGTCGCCGGTGTGAAGGGCAACATCGCGCCTGCGGTGGGTCTGCTCTACGAGACGTTGATGGCGCGGTCGCAGGACGAGGCGACGACTCAGTACGGTCTTCTGGCCGAGTCGGTGTCGCATCCGGACGATCATTCGTGGGTGATCTATCGCCTGCGCAAGGAGGCGCGCTGGAATGACGGCAAGCCGGTGACGCCGGAAGATGTGTTGTTCTCGATGGAGTCGCTGAAGAAATACAGCCCGATGTATTCGTCTTACTACAAGCATGTGGTGAAGGCGGAGAAAGTCGGTCCGCACGATATCAAGTTCACCTTCGACGCGCCGGGCAATCGCGAATTGCCGACCATTGTCGGCGAACTGACGGTGCTGCCGAAGCACTGGTGGGAAGGTACCGACAGTGAAGGCCGCAAGCGCGACATCGGCGCGACCACGCTGGAGAAACCGCTCGGCTCCGGTCCCTACGCTATCAAGGAATTCGTCGCCGGTCGCTCCGTTACCCTGGAGCGGGTGAAGAACTATTGGGGCGAGAAAACTCCGACGCGGATCGGCCAGAACAATTTCGACGAACTGCGTTACGAATTCTTCCGCGACACCACGGTGTCGCTCGAGGCCTTCAAGGCCGACCAGGCCGACTGGATCATCGAGTCCTCCGCGAAGAACTGGGCGACGGCCTACGATTTCCCGGCGGTCACCGAGAAGCGCGTGGTGCTCGAGGAATTCCCGATCAACGATTCCGGACGGATGCAGGGCTTCGCCTTCAACATCCGTCGCCCGCTGTTCGCGGACAAGCGCGTGCGCCGGGCCTTCAACTATGCATTCGACTTCGAGGAAATGAACAAGCAATTGTTCTATGGCCAGTACAAGCGCATCAATAGCTACTTCGAAGGCACTGAACTGGCGAGCTCGGGCATCCCTCAAGGCAGGGAGTTCGAGATTCTGAAAGAAGTCTACGGCGAGATTCCGCCGGAGGTGATCGCCAAACCCTATGAAAATCCGGTCGGCGGTGATCCCGAGAAGGTGCGCGAGAACCGGCGTCAGTCGACCCGCTTGCTGAAAGAGGCCGGTTACGAGGTCCGCGACCAGAAGCTGGTGGACAAGGAGGGCAAGCAGGTCTCGGTGGAGTTTCTGGTCTCGAACCCGCCCGCCGAGCGCATCGTTCTGTTCTACAAACCCTCGCTCGAACGCCTCGGCATCAATGTGACGGTCCGTACCGTCGACGACGCGCAATACCAGAACCGCCTGCGCAACTTCGACTACGACATCATCACTGATGTCTGGGGCCAGTCGCTGTCACCCGGCAACGAGCAGCGCGATTTCTGGGGCTCGCAGTCCGCCGACGTACCAGGATCGCGCAACAGCATCGGCATCAAGAATCCGGTGGTGGACAAGCTGATCGACAAGATCATTTTTGCCGACAACCGCGAGACGCTGGTAGCGGCGACCAAGGCGCTCGATCGCGTCTTGCTGTGGCACTATTACGTGGTGCCGCAATTCACCTACGGCTTCATGCGATACGCACGCTGGGATCGCTTCAGCCACGCGCCGCTGCCGAAATATGCCCGGTCCGGTCTGCCCTCGTTGTGGTGGTTCGACAAGGACAAGGCCGACAAGATCGGCAGGCGTTCTTGACCGGGCTTTCGCGGCGACGGGTTCTTGTTCTTGGCGGCAGCGCGATGGCGGCGGCGTGGGCGCAGCCGGTGCTGGCCGCAGGCGAAGGCGTTGATGGCGTTCCCGATTCACACGGCATGTCCGCGTTCGGTGACCTGAAATATCCGGCGGATTTTCGTCAGTTCGACTATGTCAATGCCGCCGCGCCGAAGGGCGGCGTGTTCTCGACGATCCCGTCGGTGCGCGCCTACAACACCTCATTCCAGACCTTCAATTCGCTCAACAGTTTCATCCTCCGGGGCGATGGTGCTGCCGGGATGGACCAAACGTTTGCGTCGCTGATGGTCCGGGCCGCCGACGAGCCGGACGCAATGTACGGTCTTGTCGCGCGCTCCGTGAAGGTCTCACCGGACAAGCTGACGTATCGATTTACCTTGCGGCCGGAAGCGAAATTCCACGACGGCAGCAGGCTGACAGCACAGGATGCTGCGTTTTCCCTGAATATCCTGAAAGCGAAGGGCCATCCCATCATTCAGCAGCAATTGCGCGACATGGTGAAGGCCGAAGCCAACGACGACGCGACGCTGACGGTGACGTTTGCGGAAAAGCGCGGCCGCGATGTGCCGCTCTATGCCGCCGGATTGCCGATCTTCTCCAAGGCCTATTATGACAAGAAGCCGTTCGACGAATCCACCCTCGAGATTCCGCTCGGCTCCGGGCCTTACAAGGTGGGGCGCTTCGAGGCTGGGCGTTATATCGAGTATGATCGCGTCAAGGACTGGTGGGCGAAGGATCTGCCGGTGTCGCGCGGCGCATTCAACTTCGACGCCGTGCGCTACGAGTTCTATCGCGACCGTGACGTCGCGTTTGAAGGCTTCACTGGTCGCAACTATCTCTATCGCGAGGAGTTCACGGCGCGCATCTGGAACACGCGCTACGATTTCCCCGCCATCAAGGACGGCCGGGTTAAACAGGAGATTTTGCCCGACGACACGCCGTCGGGCGCGCAGGGCTGGTTTCTCAACATGCGGCGGGCGCAGTTCAAGGACCCGCGCGTGCGCGAGGCGCTGATCCAGGCGTTTGATTTCGAATGGACCAACAAGACCATCATGTACGGCGCCTATGCGCGCACGGTCTCGCCATTCCAGAACTCCGATCTGATGGCGACCGGCGCGCCGTCACCGGAGGAACTCAAGCTGCTTGAGCCGTTCCGCGGTCAGGTGCCGGACGAAGTGTTCGGTGCGCCGTTCCTGCCGCCGGTGTCCGACGGTTCGGGGCAGGACCGCACGCTGCTGCGCAAGGCGTCGCAACTGCTGCTCGATGCGGGATGTCTGATCAAGGACGGCAAGCGCCGGCTGCCCAATGGCGATCCTTTCAGAATCGAATTCCTGCTCGATGAGCCGGCGTTTCAGGCCCATCACGCGCCCTATATCAAGAACCTTGGCGTGCTCGGCATCGATGCCAGCGTGCGGCTGGTCGATCCGGTGCAGTATCGCGCGCGCCTCGATGATTTCGATTTCGATCTCGCGATCCAGCGCTTCAGCATGTCGTCCACGCCGGGCGATGCGATGCGGACGTTCTTTTCGTCGCAGGTTGCCGACATCAAGGGCTCGCAGAACCTGTCGGGTATCAAGAGCCCGGCGCTCGATGCGCTGATCGAGCGCATCATCGCCGCGAATGACCGCGACGAGTTGCGCATTGCCTGCCGGGCTTTCGACCGCGTGTTCCGCGCGGGCCGCTATTGGGTGCCGCAATGGTATTCGGCCAGCCACCGCATTGCCTATTGGGATGTCTTCGCCCATCCTCCGACCATCCCGCGCTATGCGGGCAGCGTCGGCGTGCCGGATCTCTGGTGGATCGACGAGGCCAAGGCGAAGAAGCCTGAGCAGGCCAAGCCTGAACAAACCAAGCCCGGACAGGCGAAGTAAATCATGAGCGCGTATATCGCCCGCCGCATCCTTTTGATGATTCCCACGCTGCTGGGCATTCTGTTCGTGTCCTTCGTGGTGGTGCAGTTTGCACCCGGCGGGCCGGTGGAACGGGTGATTGCGCAATTGTCCGGCTCGGATACCGGCGCCAGCTCGCGCATCTCGGGATCGTCCGGCGGCGATTTTGCTTCGCGCCCGCAGGCCGGCGCGTCGGCCGATGCCGTCAGTTCGAAATATCGCGGCGCGCAGGGTCTCGATCCAGATTTCGTGAAGAGCCTTGAAAAGCAGTTCGGCTTCGACAAGCCCGCGCCCGAGCGCTTCGCGCTGATGCTGTGGAATTTCGCGCAGTTCGATTTCGGCAAGAGCTATTTCCGCGATGTCAGCGTGATCCAGCTCATCAAGGAGAAGCTGCCAGTCTCGATGTCGCTCGGCATCTGGATGACGCTTCTGACGTATCTGATCTCGATTCCGCTCGGCATCCGCAAGGCCATGCATGACGGCTCTAAGTTCGACGTCTGGACCTCTGGCATCATCATCATCGGCTTTGCAATTCCAGGTTTCCTGTTCGCAATCTTGCTCATCATCCTGTTCGCGGGCGGATCGTTCTTCGACATCTTCCCGCTGAGGGGACTGACGTCCGACGGCTGGTCGACGTTTCCATGGTATTGGAAGATCATCGACTATTTCTGGCATATCACGCTGCCGCTGATCTCGATGGCGCTCGGCGCGTTCGCCACCATGACGCTGCTGACTAAGAACTCGTTCCTCGACGAAATTCGCAAGCAATACGTGATGACCGCGCGCGCCAAGGGCTGCAGCGAGACGCAGGTGCTGTATGGCCACATCTTTCGCAACGCGATGCTGATTGTGATCGCCGGATTCCCGAGTGCGTTTATTCACGCGTTCTTCTCCGGCTCGCTGCTGATCGAAACCATCTTCTCGCTCGACGGTCTCGGTCTTCTTGGATTTGAAAGCGTGCTGAATCGCGATTATCCGGTGGTGTTCGGCACGCTGTTTATCTTCTCGCTGGTCGGTCTTGTGGTCAATCTGATCTCGGATCTCGCCTATATGTGGATCGATCCGCGGATCGATTTCGAGGCGCGCGAAGTATGACGATCGCACCTATTCCGCCGGTCGAAGCTACGTCGCAGACGCCGCTGGGCGAGGCGGTGCCGCCGTCGCGACATCCGCTGCGCCTGTCGCCGCTTAACCAGCGGCGCTGGCGCAATTTCAAATCCAACCGCCGGGGCTACTGGTCGTTCTGGATTTTCTCGTTTCTGTTTCTTATCTCGCTTTTTGCGGAATTGATTGCCAATGATCGCCCGTTTCTGATCAAGTTCGACGGCAAGTTGTATTTCCCGGCTTTCATCAATTACTCGGAGACGACATTCGGCGGCGATTTCGAGACCTCCGCGGACTACCGCGATCCCTACCTGCAAAAGCTGATCGCCGAGAAGAACGGCACCATTGTTTGGCCGCTGATCCGCTACTCTTACGATACGCATAATCTCGACCTGCCGACGCCCGCGCCCTCGAAGCCGACATGGATGCTGACGGAAGCGCAATGCAAGCCGGTGGTCGAGAAGAAGGGCCTCAAGAGTTGCCGTGATCTCGAATACAACTGGCTTGGCACCGATGATCAGGGCCGCGACGTGGTCGCGCGGCTGATCTACGGCTTCCGCATCTCGGTGCTGTTCGGCCTCGCGCTGACGATCATTTCATCGGTGGTCGGCATCGCCGCCGGCGGCATCCAGGGTTATTTCGGCGGCTGGGTCGATCTCCTGTTCCAGCGCTTTATCGAGGTCTGGACCGCGATTCCGTCGCTCTATCTGCTGCTGATCCTGTCGTCGGTGCTGGTGCCGGGCTTCTTCGTACTGCTCGGAATCCTGCTGTTGTTCTCGTGGGTGTCGCTGGTCGGCCTGGTGCGCGCGGAATTCCTGCGCGGGCGCAATTTCGAATACATTCAGGCCGCGCGCGCGCTCGGCGTCTCCAACGGCACCATCATGTTCCGCCATCTGCTGCCCAATGCGATGGTGGCGACCATGACCTTCCTGCCGTTCATCGTGTCGTCTTCGGTGATGACGCTGACCGCTCTGGATTTTCTCGGCTTCGGTCTGCCGCCCGGTTCGCCGTCACTCGGTGAGTTGCTGTCGCAGGGCAAGTCCAATGTGCAGGCGCCGTGGCTCGGATTCACCGGCTTCTTCTCGGTGGCGATCATGCTGTCGCTTCTGATCTTCATCGGCGAGGGCGTGCGCGACGCCTTCGATCCGCGCAAGACGTTCAGGTGAGGGTGAGCATGTTGGATGCAATCAACCAGCCCTTGCTCGATGTGCGCGATCTGTCGGTAGCTTTCCGCCAAGCCGGTAGTGAGAGCCTGGCCGTCGATCATGTTTCTTTCTCGATCGATCGCGGGCAGTGCGTAGCGCTGGTCGGCGAATCCGGCTCCGGAAAATCGGTCAGCGCGCTGTCTGTGCTGAAGCTGCTGCCATATCCCACGGCGTTTCATCCTTCAGGCGGCATCCGCTTCAAGGGGCAGGAACTGCTCGGCATGAGCGAGAACGAGATGCGCGGCATTCGCGGCAACGACATCTCGATCATCTTTCAGGAGCCGATGACCTCGCTCAATCCGCTGCACACGATCGAGGCGCAGATCGGCGAGGTGATCCATCTGCACAGCGGCGTGCGCGGGGCGATGGCGCGTGCGCGGATTCTCGAACTGCTGACGCAGGTCGGCATTCCCGAGCCCGAAACGCGGCTCGCCAGCTATCCGCACCAGTTGTCCGGCGGCCAGCGGCAGCGGGTGATGATTGCGATGGCGCTTGCCAACGAGCCGGACCTCCTGATCGCCGACGAGCCGACCACCGCGCTCGACGTCACGGTGCAGGCGCAGATCCTGAAACTGCTCGGCGAAATTCGCGAGCGGCTCGGCATGAGCATGCTGTTCATCACCCACGATCTCGGCATCGTGCGGCGCATCGCCGACAAGGTCTGCGTCATGAACAACGGCAAGATCGTCGAGCAGGGACCGGTCGAGCAGGTGTTCACCGCCGCGCAGCATCCCTACACGAAAGCGCTGCTGGCGGCGGAGCCGAAACCGGATCCCGCGCCGCCGCGTCCCGATGCGCCCGTGGTGATCTCGTCGGATGATCTCAAGGTCTGGTTTCCGATCAAGCGCGGCCTGCTGCGCAAGACCGTTGGGCACATCAAGGCGGTGGACGGCGTCAGCGTGTCGGTGCGTCAGGGTGAAACGCTCGGCGTCGTCGGCGAATCCGGCTCGGGCAAGACCACGCTGGGGCTGGCGCTGCTGCGGCTGATTTCCTCGAATGGGCCGATCGTGTTTCTCGGCAATGACATTCAGGGGTTGAACTTCAAGCAAATGCGGCCGATCCGCCGCGACATGCAGATCGTGTTTCAGGATCCGTTTGGCGCGCTTAGCCCGCGCATGTCGGTGGGCGACATCGTCGCCGAGGGGCTGGGCGTGCATCAGCCGTCGCTGAACGAGGAGGAGCGCGAGGCGCGTGTCGTCAAGGCGCTGAAGGAGGTCGGCCTCGATCCGGCGACGCGCTTCCGCTATCCGCATGAATTCTCCGGCGGCCAGCGCCAGCGTATCTCGATCGCACGCGCCGTGGTGCTGGAGCCGAATTTCGTGGTGCTGGACGAGCCGACCAGCGCGCTCGACATGCTGTTCCAGGCGCAGATGGTGGATCTGCTACGCGACCTGCAACGCAAGCGCGACCTGACCTATATGTTCATCTCGCACGACCTGCGCGTCGTGGCCTCGTTGGCGAGCAACCTGATCGTCATGCGGCATGGCAAAGTGGTGGAGCAGGGCGCAGCGGCGGAACTGTTCAGGAATCCGAAGACCGATTACACCCGCGCCCTGTTCGCGGCGGCGTTCAACATTGAGGCCGCGCCGAACATCGTGCCGGAGATGTGATTGCCATGTTTCTCTCCTCGTCATTGCGAGGAGCGCTTGCGACGAAGCAATTCAACCCTCTGGACCAAGACCGGATTGCTTCGCTTCGCTCGCAATGACGGTGTGAATGGCGCGTGCTAGGGAAGACGCCGACATCTAGAACCGCCTGATGCTGCTGACGTCGCTCCCCGCAGCCTTGATCCTTTCAATAGCGGGCTGTGTCGGTTCGATCGCCGTCGCCATGTGATGCGCATTGGCGTGAACGATGCTGTCGCTATCGCGCACGATCGCCACATGGCCTTTCCAGAACATCAGGTCGCCGCGCTTGAGGTCATGCCATTGCGCGGACGGCAGCGCCGTTCCCAATGCGGCTTCCTGCATGTCACTGTCGCGCGGCGCCTTGATCCCGGCGGCGGCGAGCGAGACCTGCACCAGTCCTGAACAATCGATGCCGAGTCCGGACTTGCCGCCCCACAGATAGGGCGTCCCAATGAAGCGTTCCGCAACCGCGACGAAATCCGTCTCTACCATATCGAGCGGAGCCACATGCTGCGCGGGCAGATAATGCCGCTGGCGGGTCATGGCGAAACCGTTATCGATCTTGATGATCTCGACGCGCGCGCCGAGCGGCAGACTCTCGGCCGGCGGCAGTTTGATCGACGGTCCGGGGAAAGCGAAGGTACGCAGCGCGGTCACTTTATGAGTGAGCGTGCTGCGCGGCTGCACCAGCGCATGGTCCGGCAGCCAGCCGACATAACCGTCGGATTGTAACTGGCCCCACGCCCAGCCTTCCGCGTCGCGATCGTAGATCGTGACGCGCTCCCCCTTAAGCGCTTCGGTCTCAAGTGCTGCATCATGCGACGGATCGCGCCGCACCGGTGCGATCGGGTCGAACACCTCGAACTCGATACCTTCGACAAACTGCGCCGCGTTCACCTGGCCTACGAGATGTCTCGCGGCGAGGTCCGGGCGAGCGGGCGTCAGCCTTGGATCGAATTTCCGATCAGCCATAACGCTCGCTCAGGAGCTTGTAGATCGCGCGCGCGGCCTGGCATTCGCCGCCTTCGGGCCGCGCTGGCTTTGCTGTCGGCGTCCAGCCATAAATATCGACATGCAGCCAGCTCTTCGCGTGTTCGACGAAGCGTTTCAGGAACAGCGCACAGGTGATCGATCCTGCGAATGCGCCGCCGGGGGCGTTGTTGAGGTCGGCGGTCTTGGAGTCGAGCCACTTGTCGTAAGGCATCCACAGCGGCATCCGCCACAGCGGATCGTTCTCGGCGCGGGCATGGCGGGCGACATCGGCCGCGAGTGCCTCATCATCGGTATAGAACGGCGGCAGGTCCGGCCCCAGCGCCACGCGTGCCGCTCCCGTCAGTGTGCCGAGATCGATCAGCAGGTCGGGCTTTTCTTCATCGGCGAGCGCGAGCGCATCGGCCAGAACAAGGCGTCCTTCGGCATCTGTGTTGCCGATCTCGACGCTTACGCCTTTGCGTGATTTGAAAATATCGAGCGGGCGGAAAGCATTTCCCGCCACTGCATTCTCGACGGCAGGAATGAGAACGCGCAGACGAACTTTCAGCTTCGCATCCATGATCATCTGCGCCAGCGCCAGTACATTGGCCGCGCCGCCCATATCCTTCTTCATGATCAGCATGCCGCTTGATGGCTTCAGATCGAGGCCGCCGGTGTCGAAGCACACGCCCTTGCCGACCAGCGCGA